>JBBIKM010000089.1:0-23580 GCA_037445455.1 bacterium | reverse complement strand
GGCAACGCCCTGGAAACGTCGTCATCAAGAGAAATCACCAAGCCCCACCGGGGCGCCATAAAGCCACCTCAGGAATGCCCGCCTGCAGGACTGGATATGACAGATGCCCTCAGTTCCCAACGCGCTGCCTGCGGGCTTCAGGTTTCAGCTTGTCTGAAATCTGGCGCAGGCCTTTGGGCAAAATGATGGCAGACAAAATAACGCAATCATCGCCATACGAATTCTCATGTCGTTGGGCGGCGCCTGGCTCATCGTCCGCGTGGCGCCAGCCGCTCCGCCCAATCCGGCTATTCGAACTGGTGGCGGGCCTCGGGCAGATGGGCCAGCAGCAACTCGAGGTTGGCTGGCGTGAGGTTGCCGCGCAGCCGCCAGGCACCCCACCCGCCGTCGCAGGCAAGCTGGCCGCCGTGCGGCCACGTGCCGCCGGCAGGGGTGCTTACGCCTGCGCGGCCAACCGGCCACGCCACCATCACGTACCAGATGCCGATGGTGTTGGGGGAACCGGCAGCGTCCACGCCGCTGGCGGGCATCTCATGCTCGGCGATGGCGATCGCGAGTCCGTTGACCTCACCCGTAAACCCCGCGCCCCAGCGGGTGGCGGGGCGTCCCGCGAGCCGCTCCGCCAGCGCTGCCAGCGGCAGGTGCTCGCCGGGAACAAACGGCGAATGCAGCACAAAGCCGCGTTGTTTGGCAACGCGTTCCATGCTGCGCAGTCGCCGGCGTTCGCGCAGCAGGCCCGCTGCCAGCACGGCGGCGATCATCATCACGATCCAGAGCCAGCTCGGCATTGCCCACCTCATTGAGCGGATATGCTCCGCGGGCGTTTCGGGAGCAAATGAAAATGCCGGCACGGCCGGCGTTCATGCGCCACACTTCCAATTCAAAAAACTCAAAATCACGAAGGCAAGCAGCGCGAACAGATAGAGCGTGAGCTTTGCTGCCGGCCGCGCTTTCCGGCTGGGATTCAGCCACCAGAGCAGCAGCAGTCCCGCCAGCAACAAGAGTTGAAAAAGGCTGCGATCGGTCATGATCCGGCTCAGCGCCATTCTTCCTCAGCAAGGGTTAGCGGCTTGGGGAGTCCGAGCAAAGCTTGTGCGGTGAAATCCACCGGCTTGCCGTTGTCTTGCAGCCGCGGCGCCGTGGGCTGCGAAAATTCGCCTGCCGGGCCGAAGCCCTTGACGATTTTCGCCAGTTCGGCCTCGGGAATCTCTCTGCCGACCACGCGCGGCTGCCGGGCATGGAAGCTGTCGACGTGCAACGTTTGCGTTGGAAAGGCGAATTCCACGCCCACACGGGCAGCCAGCCGCAGAATCTCCATGAAGAAATTGTGCTTCTCGCGCAATTCTTCGCCGATGCCGCTGACTTTGAGATAACACACCACCAGCACGTTGAGCGAGTAGGCGCCGAATTCGTTGAAATGTACTTCGTAGGCGTCCTTGCGCATGAAGGCATTGGCGGCGATGATCGCGCGGATCCCTTCGACAAACGCCTGCATCTGCAAGGGCGTGGTGCTGTAGGTCAAGCCCAGCAGCATGCGGATGCGCCGGTAATTGCGCAATCCCAGATTGTTGATCTGCGCGTCGGCGAGCTTGGCATTGGGCATGGTCACCACCGAATCCTCCGGCGTGCGCAGCCGGGTGGAGCGGAAGCCCACTTCCTCCACCGTGCCTTCGGAGCCGTCGACGCGAATGTAATCGCCGACTTGAAACGGCTTGTCGAGAAAGATCATCACCGAGCCAAAGAAGTTGGCCAGCGTGTTTTGCGCCGCCAACGCAATGGCCAAACCGCCGATGCCGAGGCCGGCCACGATCGAGCTGATGGAGTAGCCGTAGCTCTGGATCACGGTGATGACGCCGAGCAGCAGCGCCAGAAACTTGAGCACTTTGCCGAGGATCGGAATCAACTGATCATCGAGCTTGCTGGCGGTTTTCTTGGTGACGCGCGACAGGTAAGCCGAGAATGCATCGACGAGATTGAACATCTGCCAGATGACGCCGGCGGCCGCCAGCAATTGCAGCAGCACACTGATGAAAAGATTGGCGCGCAACGAGAGCTGCAAATTCGAGTAGGTCAGGGAAAAGAAGCCGATCATCAACAGAAAACTGAGCGGCCGCAGAAAGCGGCGCAACTGCGCCGGTTCCCACTGCCAGGTCTCTTGCGAGATCAGCCGGCTGGCGAGGCGGTTGATGAGCAGGGCAAAGACTCTGCGCAAGAACAGGCCGGTGATCAGCAGCAGCACGAAGCCGGCAGCCTGCCAAATGGCAATGCCCAGGAAGGAATAGAAGAGCGGCTTGGGCAGCATGCGCTGCACGTCTTCCAGCCACGCGGAATAAGTTTGGCGATAGAGCCGCGGAATTTCCCGCAGGGTTTCCGGCGCGAACAGCCATTCGTCGCCGGTTTTGACGAGATAAACGTGCGGCAGCTTGTTGGGAAAGAGGGTGTATTGGGGCAGGCCGCTGTGCGGGTCGCGATGATTGGCGCTGTCGGGAATCGTCTCCAGGCGCACGAACAGGGCGCGGCCGTCGAGCACGCGCTTGAGCTGGCGCGCCAGTGTTTGGCGCTCGGTCGCGCTGCGGGTTGAGTCCAGCGTGAAAGCTTCCGCGGCAATTGCATAATCGATGCCCGGCGGATTTTGCCATTCCAGAAAATTTTCGATGGTCTTGCGCGGGGTTGCCAGCCGCTGTTGGCGCAGCGAGGCCTGGCGCAGCGCATCATCCGCGCCCGGTTGCGCGGCGCCCGGCGCCGCCGCGGCCAGCACCAGCCCGCACAGCATCAGGCAGGCAAGCGTTTTCTTCATACTTTCCCTCTGACAATCATTCTGAGGTGATTTGCCTTGTGGTGGGATAAAGCCAATGCGCCGCCCGGCGGTCGCGTTTCGGTTTGCCGCAGTCAGACTGACGATACGATCGTGCCGTGCGCGTTTCCCGGCTGCACGCTCTCCACGCGCACCCGCACCAGTTGATTCTCCGCCAGCGGCGCACCGCGCACTTCCACTTTGACATAATTGTCCGAGAAGCCGAGCCAACCGCCGGCGCCGGAGCGTTCTTCCAGCAAGACCCTCAACTCGCGGCCGACGAAGCGGCGGTAGAACTCCAGCTTCTTCGCCTCGGAGATTTCATGCAGGCGCTGGCTGCGCTCTTTTTTCACGGCGGCGGGAATGTGGCCGGCCTGGCGTGCGGCGGCCGTGCCGGTCCGGCTGGAGAAGGTGAACACATGCGCGTAGGCCAGCGCGGAGTTTTGCAGCAGATCGCAGCTCGCGCGAAACGCCGCCTCGGTTTCGCCGGGAAAGCCGACCATGAGATCCGTGGCAATCATGGCGTGCGGCAGGCGGCGGTGCACCATGGCGATGAAATCCTCGAATTCCGCGCGGGTGTAGAGGCGTTTCATCGCCGCCATCACGCCGTCATCGCCGCTTTGCACCGGAATGTGCAGATGGGGGCAGAGAATTTCGGAGTCGGCCATCAGTTCCAGCAACTCGGCGGGAATGGTGGTCGGCTCGATGCTGCTGATGCGCAGGCGCACGAGGCCGGGCAGCGCCAGCAGCATCTTGACCGCGTCCAGAAACGTTTTGCCCTCGCACGAATAGGTGCCGAGATTGACGCCGGTGAGCACGAGTTCTTTGTGGCCCGCGGCAATCAGCTCCGCGGCTTCCCGGCGCAGGTCGCTGAAAGCGCGTGAGCGGGCGCGGCCGCGGGCAAAGGGAATGATGCAGAAGCTGCACATGAAATCGCAGCCGTCCTGAATTTTCAAATTGGCGCGCGTGGTGGGCGCGGGCAGGCCGGTGCCGGCGAGGGTGAAGGGTTCGCGGCTCGGGCGCGGCCGCACCACTTGCGGGGCCGGGCGCTTCACCGGATCATCGATCAATGCCGTGAGATTGAGTTTGTCCTGCGTGCCCACGATCAAATCGATGCCGGGAATGCGTTGCAGCGCCTCGGCGCCCACTTGCGCGTAGCAGCCGACGACCGCTACGAAAGTGTCCGGGTTGCGGCGCAGCACTTGCTTGACGAGCTGGCGGCACTTGCGATCGGCATGCTCGGTGACGGTGCAGGAATTGATGACGCACACGTCGCTAGGTTCGTCAAAAGGGACGATCTCATAGCCTTGGGAACGAAAGCGGTTGGACAGCAGCGCGGTCTCTGCCTGATTGAGACGGCAGCCGAGGGTATGAAAGGAAGCTCTTAGTTTCGCATGCGTCTGTTGCATCTCAGCCAACGGTTTAACATTGATTCCAGCAACAGCCGCCGGCTCGAGCGGCCGGCGGCAGGGAAGACTTGTTTGGTTGATGGCGGGAGGACAAACGAGGCAGAGGGTTGGTCGTGCCGCCAGTCAGGCCATGACAATACTGAACAGCGGCTTCAAATTCAAGCAGTTTGTCCCGCTGTTTGGCGGTTGAAAGTTTGATCAAGAAGTTGCGCTTGGGAGAGCCATCCCGCAGGGACCTTCGGAAGATTGCAACGCGATGCCGGGCCTTTCACCGGATTTCCTGCCAGGGGTTGGCGCTGGCAGCGCTCGACTCCAGGCAAAATCAAACTTGCGCTTGCGCACCAAGTTTTTTTCAGCATATTTGCCGTTGAAGCTCGCGTTCGAGAGCGCCTGCCACCGCGGGAAGTCCCGTGGGACTGGAATGGAACAAGGAGAAGGGCAAAATGGATTCTGCGGCTTTGCATCAATCCGAATTGTTTCGCTGGGTGATCCTGCCGGTGCTGATTTTCAGCGCGCGGGTGGTGGATGTTTCCATCGGCACGTTGCGCATCATGTTTCTGGCGCGCAGCCGGCGGTTGCTCGCGCCGCTGCTGGGATTTTTCGAGGTGATGATCTGGCTGCTTGCCATCAGCCAGATTTTCAAACACCTTGACAATGTCATGTGCTACCTGGCCTATGGCGGCGGCTATGCCATGGGCAGTTTCGTGGGCATTTACATCGAGGGCAAGCTGGCGCTCGGCATGCAAGTGGTGCGCATCATCACCCGCAAGGATGCCTCCGCGTTGATTGCCCACCTCAAAGCCGCAGGCTACGGCCTGACAGTGTTGAACGGCGAGGGCGTGACCGGCCCGGTGAAGGTGGTCTTCACGGTGATTCAACGCAAGCGGCTGGCAGAATTGAGCGAAATCATCCGCCGGTTCAATCCCGGCGCATTTCTTTCCATCGAGGATGTGCGGCTGGCGGAGGAGGCGAAATTTCCCCCCTATCCCGAGGAAAAAGCAGTCTTGGATCGGGGCGCGTCCGCCACGAAGGCGTGAAGCGGGCAAAGCGAAAGACGCCATCGACTCATTCGCCCTGCCGCCGCCGGCGAAGCGGCGGTGGCGTCAGAACCAGCCTCTTTTCTTGAAGAAGAACAGCATCGCGCCGCCGATGGCGGCCATCACCAGCCAGACCGCGGGATAGCCCCAGTACCAATTCAGCTCGGGCATGTTCCACGGGCTGGCCTCAGGGTTGAAGTTCATGCCGTACACGCCGGCGAGAAAGGTGAGCGGAATGAAGATGGTGGAGATGATGGTGAGCACTTTGATGACTTCATTCATCTTGTGACTCAAGCTGGAGAGGTAAAGGTCCATCATGCCGGCGGCAACGTCGCGGTAGCTTTCGATGGTTTCGATCACGCGCACGGTGTGATCATAGACATCGCGCAGGAAGACGAGGGTGGCGTCCTTGATCAGCGGGGACTCGATGCGCGTCAACTCGCTGATGACTTCGCGCAGCGGCCAGGTGGATTTGCGCAGGAAGAGCAGCTCCCGCTTGAGGCTGTAGATGGCGCGCAGCGTGTCTTTGGTGGGCTGCTCGATCAACTCGTCTTCCACGGCATCAATGCGCTCGCCGAGCTTGTCGAGGGCGAGGAAGTAGTGGTCGACCACGGCGTCGAGCAGGCGATAGAGCAGGTAATCCGTGCCGCAGCGCCGCACCTGGCTGCCGGCGGTGCGAATGCGCTCGCGCAGCGGATCGAAAATGTCTTCGTGGTTCTCTTCGAAGGAGAGCAGATAGTTCGAGGTCATCCAAATGCTCACCTGCTGGCCGGTGATGCCGCCGGACGGCTCATCGTACTTCAGCAGTTTGAGCACGACGAAGAGGTGATCGCCGTGTTCTTCCAGCTTGGGGCGTTGCGTGGTGTTGGCAATGTCTTCCAGGGCGAGGGGATGAATTTTGAAATGACCGCCCAGCTCTTCCAGCAGGCGAACGTCGTGCAGGCCGGTAACGTTGATCCAACTCGTGGGGGGATTGGTGCGGCAGGGGTAGATCTCCTCCAGGCGCTCGACCTGCCGCTCCTGATAGCGTTCATTGTTGTAAACAAACAGCGTGACCACCGGCTGGTCCACTTTTTTCTCGCCGATATACACCAACGTGCCGGGCGAGGCGCCGGCTTTTTTTTGCGTTCTCCTGCTGCGTCGCGGCATGATGGCTCTCCCTCCTCACTGCTGTCACGATTCAACGCGGTTCCATTTGCTCCCGCCAGCCGCGGCGTTTCCAATTGCTGGTGGTGGGGGGGGCGCTGTTTCCCGGCGCGGGAGCGGCAGCGGTCGCGCTGGTTTCCTGTTTCAGCACCGCGGCCAGCGCCGCCACCGTTGCCAGATCGCGCTGCGGCGGTTGCCCGTCGCGATGCGCCGCCAGCAGAGCCGGGGTGAATTCATTCTGTACAAAGTGGGTGTCGAATTCACCGGCGCGGAATTTGGGGTGTTGCATGACCCACAGGCAAAAGGGAATCGTGGTCTTGACGCCGCCGATTTCATACTCTGCCAGCGCCCGGCACATGCGATTGATGGCCTCTGCACGCGTGGCGCCCCAGGCCACCAGCTTGGAGATCAGCGGATCATAGTAAACCGAAATCTCACCGCCTTCATACACGCCGCTGTCCTCGCGGATGCCAAAGCCGTCGGGCTTGTGCAAATGGCGCAATCGGCCGATGGCGGGCATGAAGTTGTTCTCCGGATCTTCGGCATAAATGCGGCATTCGATCGCGTGGCCGTTGCGTTGCACTTGCGCCTGCGTGAGCGGCAGCTTCTGGCCGGCCGCGATTTCGATCTGCATCCTCACCAAATCCAGGCCGGTCACCAATTCGGTGACGGGATGCTCGACTTGCAGGCGGGTGTTCATTTCCAAAAAGTAGTAGCGCCGGTCCTTGTCCACGATGAACTCGATGGTGCCGGCGTTGACGTAGCCGCAGCTCCGCGCGGCCGCCACTGCGGCCTCGCCCATGGCGCGCCGCATCTCGGGGTCGAGCAGGGCGGAGGGCGATTCTTCGATCACCTTTTGATGCCGGCGCTGAATCGAGCATTCGCGCTCGCCCAGGTGAATGGCGTTGCCATGCTGATCGGCGATGATTTGAAATTCGATGTGGCGCGGCTGCTCGACATATTTTTCGAGAAAGATGCGGCCGTCGGCGAAAGCCGATTGGGCCTCCGAAGCCGCGGTGCGCAACATCTCCGGCAGATCTTCGGGCCGGTGCACCAGCCGCATGCCCTTGCCGCCGCCGCCGGCCGCGGCTTTGAGCAGCACCGGATAGCCGATTTCCGCGGCCGTCTTGCGGGCGGCGGCGAGACTGGCCACCGGCTCGCGCGTGCCGGGCACGACCGGCACGCCGGCCGCCATCATCAGTTTGCGGGCGGCAACTTTGTCGCCCATCTGGCGCATGGCCTCGCCCGAGGGGCCGATGAACACCAAGCCCGCGGCGGTCACGGCCTCGGCGAAAGCGGCGTTTTCCGAGAGAAAACCATAGCCCGGGTGAATCGCTTCTGCGCCGCTGGCGAGGGCCGCGGCAATGATCTTTTCCGGAACCAGGTAGGATTCGCGCGCCGGTGGCGGACCCAGCGGTCGCGCTTCGTCCGCCAGCCGCACGTGCAAGGCCAGGCGATCCGCCTCCGAGAACACCGCGACGGTGCGTATGCCCATTTCGCGGCAGGTGCGAATGATGCGCACCGCAATCTCCCCGCGATTGGCAATCAAGATTTTCGTGAACATGGGATCGATGCGGTTTTCCAGGCTGCAGCAGGTCAGGGATAGGATGCCCGTCGGGCACCACCAGCCGGCCGCAGCCGGTTGGTGTGCCCTGCCGATGAGTGGAATCGCGGCCGCTCAGTCTGTCGCAAAGCTGGCAATCGCCTCGGCTTCATCGTCGAAGCTTTCGATCACATTGTCGAGCTTGGCGATCTTGATGAGGGTGAGCACACGCGGCTGGAGGTTGACGATTTTCAAAACGCCCCTGGCCGGCCGCAGTTGCCGGATGCCGAACAAGATGGCGCCCAGTCCCGAACTGTCGGCGTATTCGACATTGGCGAGATCGAGCAACACGTGCTTCTCGCCGGCGTTGGTGAGTTCGATAAACTTGGTCTTGAGATCAGGCGCGACGCTGAAATCGAGCCGCTGGTCTTCCAATCTCAGGATAACGACGTCTTGTTGTTTCTCGGACTGCAATTGCATATGCGCTTCTCGTCTTCGCCCCACGAAAGGGTGGTTGGTCTTCTGCCACCGGCGCCGGGCAAGCCGCGCGCCGGATTACAGGGGAATATTGCCGTGTTTCTTCTTGGGATTGCGGTCAACCTTGTTGGCCAGCATGTGCAGCGCCGCGATGAGCTTGGGCCGGGTTTGCGCCGGCTCGATGATGTCGTCAATATAGCCGCGCTCCGCGGCGATGTAGGGGCTGGCAAATTTCTCGCGATACTCTTCGACCTTGGCGGCGGTGGCGGCTTTGGGATCGGCGGCCTGCTCGATCTCGCGCTTGAAGATGATTTCCACCGCGCCCTGCGGCCCCATTACGGCGATCTCGGCGGAGGGCCAGGCGTAGTTGATGTCGCCGCGAATGTGTTTTGAGCTCATGACGTCATACGCGCCACCATAGGCCTTGCGTGTGATCACGGTGATCTTCGGCACCGTGGCTTCACAGTAGGCATAGAGCAGTTTCGCGCCGTGCTTGATGATGCCGCGCCATTCCTGATCCGTGCCCGGCAAAAAGCCCGGCACGTCCACCAGCGTGACCAGCGGAATATTGAAAGCATCGCAGAAGCGCACGAAGCGCGCCGCTTTGATGGAGGAATCGATGTCGAGCACGCCGGCGAGCACCGCGGGCTGGTTGGCCACAAAGCCCACCGGTTTGCCACCAAGGCGCGCAAACCCAACCACGATGTTTTGCGCGTAGCGTTCATGCACCTCCATGAAGTCGCCGTCATCCACCACCCGCAGGATGATGTCCTTGATGTCATAGGGCTTGTTGGGATTTTCCGGGACGAGGGTGTTGAGCGCCTCGTCCTGGCGCTGCTCGCTGTCCGAGCATGGCCGCAGGGGCGGATCTTCGCAATTGTTCAGCGGCAGAAAACTCAGCAGCCGGCGGATGCTTTGCATGCAGTTCACTTCATCGGGCGCGAGAAAATGGGCCACGCCGCTTTTGGAGGCATGGGTTTCCGCGCCGCCCAACTCTTCGAACGTGACATCTTCGTGGGTCACGGTCTTCACCACATTGGGGCCGGTGACGAACATGTAGCTGATGTTGGGCACCATGAAAATGAAATCGCTGATAGCCGGCGAATAGACCGCGCCGCCGGCACACGGCCCCAGAATCGCGGAGATTTGCGGCACCACGCCGCTGGCGAGGGTGTTGCGCAGGAAGATGTCGGCATAGGCGCCCAGGCTCACCACGCCTTCCTGAATGCGCGCGCCGCCGGAGTCGTTCAGCCCGATGATCGGTGCGCCGTTCTTCATGGCCATGTCCATGATCTTGCAGATCTTCGCGCCATAAGCTTCGGAGAGCGAGCCGCCCAGCACGGTGAAATCTTGCGAAAAGAGGTAAACCAACCTGCCCTCGATGCGGCCATAACCGGTGACCACACCATCACCCAGGAATTTTTGTTTGTCCAGGCCGAAATCGCGCGAGCGATGTTGCACCAGCATGTCAAGCTCGTGAAAGCTGCCTTCATCGAGCAGCAGCTCCAGGCGTTCGCGGGCCGTGAGCTTACCCTTGTCGTGCTGTTGTTGTACGCGCTTTTCTCCGCCGCCGGCGAGCGCCTTCTGTTTCAACTCGCGCAGGTGTTTGATTTTGTCAGGAGAGGCCATGATGCGTTTGGTTGGATCCGCGATTGATGCGGCGGTGAGGCCGTCGGCTTGGTTGATGGTGCTCGTAATTTTAGGGCACTATATAGCCAGAAAGCCCTAAAAATGCAAATTCTTTTTGGAGCGGATCGGCAAGCGCGAGCGCCGGCGTTGCGACGCACTGCATCATAACCGCCACGGCCGCACCGGCGCAGTGCAGTGTGCCGCTCAAACAGGCATGCGATTGGCGTGGTCACCTTGATTTCCGCGGTTTTTTTGCTTGCGGCTGAATATTCCCCTTGCTATAATTAGGCCGATTTTTTCAATTCTGCGATTCGGCAAAGCCCTGCTCTTTGCCCATTCTTGAACCCTGCCGTGTCCAAAACTGCTGCATCTTGCATCGGCTGTATCCATCTTCCATTTGCCGTCGCGGAAAAACCCTCTAATGCCCGCGCGGCTCGTTGTCCGTTAAACACTAACTTCCACGGGAGGAAAGGTATGGAACAACGACGAGTGCTCTCGACGTTGGTGCGGTTCCTGTCTGCGGGAATGGTCCTGCTCGTGCCGGCCGTGGTGCTGGCGCAGTCAGCCACCTTGCGGGGAACAGTGACCGATGCGGAGAGCAAAGAAAAGCTGCCGGGTGCCAGCGTCGTGGTGACGGCACCGGGGCTGTCGCCGACGGGCGCGGCTGCCGATGCTTCCGGCAACTTTGAGGTGCCGAATCTGCCAGCCGGCACCTACACGGTCTCCGTTTCGTTTATCGGTTATGAGAGAAGAGTCATTGCGAATGTGACTTTGGCAGCCGGTGAAATCAAAACGCTCAACCTCGAAGTTGTGCCTTCCGGCATCTCGCTAAACCCGGTCATCATCTCGGCCTCGCGGCGCCAGGAAAAAGTTCTGGAGGCACCGGCCGCCGTTTCCGTTCTGGAGGCCACGCAGATTCGCGGCCGCGCGACCACCAGCCCGACCGATTACATGAGAGGGCTGCCGGCGGTCGATATTTCCAGCAACGGCATAGCGCAAAGCAACGTGGTCGTGCGTAGTTTCAACAACATCTTCTCCGGCTCGCTGCTGTCGCTGGTGGATAACCGCTATGCCAATGTTCCTTCGCTTCGCCTCAATGCCTACAATTTCATTCCGACTTCGACTGAGGACATTTCCCGCATTGAAGTCGTCTCCGGACCCGGCTCGGCATTGTACGGCCCCAACAGCGCCAGCGGCGTGATGCACATTATCACCCGTTCGCCGTTCGAGTCCAAGGGCACGACGTTCAGCATCGGCGGCGGCGGCCGGGATTTCTTCAACATTTCCCAGCGCGAGCCACAAGGCGGCCGCAACATCTACATGACGTCGATGCGCCACGCCGGCGTGGTGGGCAGCAAGCTGGGCTACAAGCTTTCCGCGCAATACTATCAGGGCCAGGATTGGGTGAACTACGATCCGGCCGAACCGGCCACCATCACGCCCTATCGCCAGACCACCACCGGCAATGTGCCGGTCAGCGGCCCCATCGAGAACAAGCGTGATTTTGACGTGGAGAAAATCGCCGCCGAAGCCCGGCTGGACTATCGCCTCAGCGAGGAGGCCACCGTCATTCTCAGCGGCGGGTACAACCGCGCCAGCAATCTGGAGTACACCGGCATTGGCGCCGGCCTGGCCAAAGGCTGGACTTACTCCTATGCCCAAGCGCGCTTCCTCTACAAGAACCTCTTCGTCCAGGGCTTCATGAATCAAAGCGATGCCGGCGATACCTACTTGCTGCGTGACGGCGCGCTGATCGTGGACAATTCGAAACTCTACGCCGGCCAGATTCAGCACAGCACGATGCTGGGACGGCGCCAGCGCTTCACCTATGGCGCCGATGCCATCCTGACGCGGCCCGACACCGACAACACCATCAACGGCCGCAATGAGGACGACGACAATATCAATGAGTTCGGCGCCTACCTGCAATCGGAAACCCAACTGACCAGCAAGCTCGACCTGCTGCTGGCAGCGCGCGTCGATGATCACAATCGCATCAAAGACCCGGTGTTCTCCCCGCGCGCGGCGCTGGTGTTCAAGCCGGATCCCTCGCACAATTTCCGCGCCACCTACAACCGCGCCTTCAGCACGCCGTCGAGCTTGAATCTGTTCCTCGATATTTCCGCAGGCCAGGACATCTTCCGTTTCCGCCAGCGCGGCCTGCAATCCGCGTTTCCGTTCGATATTACCACTGGCGCGCGCACGCAGGGCGTGCCGGAATCCGGCTTCAACTTCAGCCGCAGCGCCAATGGCTTGCCGCGTTACCGCTCGCCCTTTGCGCCGCTGGCGGGCCTGAGCCGCAACGACTACATCGATCTCAACAACCCGGCCTTCACCAACGTGATGTGGGGCGTCGGCCGTGGCGCCGTGCTCGCCCAGCTCGTGCCGCAATTCCGCGGCTTGCTGGCTTCGCAAGGCCTGCCGCCGGCGGCGATTGACGCCATTACCCAGCAGTTCCTTGGCATTGTGCCGCAGCAAGTGACCGGCGTCAATAACGTCATGCGCCTGATCGACCCGACCACCGGCCAATCACGGGTGGTGCAAAACGTGGTGGATGTCAATCAAATCAAGGAAACCACCACCGAAACCTACGAATTGGGCTACAAAGGCATCATCAATGAGAAACTGGTGGTGGGCGTGGATGTGTACCATTCCCGCATCAAGAACTTTGTCGGCCCGCTGAACAACGAAACGCCGAACGTGTTCCTCGATCCTGCGACCTTGGGCGCGAATTTGGGACAGCAGTTCGGCGCGGCGCTCGCCAATCCTGCCAATGCGCAACTGGCGGCCGTGCTGGCGGCGCTTGACAATCCAGCGCTGGGATTGGGCGGCAACGGCAATGGCACGCCGGTGGATGAGCTGGCCACCATCTTCACCAGCGGCGCGGCGCAGATTCCCTACGGTACCGCAACCCCGCAAGAGGCCAATGATCCCACTGCGATCCTGTTGACCTACCGCAATTTCGGCGAAGTCAGCCTCAACGGCATGGATGTGAATTTGACTTATTATGCCTCGCCGAAGTGGGTGTTCTCCGGCAATTATTCTTTTGTCACCAAGAATGGCTTCAACCTGTTTAAGAAGCCCAATCGCGTCATCTTCCGCAATCTCGACGGCGTAACGGACATCGCGCTCAACGCACCGGGCAACAAGGCGGCGCTTTCCGTGCAATATCGTTCCGCGCAGCGCGGCTATGATGCGGAGGTGCGCGGCCGTTACGTTGAAGGCTTCCCGATGGATTCCGGCGTGTTTGTGGGAGAAGTGCAAACCTACACCGTGGTGGATTTCAACTTCGGGTATGATCTGCCGTTCGCGCACGGCACGCGCTTTTCCGTCAACGTGCAGAACCTGCTCGACAAGGAACATCGTGAATTCATCGGCGCTCCCGTTCTCGGCCGCTTGATCTTGAGCCGTTTGACCTACAGCTTCTAAAGCTGCCGGTGCCGCCGGTTTTCCCGTTGTTCGGAAAACTGGAGGGCCTGGAAATCAAAAGCCCTGTGCGCGCAGGTGAAGCGCACAGGGCTTTTTGTTTTGCGGTGGAATGGTCTGCCGGCGCGCCGGCGATTGGGCGCGCGCTATTCCAGCAGCCGGCCGTAAGATTCCGGCCGCCGGTCGCGGAAGAACTGCCAGACGTTGCGCACTTCCCGGATTTGATCGAGATCGAGATCCGCGACGATGACTTCATCCTGGTCGCGGCTGCCCTGCGCGATGATGCGGCCGCGCGGATCGCAGAAATAACTCGAGCCATAGAACTCCCCGATGTCCCACGGCTTCTCGTGCCCGACGCGATTGATGGCGCCGACGAAATATTGATTGGCGACCGCGTGCGCGGGCTGCTCCAGCTTCCAGAGATATTCCGACAGGCCCGCCACGGTCGCCGAGGGATTGAACACAATCTCCGCGCCGTTCAAGCCCAGCGCGCGCGCGCCCTCCGGAAAATGGCGGTCATAGCAGATGTACACGCCGATCTTGGCGACGCTGGTCGTGAACACCGGATAGCCGAGATTGCCGGGCTTGAAATAGAATTTCTCCCAGAAACCGGGGTGGCAGTGGGGAATGTGATTCTTGCGGTATTTGCCGAGATAGGCGCCGGTTTCATCGAGCACGGCGGCGGTATTGTAGAACACGCCGGGCATGTCCTCTTCGTAAATCGGCACCACCATGATCATCTTGTGTTTGGCGGCCAGCTCGCGCATCAGCGTGAGGGTCGGGCCGCCGGGAATCGGCTCGGCCATTTGGTACCAGCGCGTTTGCTCTTCCGCGCAAAAGTAGGGGCCGTAGAAGATTTCCTGCAGGCACAACACCTGCACACCTTGGCCGGCAGCCTGCGCGATCAAGGCCACATGCTTGTCGATCGTGGCCTTTTTCAGCTTGTCCAGCGGCGCATCCGCCGCCAGTGGCAGGGAGGCTTGAATCAAACCGGCGCGTACGATACGAGCCATGGCTGACCTTTCTTTGATTCCGAGGGGACTATTTGCCACGCAGTTTTTTCAGTTCTTCGCGCAAGCGCGCCACTTCCGCCTCCGCCGCCTGACGTTCGCGGGCTTCGCGTTCCGCTCTGACTTCGGCATCGCGGCGTGCCGCTTCAGCCTCCCCGGGGGTCAGCAAGCGTTTCCCGGTTTTGCGATCGTACAGCCGCAGGGTATCCTGCTCGACGCGCAGTTCCAATCCCAACACTTCGCTGCTCAGCCGGCTTCCCATCAACGGCACATAATCGCCGTTCTCCAGGCGAAAGCCGCGCAGCGGCGGCCGCATGGTTTCGTGCAAGGGATCGAAGATGAAATACTCGCGCACGCCGAGCGTGGCATAAATGTAGCGCTTGTCGCCGAGATCATTGACCTTGGTTTCATCCGAGGTCAACTCGATCACGACGTCCGGCGCCTTGCCCTCCGCTTCCAGCTTGTAGATGCGGCGCGGCTTCTTGGGGACACCAAACACGACGAGAACATCAGGGGAGATGCTCTGGCGAACTCCCCGCTCATCGAGATAATAAAGAGAGATGTTGCCGCTGACATACACCAGCGGCTGTTCGCGGAAATGCTCCTCGAGAGCATGGAGCAAATCGAGCATCAGGCGGCGATGAACATCGGTCTCTGCCATGGGCCTCCCATCGGAAGCGGGAAGGTATTCTTCCGGGTAAGAACGCTCCGGCGTAAGAATCGGGCTGCCTGTTGCTGACATGGTATTCACCTCACCCTGTTATGATCGCGCTAAAAATAGCCATCTCTGCCGGCAAATGCAAGATCGGCGATCACACGATTTCCCGGCTGCGGGTTTCGCTCCCTGACAAACTCAAAGTCTCATCGGCGGGAAAGGCACGGGCTCATTTCACGCCCAGCAGATAGTCGCCGATCACATGCGTGGCAGCCTCCCATTCTTTCAGCGGCGCCGGCCAATTGCGATCCTGCGCCCGGCGCAGATAAACGATCTGCGCGAGGTGATACAAATCATGCTGGGCGATGTGCAGCGCGGCCACGCCCAGCTTCTCGCGATCCTTGCCGTCCAGCGCAACACGCTCGACCAGCAGCGCACCATCGTCGTCGCAGGCCTGCACGACTTCACGAACCTGGCGGTGGCTGCGTTCCAGGCCGGCCGCCAGCTCTGCGGCGCCACCGGCCGGAACATCGGCCACCTGCGGCTCGACGCCCAGCCGCCGCAGGAACCAGGCATTCACCCGCACGAGATGGCGGCAAATTTCGCCAATGCTGCGTGAATCAGCGGCCGGCTTCCAACGCAGTTGTTCGGGGGGAATATCCTGCAGCACCAACAACACCGGCCTCTCACAGGCCTGCAGCACCTCTATTGTCATCGCGATTTTGGTGCGATTCATTGCTTCTCCTGGTTTTCTCTTTCCTGCGTTTGCCGCGATGCTACACATGCGCCGGCGGCTGCAGCGGCGCGATCTTGCCCTCCGCCAGCAGCTTTTGATATTGATTCCACGACATCGCGGGCTTGCCGCCGCTTTGATCCTGCATGGTGATGCAGCCCTCCACCGGGCAAACCAGCATGCACATGTTGCAGCCCACGCATTTTTCAGGGATCACTTCATAGTGATTGGTGCCGTTGCGTCTTTCCAGACGAATGCTCTGATGGCAACCGTCTTCGCAGGCAATGTAGCACAGCCCGCAGTGAATGCAGAGCTTTTGGTCGATTTGCGCCGTGATCGCATAGTTGAGATCGAGATTGCCCCAGTCTGTGATGCGCTCGAGCGACTTGCCGATGAAATCCCGCGTGCTGGTGAATCCCTTCTCGCGCATCCAGTTTTCCATGCCTTCGATCATGCCCGCGACGATGCGAAAGCCGTAGTGCATGACCGCGGTGCAAACCTGCACGCTGGTCGCGCCCACCAGCATGAATTCCACCGCGTCACTCCAGCTTTGGATGCCGCCGATGCCGCTGAGCGGCACGCGCCGCGGCGACTGTTCATCGGCGGCAACTTGCTGCACCATGTTGAGCGCGATCGGTTTCACCGCCGGGCCGCAATAGCCGCCGTGCGAGGACTGCCCGCGCACCGCCGGCCGCGGCGCGAACGTGTCGAGATCGATGCCGGTGATCGAGTTGATGGTGTTGATCATCGACAGGGCATCGGCGCCGCCGCGCACCGCCGCGCGCGCGATGTAGCGAATGTCCGTGACATTGGGCGTGAGCTTGACCATCACCGGCGTGGTGGCGACTTCCTTGACCCATTCGGTGATCTGGCAGGCATACTCCGGCACCTGCCCCACCGCCGATCCCATGCCGCGCTCACTCATGCCATGAGGACAGCCAAAATTCAGCTCCAGCCCGTCGCAGCCGGTGTCCTCCGTGCGCTTGACGATGTCATGCCAGGCCGCGCGCGTGGATTCGACCATGAGCGACACCAGCAGGGCATTTTTCGGATAGCGCTTTTTGATGTCGGCAATCTCGCGCAGATTGTCCGCCAGCGGCCGGTCGGTGATCAACTCGATGTTGTTGAGTCCCATCACCCGCTGATTGGCATAATGCACCGCGGAATAGCGGCTGCTGACGTTGACGATCGGCTCGCCGATCGTCTTCCACACCGCGCCGCCCCAGCCCGCATCGAAAGCGCGCGCCACTTGATAGGCGCTGTTGGTGGGCGGCGCCGAGGCCAGCCAAAACGGATTGGGGGATTTGATGCCGCAGAAATCAATCGAAAGATCAGGCATGAGTGCACCTCGTTTGCTCAAAGGCCAGGGGAATCTTTGCGCCGGCGCCTCTGCGGAATGCGGTCTGCGCCGGCCATGCAAGGGTGCCGCGCCGGCAATCAGCCTGCGGCCCGTTCGGAATTCAAATACTGCAGGATGCCGCGGGCGGCGATCTTGCCCATTTCCACCGCATCCACCACTTCGCTGCCGCCGTTGACACAATCACCGCCGGCAAACAAGCCCGGCACGGAGGTCGCGCCCGTGGCGGGATCAATCACCACCCGTTTGCCCTCCACTTTAAGCCCGGGGATCGTCTGGTAAAGTTCGTAGAGCGGGTCCTGGCCGAGCGCCGCCACGACCATGTCACATGCAATCGTGTGCAGCGAATCGGGGATTTCCTGCAGCGGCTGGCCTTTGGCGCCGGGTTGAACCTTGACGCATTCCAGGCCAGCGACCTGGCCGTGTGCGCCCACGACCCGTTTGGGCAGGGTATGCCACAGGAACTGCACGCCATCGGATTTGGCCAGCTCGTATTCGTAGGCAAAGGCGGGCATCTCGGCTGCGCCACGGCGATAGACGATCGTGACCTGCTCCGCACCCAGCCGGCGTGCGGCCGTGGCCACGTCGATTGCGGTGTTGCCCGCGCCGATCACCACCACCTTTTCACCCACGACACATTCGGCGAGCGCGCCCAATCGCGTCGGCATGATGAAATCCAGCGCCTCAAATGCGCCGGTCAACTCTTCACCCGCGATGCCCAGGCTGGCGGTTTTGCCCAGGCCCGTGCCCAGAAACACGGCATCATACTCCTGCAGCAACCGGCTCACCGGCAAGTCTTTGCCGACCGGCGTGTTGAAACGGATGGGAATGCCGATCTGCCGGACGTATTCGACCTCCGCGCGGGCAAACTCGGTGTTGACTTTGTAGGCGGCAATGCCGGACGTGTTGAGTCCGCCGGCAAATTCCCTGGCTTCATAAACCACGGCCGCGACGCCGAGTTTGGTCAGCTCGTGTGCGCAGGACAATCCGGCCGGCCCCGCGCCAATGACCGCCACTTTCTTGTCGAGCGGCTTGCCGGCCGTGAAGAATTGCAGGTTGCGCTCCAGCACGTGATCCGTGGCGTAGCGCTGCAGCCGCCCGATTTGAATCGGCTTCTCATTGAGGCCGTGCAACACGCAAGCGCCTTCGCACAGCACCTCTGTGGGGCAGGCGCGCGCGCAAGTGCCGCCGAAGATATTCGCGGACAAAATCGTGCGGCCCGCGCCCGCAACATTGCGCTCGAGAATCTGGCGAATGAACTTGGGCACATCGATGGCGGTGGGGCAGGCGCGCGTGCAGGGCGCGTCGTAGCAAAACAGACAGCGTGCCGCTTCCAGCAGGGCTTCGTTGGGCGTATAGCGCGGCGCCAGATCGGCAAAGTTCTGCGCGAGTTGTTCCGCGCTCAAGCGCGTGGGTTGCAGGCTCATAGTCGCCTTTCCGTGTCTGGTGAAGGGATGATCGAAGTCACGTCCACAAAGCCGGTGAGCGAATCACAGGCCGTAGGGCTTGCGCGGCAGGAAGCGCCCGGCCCCGCGTTCGACCCGCAAATCGCCCTCTTTGTAAACCAGCTTGCCGCCGGCAATCACGTGGGTGGGATTGCCTTTCACCGTCATACCTTCGAAGATGCTGCGGTCCACCCGGTGATGATGCGTCCTGGCGCTGATGGTGCGCGTCTTTTCGGGATCGAAAACGACGAGATCGGCATCCGAGCCCACGGCGATCGTGCCCTTGCGCGGGTAGAGTCCGAAAATGCGGCAGGCATTGGTGGTGAAGAGATTGACGAATTCCTGCGGCGAAAGCCGGCCGCCGTTGACGCCATGATGCCACAGCAGACTCATGCGGTCTTCAATCGCCGGGCAGCCGTTGGGAATCAAGGTGAAATTGTCCTTGCCCATCGCCTTTTGCTGCATGGTGAAGGGGCAATGATCGGTGCCGGTGGCTTGAATCATGCCGGCCTTGAGGCCGTCCCACAAGGCGGCGGGATTGCCGGCGGGACGGAACGGCGGGCTCATGACATAAGCCGCGGCTTCGAAGCCGGGTTGGCGATAGACTGCATCGTCGAGCACGAGGTGATTGATCAGCGACTCGGCATACACATGGCGCTGGCCGCGCAAGCGGGCGGCAATCACCGCCTCGAGCGCGGCTTTGCTCGAGAGGTGAACGATGTAGACCGGCACGCCCACCACTTCCGCGATGCGAATCACGCGATTGGTGGCCTCGCCCTCGACTTCCGGCGGCCGCGAGACGGCGTGATATTCAGGGCCGGTCTTGCCCTCGGCCAGCAGTTTGCGCTGCAGGTTCCACACCAGGTCGCCGTTTTCCGCATGCACCGTGGCAATCCCGTTCAGCTCCTTCACCCGGCAGAAGCTGTGATAGAGTTGATCATCATTGAGCATGAGCGCGCCCTTGTAGGCCATGAAATGCTTGAAGCTGGTGATGCCGCGCTCGCGCACCACAACCGCCATCTCCTCGGCGACCTGCTCGCTCCACCAGGTGATGGCCATGTGGTAGGAATAGTCCGCCACCGCGATTTTGGCCTTCTCGTCCCACTGCCGCAGCGCCTCGAGCAGCGACTGATTGGCGTTGGGAATGCAAAAGTCAATGATGGTGGTGACGCCGCCGCAGATTCCCGCAATGGTGCCGGATTCGAAATCATCCGCGCTCACCGTGCCCATGAAGGGCAGCGCCATGTGCACATGCGGATCGAGGCCGCCGGGCATGACCAGCAAGCCGGTGGCATCGATCACTTCGGTGCCCGCGGGCACTGCGAGCTGCGCGCCGATCGCGCGAATGATGCTGCCTTCGCAATACACCTCGGCCTGGTAACGGTCGGTGCCGGTGAGAATTTCACCGCCGCGAATGAGGAGTTTTGACATGATGCTCTCCTTTGCCGCTCAAGTTTGCGCCTGTTGATTCTGGAGGTGATGGCCATGGTCCATATTGAGAAGCCAAGTGCCTTTCCTATTTTCCCCACAACAAATACACGCCGAAGACCATCGCGAGAAAACAGAAGATCCACAACACCACCGGCCCGGCGGCCCCGCGAAATTTAAATCCCAGGGCCTCGAGTTCGATCGGGCCGCTAACCACGACCTGGAGCAGCAACACAATGCAAAATGCAGAAATCGCCGACAACGGCACGCCGACCGCCGCGGCATAGTGCCTGGCAATGATCTGCAGCAGCCAGCTATTGTCCGCAGTGGTGGACTGCAGGGAGTGATAGACCAGGAAGCCGACGAAATAGCAGGCCCACACGCCGGTGCCCAGCACAATTCCCCAATTCGCATAGCGCCGCAAACGACTGTCGATGGCCGGTTGTTTGGTTTCTGTTTCCATGAAGACCTTTATGAGAGGTGAGCAGCCTGCAGTAACGAAGGAACGGGTTGTGCTCTTTTTTCTCCATTTCTGAAAAAACACGCGTGCACTGACGCCTTTTGGAAGTCTTTCCTCTCTCCGCCGCCATCCTGTCCAGGATCATCTGAAAATTTTGGCGTTGCGCCGCGTGCTGTACCCGCTTTGCCGGAATGACGTTTTCAAACCGAACAGCCGTACACGTTACAAAAATGAGACGCCGCGAGAGCAGCCACCGGCGCGCGAAGAGAGCAGAGATGAGACCAGACTCTTCGCCTGCTTGGCGTCCTTGCGGTTCGAATCTTTGCCATTCTCGCAAAGATGCGATCTCAAACCGGCCTACAGATTCCACGCCCCCAGCGCCAAAACAAGACTGCCCGCCAGGTAGGCCGCTTCGTTATTCACATTGCCGGACAACACCAGACCCAAACCGAGTATCTGTTTCACATGGGTAATCACTTGCGCTTTGGCCAGCAGGCTCGGCGCCTTTGCGGAACGAACCCGCCCGCGACTGCTTTCCGAGTCATAATACCAGCGCGTCAGCCCCGCGCCCAGGCTCAGCGACGCTTCCAGATACGGCAGGGAGTGGACGAAGCCATAACTTGCCCACCACGACTTGATCTCCCAGGCTTCGATCATTTGATGGTCGAGGCCAATCGACACGAGGAGGTGATGCCGGCGCAAGTGCGCACTGGCGTTGACATGAAGGAAAGGTTCCCACGAAGTCCAATACCGGCCTCTGATATCTGCGGAAGCCACGCCCAACCCGCCCTGGATCCAGAAAGCATGAGGCCCGGTCCTGCCGTCCTGCCGATCACCCTGGCCCTCGCTTTGAACCAGGGCCGGATTTTCCTGCCTCACCTCGAGCGGCCGCATCATCCTGCTCGTTGCGCTGCCGGCCCGATGCCCGCTTTGTGCCGGCGCCGTTTCGAACCGGCCGGCAACAGCAAGCAACGCTACAACGAAAACGGGGGCGAATTTTCCATTCATCTGCCTCTCCCGCGGCAACGCCGCAGCGTCCGCGCGCTTACGCCGCTTCCACTTCGGACAGCACGCGATCCAGCGTGGCGGTGAGAAAATCCGCATCACTTTGCGTGAGGCACATCGGCGGCTTGATGCGCAACACATTGCCGTGCAGACCGCCTTTGCCGATCAGCAGGCCGTTGTTCTTGGTGCGTTCCATCACTTCGGCGGTCTCGGCGGTGGCAGGTTCTTTGGTCTGGCGGTCTTTCACCAGCTCCACGCCCAGCATCAAGCCCAGGCCGCGCACTTCGCCGATCAGCCGGTGTTTGTCCATCAAGGCGGTGAGTTTCTCTTTCAAGTAGTTTCCGACTTTCGCGGCATTCGCCTGGGTGCCCTCTTTGTCGATCACTTCGAGCGTCGCCAGTCCCTGCACCATTGAAACCGGGTTGCCACCAAAGGTGTTGAACCAGATTTTTTGTGACATGACAGCGGCGATCTCGCGGCGGGTGGTGAGCGCACTCAGCGGAATGCCGTTGCCGATGCCCTTGGCCATCGCGATGGCGTCCGGCGTCACGCCCCAGTTTTGAATGCCCCAGTAATGGCTGCCGGTGCGGCCGAAGCCGGTTTGCACTTCATCGGCAATGAACAAACCGCCGTACTTTTTCACGATGTCATGCACGATCTTGAAGTACTCCGGCGGCGGCGTCACCGTGCCGCCCACGCCCTGGATCGGCTCGCCGATGAACGCCGCGACTTTGCCGCTGGTATTGTGCTTGATCACGTTTTCCACGTCGCGGGCGCAATGCAGATCACAGGCGGGATAGGTCTTGCCGAACGGGCAGCGATAGCAATAGCCCGGCGCGACGTGATGAATGTTGCCGGCCGCCGGAATCGGATATTTCCAGGTGCTGTGGCCGACCAGGCTCATGGTGGCGAGGCCGGCGCCGTGATAGCAGTTGCGCAACGCCAGCACGTCGAGGTTGCCGGTGAACAGCCGCGCCATGGTGAGGGCGAGATCGTTGGTTTCACTGCCGGAATTGGTGAAGAAGGTGACCTTCAGGTCCGGGCTGGGCATTTTTTCCGCGAGTTTCCTGGCGAGCAGCGGCATGGCGGCATGCAGATAGATGGTGGTGGCGTGCTGCAGCTTGTCGATCTGCGCCTTGGTTTTGGCGATCACCTCGGGATGGCAGTGGCCGACACTGATGGTGACGATGCCGCCGAGCGCATCGAGATATTGCCGGCCGGTATCGTCGTAGAGGTATTGCATGTGGCCGCGCACGAGATTGATCGGCTCGCGATAATACATGAACACCGCCGGCGGCAGATACTCGCGCCGCAAGGCCAAAACCTGGTCGCGGCTCAACTCATTCTCGGAAGCAATCGTTTCGGCGGGTGGGGCGCCGGGGTTGGGTTCACGCGCATGGACCTGAGCAGTGGGGGCAACGACGGTCGCTTGCATGGCCGGCTCCTCGTGGGTGAAATCGAAACAGGCAACGGATTTTTTGGGGAAAGAGCGCTCGCGCGCAGGCGAAAAAGCGGGGGCAAAATACAAAACCGGTGATGGAAATGCAAGAGGGATGAGGCCGGCGGCGGCATGCCCGCAGTGACGCGGGCTGTCATGCTGCAGGCATTTTGTGACAATCAGGAGCGGTATTGAGTTGAAAGAAGATTCGCTCCCGAGTGGCAATCTCCCGCTGTGACTGAGGCAGTGTCCGGCGGCTGCACTCGGTCGCCGTGTCCGCCCGAAATCGCTCATTTTTGCAAAATGTTCCTGCAACGGCTTGGCCGTTGCATCAAATCCCCTAGAGTTTCCAAGACATTCGAGGTTTTGGAAACCTCGGCTCAGCCGAGGTTGAACATTTTCCGACGGACATTATTTCGCGAGCATCAACTTGCGCGTCTGCACCACGGCGGGGGTTTCCAACCGGCAGAAATACACGCCGGAACCAATGGGCCGGCCATGACTGTCCCGGCCATGCCAGCGTATGGTATGATGGCCCGCCTGCTGTTCGCCCTCGAAGAGCAGCACCACCAGCCGGCCGGTGAGATC
>JBBIKM010000088.1:0-23634 GCA_037445455.1 bacterium | reverse complement strand
TTGCCTTTGCCCGTGAGCAGCGATTGACCTTGATGGTCGATCACACCTTCGTCTACACCGGCGCGGTGCGCAAAGTGAAAGAGATGATCCGCAGCGGTGAAATCGGCGACATTCTCTATTTCGATTCCGTGCGCGTCAACCTCGGTTTGTTTCAACACGACACCAATGTGATTTGGGATCTGGCCCCGCACGACGTCTCGATCATGGATCATCTCATCGACCGCGAGCCGGTGTCGGTCTCCGCGGTCGGGGTGAGCCATTACAATTGTCTGGAAGACGTCGCCTATCTCACCGTGCACTTTGCCGACAAGCTAATCGCGCATTTTCACGTGAACTGGCTGTCGCCGGTGAAGGTGCGGCGCATCCTGCTGGGCGGCAGCAAGCACATGGTGGTTTACGACGACATGGAGCCCAGCGAAAAGGTGAAGGTTTACAATCGCGGCGTCGAAATCACCGAGAAGGAATCGGTGTACCAGACGCTGGTGCAGTATCGCATGGGCGACATGTACGCCCCCAAGATCGATCAAACCGAGGCACTCAGCCTGCTGACCGCGGAGTTCGTGGAGTGCATCCGTACCGGCCGCCGGCCGCTCACCGACGGCACGGCCGGCTACAACGTCGTGCGCATTCTGGAAGCGGCGGATCAATCGCTGCGCGCCGGCGGACGCGCCGTGCCGCTCGCCACCCATTCGCGCAAGGAGTTCTCGTGGAAAACTATCAAAGAATATCAGCAGATGTCAAGCTCGGCCAAAACGTTCGAATCTTCGCCTTCGTAAATCTCTATGGCTGCGAGATCGGCGATGACACCAAAATCGGCGCGTTCGTCGAGATTCAAAAGAATGCCCGCCGCGGCCGCGCCGTCAAAGTTTCCAGCCACACTTTCATCTGCGAGGGCGTGACCATCGAAGACGAGGTGTTCATCGGCCATAACGTTTCGTTCATCAATGACCGCTATCCCCGCGCCACCAACCGCGACGGCCGCCTGCAAACCGAAAGCGACTGGCAAGTGGTGTCGACGGTGGTGAAAAAGGGCGCGAGCATCGGCAGCGGCGCGACGATTCTCTGCGGTGTCACCATTGGTGAATATGCGCTGGTGGGCGCCGGCAGTGTGGTGACGAAAGACGTGCCCAGCCACGCCATTGTCGCCGGCGTGCCGGCGCGCATTATTCGTTTTCAGAAATAGGCGAATGTTCCGCAATGGCCTGACCGTTGCTTGTGATGATTAGCGTCAGCACGATCCCCGGCTTGGCAGGGGATTTTCTGCTTGAATGGGTGTTCATGGTTCGTCATTACCTCTTCAGAATAATCCTGACGATTTTGCTGAGCACGCCGGTGCTCGTCCGGCCGCAAAGTCCCTGGCGCACACAGCCGGCCTGGCGCTGGCAAAACGACTATGTCGATCAACTCAGCCTGCGCCGTCCCGGACTTGCCTTCTCGCAAATGTCCTTGCCGTTGCGCAGAAATGTTCAGCTTGAGCAGGATTCATCCCAAGCCGCAGATCATCACGCCAGCCGCTTTTGGCTCGACAAGCTTTCCGCGCCGGACGTCTTGCAGGATTCGTCTCACCGGCCTTTTGTGCTGGCGCAACTCGGCTTTTCCGGCCGTTCGCAAACCCTGCCCCCGGATATTGCCAGTGAGCGCAATTTCATTGCCGCACATTCGCGATTTGGCGTGCGCAGTTATGTGGAGATTTCGCCCTCGCCCGCCGTTACGCTGGTGAATGTGATGCGGGTCGATCTGGGGCTGTCCGATGAACCGGAATATCTCGGCAAGCGCTGGCGCGACATTACCGGTTTGACGGAGCAGGCCTATGCGCGTTTTGACAAGGGTAAATATGGTGTGAAGTTGGGACGGGATTATGTGAAGTGGGGGAGAGGGTTTGACGCTTCGTTGGTGCTGTCAGATTACAGCCGCGCGCTCGATCACTTGCATTTTCAATTCGATTTGCCGCGGCTGCGTTTCGTCTATCTGGCTGCCCAGCTTGATCCCTGGCGCCTGCCGGATTCGCTGGCGCAAGCGCTGCGTACTGAATTTGCCTTCCGCTCACTTGCCGCCGGCCGCCTGGAAGCGGAGATTCTGCCGCAGCGGCTGCGCCTGGCATTCTCGCAAATGGCGCTGTACGGCGGCCCGCTGCGCCGTTTCGAATGGATCATGCTCAATCCGCTGCTGCTGTATCACGGCGAGCAGCTCAACGGCGATCTCAACGCCAACACCGCCATCGCCTTTGATGCGCTGTACATGCCCAGGGCCGGTGTTGAAATTTATGGCCAGTGGCTGATCGACGATTTTCAAATCGAGAACGTGGACAGCACGGATTTGGAGCCGAATGAGTGGGGCATGCTGGCGGGCGCGCGCGTCGCGGATCCGTTTGGCCTGCACGGGGTGACCATGGGGCTGGAGTACACGCGCGTGGCGAATCGCACCTACAAAACCAGGCGCGATTGGGAGAAGTTCCTGCACCGCCAGCAGCCGCTGGCGCATTTTCTCGGCAATGACTTTGACCGCTGGCTGGCGCATGCGAGCGCATATGCCGGCAGGCAAGTTTGGACACAGTTTGTTCTTGAGTATCGCCGTCGCGGCGCCGGCCGCATTGCCACGGCTTTCGATCAGCCCTGGCTGGCTGTTCCCAACGGGCAATCCTACCACGAAAATTTTCCCACCGGAACCGTCGCGCGCAGCTTGCATCTTCGCTGGCAGGCGCGCTGGCATCCCACCGCAAATCTTGTTGTTTCCCTCCTCACGATGTTTTCACATCATCACAACTATCAAAACCAGTCGTCTGTCAGGAAAAGCGACAGATACTTTGTCGTGAGTTTGTTTTGGGAGAATGCCTTCCGTCGCGTATTTGAATTTTGATTGAATCGGGCAGGCGTTCTTCAAGCTGCGGACAGGCTTCCACCAACCGGAGAATATCGGCCAGGTCTTTTTGGCGTTTGCGCTTTCGTCTTTCGCCATCCGCATTGGCCCAAATCCTGCCTAGCAAGACATCCTCCAAAGCTGCAACCGTCATCAGATATCCCATGACATTTTCAGGGACGCGTTTTTGATGAATGCCTGATAACGCGCCCCGGTTTGAAGCTGAATGCGACGCCCGGATAGGGCGCTTTGCAAGTTAAGGCCAGGCGGAAATTTTTTTGATCGTAAAGTGCCTGCTGGCGGCCTTGACGAGACGATCAACGGCCGCAACGGTAACAACCAGGTCCACCTCCAGGCTCACCACCAGCTCGACATAAGCGTTCACCGCCAATGACGCAATAATCAATCTTCAAGTCATTCAAGAGATCGAAAAATTGCTGCACGACGCCGGCCCACCCGTTGGCAAGGCGGGTCATAAAAATTCTCGCCGTCATGATGGGACTGCAATCTTAAGTCGAATTCCACTGCACGGACTGGCAGCCTCAAAGGAGCGAAAGGTAGCAGCGAAGGGCAACACCCTGGGAATGTCGTAATCAGCGGAAACCACCAAGCCCCACCGGGGGCGCGATGGGACCACGTCAGGAATACCGTCTCTGCAGGGCTAAATGTGACAAATTCCATCCGTTCCCGGGGCGTTGCCCGTGGGCTTTTACCTGCGACCCCGTCGGGGTCACGTTGGTCTCCTGTAGCGATGAGAGCGCCTGCTCAACGTTTTAGGTATTATCTCGCTACATTCGAGCTTTCGCAGGCTTGTCGTCCTTTGATCCGTATCCGGTCACGATGTACGTGCCGCTTTTGGAATGGCGGTCGAGCTTGATAATGCCGTTGGCCTGTGCGTCTTCCAAAAGTTCGGAGAAGGTGTCGTAGCCGAATTCGCCTTCGTCGAAAAAGGGCCGCTTGCGCTTGATGGTTTGTTTGATGGTCGAGGCGAGCAATACTTCCTTGTTCTCGCGCATCAATGCCTGGATGGCGTCGATCAGCCAGTACATCACCTGCGCCTTTTTGCGCGGCAGGCCTTTGATCTTGGGCGGCTCGCCGACGGGGCGCAACAAATCCTCATAGAAGATGAATTCGTCGCAATTGCTGATCAGGAGCTCCGAGGAAGCCTGCTTGCGGCCCACGCCGATCACAGTCTTGCCGTTCTCCTTGAGCTTGGAAACCAGCGGGCTGAAATCCGAGTCGCCGGAGACGATGACGAAAATGGTGATATGCTCTTTCGAGAAACACATGTCGAGCGCGTCGACCACCAGGCGGATGTCCGCCGAGTTCTTGCCGGTCATGCCGCGGTGCGGAATTTCGATGAGATCGATGGCCGCGCCGTGCAGCGCCAGTTTTTCTTTGGGATATTTTTCCCAATCGCAATAGGCCCGTTTGGCGACGATTTTGCCTTTTTCCAACAAGCGTTCGAGAATCTTTTGAATGTTGAATCCGATGATCGGCTGCTTGTCGCCCAAAACCAGGTTTTCGAGGTCAATAAAGACGGCGATCTTGTCTTCCACTTGTTGATTCTTCCTGAATGTTTAGAGATGAAAAAACACTTTGGGATTTTTCACAGCTTCAAGCTCGACGCACTCGATCAGACTCATACAGAACCTGGCCTTTTTCAATGATCTCCGCTTGATATTTGTATGTTTCGAACGGAATGAGGTCAACGTCGAAGTCCCGGGCAAAGCGGGCGATGGCCGCGGGGGCCTTGAAGAATTTTTCCGGCGCCAGCCCCTCCACCGCGAGGTCAATGTCCGAAGTCAGGCGAAAACGGCCTTCCGCCAATGAACCGCACAAGTAGACCCGTGTTGCACCGAATACTTCCACAAGCTTTTGAGCGCAGCCCAGGGCGACTGCGCATGCAAGTTCCGCACGTTGCCGCCTAAGCTCGCGCGCTTCCCGAATGCGGCGGCGATAGGCTTCAATGTAGGGTCGCATGTCTGACATGGCCGAAATATAGCTTGTGCCGCTGCGAGATGCAAGACTGGTTTCGGGTTAGCGGCGCGCGGCTGCCTGTCCCTGCAGATTTGCCAGGCTTCGCCGGTACGGTTTCAGTCCCAACCAGAACAACAAGGCGGCCAGCAACAAGGCCATGGTACCGACAATGATCAGGGAATAGCGAACGGCATTTTCGTCGCCGAAAACAAAATCGGTGGTCAAGGCCACGGCCGTGGGTCCAAAGCCCAGGCCGATAAGATTGATCAGGAACAAGTACAGCGCTGAAATTTGCGCGCGCATTTGATTGGGCGTCACCTCCTGTATGGCCGCCGTGGCCGCACCGAAGGCAAAACTCGCAAAGATATTCACCGGAACCAGGGCCAGCAATGCTGCTTCGCCGTTCGGCATCAGCGGATAGAGAATGATCGTCGGCGTGAGCGCAAGCGCTGCGATCAAGCCCGTGCGCAGCTTGGCATCGGCATGGCCGCGCCGCGCCAGCCAGTCGGTGAGACAGCCGCCGAGCAAAATGCCGATCGTGCCAAAAACTACAATGAGCGGGCCGTAGACGATTCCAACTTTTGACGCCTCCCAGCCGTACGTGCGCGTGAAGAACGGGGGAATCCAGGCGTTGGCGGCATAGTTGTGCAGGGCAAACAACGCAAAACCTAGATTGTGGCACAGGAACGTCAGCTTGTTCGCGCGCATGTAGGCGAAGACTTCGCGCAGGGGAAATGGCGAGGGCCCGGCGCCGGTCGAAGTGGCCAGGCCGCCGCGACGAGCCGGCTCCCGCACGGTAAACATCAAGGCAGCGACAAGCAAGCCCGGCAAACCAATCACAAAGAAAATTTTCTGCCAGGGGAAAATGGTGCCGAGCAGCGGCAATTCCAGCATCGTCTGTTGCGAAGTCATTCCCACGACGAGGCCGTTGATGAACATCGCCAGGCCCGAGCCGATGAAAATTCCCATGCCGAACACGCTCATGGCCATGGCCAGCCGCTGTTTGGGAAAATAATCGGCGATCATCGAATACGCCGCCGGGAACAGCGCGGCCTCGCCCACCCCCACGCCCACGCGCGCCAGAAACAGATGCCCGTAGTTTTTGGCAATGCCGCTGAGCGCCGTCATCAAACTCCACAGCGTGATGCCGATGATGATGATATTCTTGCGGCTGTGGGAATCCGCCAGCCGGCCAATGGGCAGGCCAAGCACAGTATAAAACAGCGCGAAGCTGAAGCCCATGAGCAGGCTCATTTCCGTATCGCTGATGATGAAATCGCGTTTGATGGGCGTGACCAGCAGGCTGAGGATCAGACGATCGATATAAGCCGAAATCGCCGCGAGCGTGAGCACGGCAACAACATACCAGGCATGGGCTGGGCGGGGAAAAGAGGTGTGATCTGAAGGCATCGCGTGCAGAACGTTAGGGGGCTGAGAATTGCAATCGCTGCAGAGAATTTTCGAATGACGATTCTGGTTAAGCTTCACCCTCGCAGCGCGGTCGCAGCGAGTCCTGGAATTTTCCACCAAGCCGGCGCTGCTTCGAAGCGGGCGGCCTGGGGCGCCAGCCGGTTTAGCACTTTGTTGGTGGCAAACCACAACGGCGTTGGCCATGTGCGAAACGAGCCCACCACCACGGATTTCTGCGGCTGGGAGAACATGAAGGCGTTGTGCACCACGCCGGTGCCGGATTGTATGTCATAAATGTCGTGGCCGGGAAAGGCGCCCCAGGTTGTGGAAATCAAGCCATAGCCCACGCCGGACCAGTGGTTGACGATGACCGTGCCATAGCGCAAGTCAGCGAGGGCGGTCTCCACCGCGGCATTGATTTCGGGATCGCGCAGCGAGGCGGGATGCACCAGAATCGTCGCGCTCAACGTGCCCCATAGTTTGTTGTTGGCAAACGCCACGGCGCGCTCGAGATACTCGGGAACGCTGGCGGCCGCGATGCTGGTTTCCGCTGCCGTGCTGCAGAAGGACTCGGTGGTGAAACAGATTTCGGAGGAATCGTTGGGATCGAGATCGCTGATAAGCAGCCAGGGCAATTTGCCCCCGGCAATCGTGCCGATCGGTGTGGCTTGGGGATGAGCGGCCTGGAATTTTTCGTAGCGCTCGGCCGCGCCGGGATAGTAAGCCAGCCGCGGTGGAATGCGGCCGAGCGCCGTGCGCAGCGCCGCCAGCAGTTGCGGCCGTAGCGGCCAGCCGTCGTGCTGCACGATCACGCGCATGGCGACACAGTTGAAGCCGGCATTGTTGGCCAGCATGGTCGCCAAATTGGCGGCTTGAAATTCAATGTCAGCGTCACTCCAGGGGCCGGGCACGATGATCACCGGACTGACATTGCCAAGCTCGCTGGTTATCGGTTTGGTGAGCAGCGGCCGGCGCTCGGCCTTGCGCTGCGCGGCCTCCGGGCCGGCGCCGAAGACGATCGCTTCGAAGGTCTTGTCGGAACCGGTCATGTGAATCGCTTCGACGCCCGGATGGTGGCAAAGATACGCCCCTTCTTCACTGCCACCATAAACCACTTGCAGAAAATTCTCCTCGATCAGTGCCCGAAATGCCTGTTCGAGAAACGGCCCCAGGTAGGCATTCACGGGATTCATTTTCAACAACACGACGTGATTCTCGACAAAGAGCTGATAGAGCGCGTCCATCGGGCCGATGGAGGCGACATTGCCGGCGCCCAGCACCAGGACGACCTTGCCGCTGCGCGCCGGCGTGTGATAGGAAACCGCCTGCGTCGCCGCCAGGTCCGGCAGGCGCACGCCGGGCTGCATCCACACTTCCGCCGAGATGCCGCTGTACAACACGCGCTCATAGGGATCCTGCGGCATCACCGGCGCCACCACTTGTCCATTGGGCCGCACTCGCGCGGGGCCGGGGAAGAGCGGCCGGCCGTGCTTCTGAATATCGCGCAGAGCCTGTCGCAACAGGCGCAGATTGCGGTGAATGCACAGAGGGCCGCCTAGCCACTCCTCACCGGCCGTGGGGCTGCGCGGGTCGATGCCCTTGGCGGCATTGGCCGCCGCCACCCACGGCTCGGCGAGCGCCAGAAAATCGAACAACAGCCGGTCGAGAAGCGCGAGACGGGCGCGGACGTCGAGGGTCGCCCACTTCTGTTTGTGGGCCTGTAATCGGTCAATCGCCTGGTCGAGCGCGGCAGGTGAAGAGGGAGGAACCGCCGCCAGGCCTTCGGGAATGGTGGCGGTGCCGTGAGGGGAGGTGATGATCATAAGGTGCTCCCGCTGGTTCTAAGTGATCTCACATCGTCAAATCCATGGCTTCGAAGTTCTCCTGAGTCACATTTGAAATCGAATCTGCAAAACACTCGGAAAACGCGAAGGGCTTTTGGTGTGTCTCGCGGATTCAGCGGGCCGTGCATGGTAATCAGACTAGATTGATGCGGCTGCAATCAAGTCACGTTGGGGAGCAGACCGCGTTTGATCTGCAGTCGTTTGCCAAGCCGCTTGTGCGTCGGAGGCATAAAGCCCATCCTGCAGCGGTGTTGCCTCGTTTCAGCGAGCGCGTGATTGGTTTTCGGATTCCTGCGTGCGAGCCTCATGGCGCTTCACTTTCTCTTCGTGCAACGCCCAATACCCGGACTTCGCCCTGGCGCTGGGTCACGCCGCCGGCGTCGAAGTATTGCAACAGCGGCATGGCGAATTTGCGGCTGGTGTTGTCCACCAGCTCTTTGAATTGGCTGACGGTAATTTCGCCGTGCCGGCGCAGATAGTCAATCACTTTGTTGCGCGCCTCCTCCACATGGCTGTGGTGCAGCCAGATGCTCTCCTCCAGGCGCACGGCTTCCTGCCGCAGCGCGAGCACTTCCAGCACTTCAGCGATCTGCGCCGGCGTGGCGTTGAGTGTGGCCGCCAGCTCGGCCGGACTTGCGGGCGCGTATCTTCCGGCATGCAGGCGCGCGAGAATTTGCTGCCGCAGCCTTTCCTGCTCTGCATTCAGGCGAATCTCATGCTCTGCCAGCGCCAGATGCGCCTCGATTTCCTTCAATTTGTTTTCGGCCTTGCTGATTTTGACGAGAAAATTCAACAGGCCGGCCTCGGCCAGCACGGGAATGCGGCTGCTCACTTCGGCCTTGCGCAATCCCAGTTTGGTGGGATGCTGGTGATGATACTCAGCCAGCACCGCGGCCAGGCGATGCCACAAGGCCTCCAGCCGCAGGCGATGAATGAAGACGCGTTGATTGATTGCCACGACGCTGCCCTGTTGCACCAGCCGCTCGAGGCGGGCGCTGACTTCCGCTTTGGAATGGCTGGTCTCGCTGGCAAGCTGATCGAGCGTGACAGCATAACGCTCGGGCAGGAGCAATTGTGCAATCAACTGTTCCTCCGGCTCGTGCTGTTCGAGCGCCTGCAATCGCACCAACAGCGCCGGATTGCGGCGGCGCAGCGGAGCGGCTTCGGCTTCCAGCACGACACCGCCGCCGATGGTGTGCGGTGGAGAATATTGGCGAATCACCAGGGGATCGCGCGGCCGCGCCGCCACCGGTTTCTCGCAGCGCAATTGCACGAAGCTGCTTTCGCCGGGTTTCAGTTCGTTGGCAGCCAGCGGAATCACCCGCGCCATGATCTCCGCCGTGCCGAGATGAACGCGCACGCGGCTGCGCAACTTCAACGGCGCGGGCGCCTGCGCCAGCAAGCGCAGGCGGCAGTTGAGGCGTGTGGCCGGACCAAAATAGCCGGGCGCCGCCAGCACCTGGCCGCGCGCCACCTGGCCGGTGGTGATGCCGTGGAGATTTATGGCGGCGCGATCGCCGGTTTGCACCAGTGTTGTGCTGTGGCCGTGCCGCTGCAGGCCGCGCACGCGCACGCGCAGCCGCTCGGGCAGGATTTCCACCTCTTCGCCCACGGCAAGCTGACCGGAGAGCACCGAACCGGTGACCACGGTGCCAAATCCTTTCATCACAAACGTGCGATCCACCGGCAGCCAAAACACGCCGCGATCGTGCCGCGGCGGCAAATCCGCCATGCGCTTCGCCAGTTCCTGCTTTAGTTCGGGGAGGCCGGCGCCGGTGACGGTGGAAACCGGCAGGATCGGTGCCGTGGCCAGAAAAGTGCCGTGCACCAGCCGGCGAATGTCTTCCTGCACGAGCGCCAGCCAGTCGGGCTCGACCAGATCGATCTTGGTGAGCACAATGAGGCCGCGCGGGATTTGCAGCAACGAGCAGATGTCCAAATGCTCGCGCGTCTGCGGCATCACGCCGTCATCGGCCGCAATGACGAACAAGACCAGGTCGATGGTGCTCACCCCCGCCACCATGTTTTTGACGAATTTTTCATGGCCGGGAACGTCGATGAGGGTGGCGAACTCATCGAGATGGGCAAAGCCGAGATCGATGGTCATGCCGCGCGCTTTTTCCTCCGGCAGGCGGTCGGTATCCACGCCGGTGAGCGCTTTGACTAGCGAAGTTTTGCCGTGATCGATGTGGCCGGCAGTGCCGAGAATGACGTGACGTGCAGGCATGGAATCTGCTGATGCAAAGAATCGTGGGAATGGCGCAGGCTTTGGGTGTGTCAGCCTGCTCTAACGAACCGGGCGCAATATAGGCAATCACCGCAAAATGATCAAGGCAGCCAGCCGCCTGCGTCCGCGCCCACTGCCGGCGGCTGGTATATTATGCCGCATAGATTCACCTCTCGACTCGAATACTCGTCTCTCTCTTTCTCATTAGGATGATCCTGCTTGCATGAGGATAGCGCAGGCTAAAATTTCCAGAGATGGTGCTTCTGCTCGCCCGCGTCCAAGCTCCTCCACGTTGGATGCCATTGCCGCCCACCCGCCTCAACGCTTCAGCATCGCCATCAGCGGTTCCCTGTTCGTGCATGCCTTGATCTTTGCGGCGTGGCTGTCCTCTTCGTTGATGAGCAAGCCCGAGATTCTCGAGATCCGCGAGATCAGTTACGTTGATGAAACCGAGCAGCCGCCGGAGGAAAAAGCGCCGGAGCAGGAAGTGGAGCCCGGCGAGACGGATGCGTTCAACAACGGTGAAGTCGTTGCGGGCCGCGACGCCGGCCGGCGCAGCACCGCCAACGCCAGCGATTTCGGCAGCCCGTTCGCCAACGGCATTCCCGCCGGTGGCGGCGAGCCCGGGCCGCCGGCGCCCAACGTGGAAGACTTTGGTGTGCTCAAGGTGATGGACGGCGTTGCGGACGTCGCCGGCGTGTCGAGCGAACCGGTGTTGCATATTGCCGGTGCAGGCAAATTTCTCACCAACGGCCACGGCAGCAAGAACGGCGCGGACCTCAGCGCCAGTGTGATGGCAGGCTTTGCCACCGGTAATGGCGACGGCAGAGGATACGGCAACGGCGTGGACGGCGTCTTCGAAGGTTTGAAAGGCGAGATTGGCGGCACCGGCGTCAAGCTCGGCAAGGTCGGCCGCGTCACCATCGAGCGCATCGGCCGCATCACCGGCAGCAAGGAGGCCACCAGCGGCGGCGGCGGCCGTTCCGAGGAATCCCTGCGCCAGGTCATGATGGAGAACATGGGGCGGTTGCAGTACATTTACACGAAGTATTTGAAGAGCGGCCTGGAAGCGCGCGGCAAAGTGGAGGTGGAAGTGACGATCGGCGCGGACGGCAAAGTGACCGAGGTGCAGATTCTCGCTTCGCAAATTCCGATTGCGGCCTTTCAAGAGGAATTGCGCGACGCCATCCGGCGCTGGAAGTATCAACCCATCGCGCGCGGTTACATGAAAGTCGTCTATCCGATGATCTTCATCAAGATGAACTAATGGACTTGTTCGGAGCCTGAAATGGAAGTGAATTTCTGGGAAACGGTGCGGGAGAGCCCGACCTTCATCGTTCTCTTCGGCTGTTCCCTGCTGGTGGTGACGTTCATCATCGAGCGCTGGCTGTATTTCCGCCGCACGACGCTCGATGCCAACGCCTTCGTCAGCGCCATCTACAAAAACATGCAGAGCGGCGGGCCGCGCGCCTGCCTGCATTATTGCCAAACCCTGCAGAAGCCGCTGGCGCTGGTGGTACGCGCGGGGTTGGAGAATCTGGCGCTGGGCGAGAAGCGGGTGAAGGAGATGATGGAAGCGACCGCGCTCGAGGAGAAGATCAAGCTGGAACGCTTTCTCAGCATTCTGGGAACGATGGGCAACATTGCGCCCTTCATCGGCCTGTTGGGAACGGTCATCGGCATCATTCGCGCCTTCCATGATCTCGCCGTCTCCGGCTCGGGCGGGCCGTCGGTGGTGGCGGCGGGCATTTCCGAAGCGCTGATTGCAACGGCAGCCGGCTTGTTCGTGGCGATTCCCTCCGCGATTGCCTACAACTTTTTCCTGCGCCGCGTGGGAACGATCATGGCGGAAATCGAGGCGGCCACGCGCAAGGTGCGGGTGATCATCGGTATTGGGCAGATGCACGAGCAGGCGCCGGCGGAAGAGGCGCACGAGGAAGCGGCCGCCATGCGCCACAAGCGCACCTCGCGTGTCGCGCCCGTCCGCAAAGCCACGAGTGTTTGAAACTGGCCCGGCGAGGAAGGCGCGCGCGGCTCCCGCCGGCGGTGATGACAACGGATTTTGCAATTTTCGGTGCCATTCAGGAAATCACGTCCATGCAAATTGATCAGCAGGAAAGCGGCCTGACGGAAATCAATCTGACTTCTTTGATCGATGTGGCGCTGGTGTTGGTGGTGATCTTCATGGTGATGACGCCGATGATCATGCAATCGCAGATCATGGTGTCGGCGCCGAAGGTGGGCACGGCCGGCGGCGGGGAGAAGCAGATCAATGTTCGTACGGAAATCCATCTCACCAAGGCCGGTGCGATTTTGTTGAACGATGAGCCGGTGACGCCGCAGGCATTTCACGAGAGCCTGCGCCGGCAGTTGAGCCAGAGCAAGAACAAGCTGGTGGTGGTGAGCGCCGACGAGCAGGTGGTGCATGATCGCGTTGTGGCCCTGCTCGATGCCGCGCGGCAGGCGGGCGCCAAAGAACTTTCCATTGTCAAACGCAGACTCTGATATGGATTCCGGCAAGCCCTCGGGCGACATTATCAGCAATTTGAATCTCGCACCCTTGGTGGATATTGCGCTGGTGCTGGTGATCATTTTCATGGTCACCGCGCCGCTGCTGGATGTGCCCTCCAATCTCGAAGTCGATTTGCCCAAAGCCGCCACCATCGAGGCAAAATCGCAGGACAACATCACCATTTCGCTGGGGGCCGGCGGCGAAACCGCGCTCAACGACAAGATGCTGGCGCCGCCCCAGCTTGCGCCGGCATTGAAAAAGATGGTGACGGATCATCCCGGCCGGCTGGTGGTGATTCGCGCCGATAAGAATGTCAGCCACCGGCAGATTCTTGATTTGCTCGGTCTGGCCAAAAAGAGTGGCGCGCAACGGATTGCGATTGCCACGGTGCAGAGGCGGTGAGCCGCGATTCTGCTGCGATTCAAAGCTGCGATTCAAATCGCAGCCTGTTAGCGGAAGTCGGCTGAAGCCGACTGGGAATTCTAACGAATGAAGCCCCCAAACACGACTAGCGCGAGGCCCCGATCGTCTGGTCTTCTCTCTTCTGCGATTCAAACCGCAGCCTGTTTGCCTGCTGCGATTCAAATCGCAGCCTGTTTGCCTGCTGCGATTCAAATCGCAGCCTGTTAGCGGATGTCGGCTGAAGCCGACTGGGAATTTCAACGCATGAAGCCCCCAAACACGACTAGGGCGAGGCCCCGATCGTCTGCCCTTTCTCCACCGCGATGGCCTGCAGTTGTTCTGATTCATAAACATTGACGCCGGTGCGCCCGCTTTGTGCGATTGCAATCATGGCGGCGGCCACGTCGGCTGCCGCAATGCCGCGGTAGCGGCGCAGTGGGCCAATGAATGCGAAAGACAGCAGGCTGAACACCAAGCTGCCGAGGCGTTCGCCCAGCCGGAATTCTTCGCGCTTTCCCAGCAACAGGGAGGGCCGCAAAATCTGCAGGCTGGGCAGTCCCATTTGCTGCAGCGCCTGCTCGACCTCGCCTTTGATGCGACTGTAGAAAATGGTTGACCGCGGATTCGCCCCCATCGCGGTCACAATCAAGAATTGTGGCACGCCCTGTTGCACCGCCAGCCGGGCAATCTCGACGGGATAGGTGAAATCCACCCGGCGAAAAGCGGCCTGCGACCCCGCTTGCTTGATGGTGGTTCCCAAACAACAGAAAATCTCATCCACGCCGCGCAGCGAGGCGGCACCGGCTGGCAACTCATCGAAAGCAATGATCTGCTGCTGCAGCTTGGGATGCTGGCGCGGCAGCGGCCGGCGCAGCCAGGTGATCACGCGCTGGTAGTTGTCATTCGCCAGCAGGAGTTGCAGGCAGTGGCTGCCTACTAATCCGCTGGCGCCCAGCAACAACGCAGTTTTCGCCATGCCTGCTCTTTCTGTCTGGGCGCCTTTCAATCCAACCGCAGCATGCTCTTCGCTTCGGCGCTCGCGCCGTTGGTGCGATCGGTAACTTTCACGGTCAGCTCGTACTCGCCGGGCTTGGCCGCGCTCAAATCCAGGCCGATTTGCTCGAAGGTGTCGCGGGTATTCGCGTCGCGCTCGAAGGTGAGCGAGATTTTCGACTTGTCGCCGCCGCCGAACAAGCCGGCGAAGCCGCCGGATTTCCCTTTGAGCGCCTGCACGGTGTATTCCAACAAAAACTGCGCCCGGCCCTCCGGATTCAGCGTCAGATTGTAAATCTCAAAGTAAAGCTGCACCGGCTGGCTGAGGCTGAATTGCTTGTAAGGATTGGGCAGCAGCGCCAGGCCATTGCGCACGAACGGACCTGTGCTGGTGGCGGGCGCGACGGTGAACGCCAGCAGCAGATCGCTCAACGCCAGCCGGTCGCTGTTGTAATCCGGCAGCGCCAATTCAAAAGAAAAGCCGCCCACGCGAACGGGCGTGGCCTTGGCCAGGCGCGCATGAAACGCGATGCGATAGGAATCCGGCGCAGCGGTGAAGTGATGGGCATCGATGAACAAGCCGCGCGCAAATTGCCGTGGCGATTCCGGATGCAGCGCGATCTGCTTGTCGACGCGCTCGAGCTCATGCCAACTCCTGTCATGCAGCACCGCGCCTTTTTCCAGCAGAATCGGTCCGGCTTCCGCAGGGTGATCCCTGGTGATTTGATTGGCGGGAATGGCGTAGTAGAGCGCCAACTCATCGCGGCCGGCAGTGCCTTTGAAGGCCGCCGTGTAAAACGCCATGGTCAGCGGTTCGATCTTCTCATGCCAGGTGTGACGGTCCGTATCCAATCCGGTGCGCACGGATTTCACGCTTTGATCCGCCATCTCGTTTTCGTAGGTCAGGCGTTCGCCCTCGGTGGCGTTGAGCAGCCGCAGGTAGACCGGGCCCCAGTGCAGTCGTTCCGAGAGCATGTCGGGATCCGTAATGATCGGCGTGAGACGCCAGTTGTTGCCCACGGCATTGTCGGCGATGACGAAATGAAAGGTCAGTTCAGGGCGATCCGGCGTTTTGTAATAGCGCCAGGATTCATTGGGATTGGCCCGCTGGCTGACGGAGAGGGCGGTGTCATCCGGTGGTCCCTGGCGGAGATAAACCAGACCCTTGTCGTTGAATTCGTGATTGAGAAAATAGACCTTGGTGTATTTCAAATATTGTGAGCGGTCGGGACTGTTGAACCAGGTGCGGAAGCCATCAAAGGCGTAGTTCTTCTCGGCGAAACGCAGTCGGCGGTAATGTTCGGCCAGGCGCAGATTGACCTGCGCGGCGGGCAGCGGATCGCGGCTCACCCACATCTTTTGAAAGAAGGCGCGGAATTCCTCCGGCGTTTGCAGGGTGAGGTAGGTGTCATACTCGGCGTCACTGACGATGTATTTCATGTCTTCGAAAATGAAATCGGCATCGAGTTGCGAGCGGATGGAATCCACCGCCTGCCAGAAGAAACTCTGCGCGATGAGGGGCTGTTCGGTGTGGTAGAACACGCGTGCCCGCGACAAGCGCACAGGCTGCAGATTGAGGGCCGCGGGCCGCTCGAGCAGCTCGCGGAAAATCGAATCGGCCTCTGTTTCCCGATCGTGCAGGCGGTAGCATTCGCCGGCGGCATAGCGGGCATGGTCATTTTGCTCCTGCGCCAGCCAGCGCAACGCCTCGGCCTCGCCGCGATGATCGAGCAAGTAGCGGTACAGCCGGAACAAGCCCATTTGCGGTCCGGGCAGATCCGGCCGCAGCCGCACTGCCAGATGGCCGAGGCGGATCGCATCTTCATAATCTTCGCGATAGCGTTTGACCAGTGCGAGCTGATAGACCGTGTCCTGGAACAGGGAATCCTGCGCCAGCACCGTGCGGAAATGCTTTTCGGCCTTGTCGAAATCGATCTTCTTGAGCAGGAGCGCCTTGGTGGTGGCCATCTCGCGGTGGCAGATACCGCGGTAGTAGTGGGCGGTGAGATCGTTGGGATGGCGCTTGAGAATTTCATCGAAGCGATCGTCGGCCTTGCCCCATTTGCCCCAGGCCACTTCGATTTCGCCGAGATGGGTGAGGGCGTCGCGGTTTTTGGGCGCCAGGCGCAGCGCGCGCTCGAACGCCTTGTGTGCCTGCTCGAGCTGGTTTTGCGCCAGCAACGCGCGGCCCCGGGCCAGCCAGGTGCCGGCCTCGTCCTGCACGCCGGCGCTGAGTTGCGGCGGCACGAGCAGCAGGAGCAGAGCGAGAACGGAGGAAATGACGTTTTTCATGTCAGGTAAGGGAAAAATCAGGTCGGCGGCGCATGGGTGGCTCAGTGGATTTTGACGGGTGATTTGCCACGCCGGCACCAAGCTATTGAAATGGCGCTGCAATCGCAAGCACAAAAACGCGACCTGTGCGCCGGTGGCCCAAAGCCTCGTGGAATGCCTCCGGTCCCAGGCGTGTGAGATTGATCAGGGCCGGTTGTACGGTTGCTTTTGGCGGCTGGTGCCAGGCGCCGTCATGCCACGGCTCAGCCGTGAGGGAGCATCCGCACTCGTCACCGAAGCATTACGGTATCGTCCACAATCCAATTGACTATGTTGGCGGGAGTTGATATTTTGCGGCACCCAACCCGGCGAATGTGAGGTGGGATTTGGCCCGCGCCGCGGGCGGAAAAGGTGCAAGACGCAGCGGCGTGGCGCGCAGGCGCAGGGGATCGCGACGATGATTGGTTTCGCAGAGAAAGGCTCACAAGTGCTCGCAACATTCGGCTGGAATGATTTTTTCGAGGCGCAGTTCGCGCCCTATCGCGAGAAGGGCTTTGCCGCCGGACGCGTTGCAGTCGAGCATCGCCGCGCCTACCGCCTTTACACCGCGCAGGGTGAAATGCCGGCCGAGGCCGCCGGCAGGCTGTTCTATGAAGCGCAGAGCAGCGCTGATCTGCCGGCGGTTGGCGATTGGGTGGTGCTGCGGCAGTTGCCGGGCGAACACAAGGCTGTCATCCATGCCGTGTTGCCGCGGCGCAGCAAATTCTCGCGCAAAGCCGCCGGCCCGCACACCGAAGAGCAGGTTGTCGCCGCCAATGTCGATACCGTGTTCCTGGTCAGCTCGCTGAATCAGGATTTCAATTTGCGCCGCATCGAACGCTACCTGGCGCTGGCATGGGAAAGCGGCGCGGTGCCGGTGGTGGTGCTCAACAAGGCCGATCTTTGTCCCCAGGTGGAGGAACGGCTGGCCGAGGTTGCGGCCGTTGCCCCCGGCGTGGACGTGCGCGTCGTGAGTGCGCTCACCGGCCAGGGCGTTGCCGGGTTGACCGAGTATTTGCGCGATCACAAGACCGTCGCGTTTCTGGGTTCCTCCGGCGTCGGCAAATCATCCTTGATCAACAAGCTCCTGGGCGAGGAGCGCCTCAAGACCCGCGAGATACGCGAAACCGACGATCGCGGCCGCCACACAACCTCGCAGCGCGAGCTGATTCTGGTGCCGGGCGGCGGGCTGGTGATCGACACGCCCGGCATGCGCGAGTTGCAGCTTTGGGAGGCCGGCGCAGGCCTGGAGGAAGTCTTCGAGGATATCGAAGGCTTCGCTGCCGGCTGCCGGTTCAAAGACTGCCAGCATGAAAACGAACCGGACTGCGCCGTGCAGGCGGCGTTGGCGCGCGGCGAAATCGATCCCGGCCGCTTTGCCAATTTCAAGAAGATGCAGAAGGAGTTGAAGTTCCTGCATCGCAAGCAGGACTATCGCGCCCAGGCTGAAGAAAAGCGGCGCTGGAAAATTTTGCACAAGGGCCTGCGCACGCAGGTGAAACAGAAGTATCGCTAGTGCTCTGTTGCCTCAAAAAAAAGTGGAACCCTCAACCATGTCATCCTGCAAGGATCCTGTTAAGAGTTGCGCGGCGTGCCAGGTGCCTCGCAGGATTCCTTCTGACTGACACGCGGAATCACTTCCACCCGGCAGCATAACAGAGCACCAGCGCATGCCGGCCCCGGAGCGCGAGGCACCGAGCAGACGTGAAACAGCACTCTCCCTTTTAACCCAGGCGGGTATGCCCCGTGGCACAGCAATCGCAGATCGATGATTTCCTGCTGCTGCAGCGTGTGGCGCAACGCATCAGCGCCATTCTCGACTTGGACGCGCTGCTCGAGCAAATCGTCGATGATGTGGCGCAGACGTTCGGCTATACGCGCTCGGCGATTCTGCTGCTGGCGCCGGGCGGCCGCGAGGTCGTGATCGCGGCCGTGCGCGGGTGGACCTCCCATTATCACGTCAAAGGCGAACGCTTCCCGGTCAGCGAAGGCATGATCGGCCACGTCGTGCAGACCGGCAAAACCTGCTATGCGCCGGATGTCTCCCGCAATCCCCACTACATGGTGAGCGAAGTCTCGACACGCTCGGAAGTCGATATCCCCATCACTGCGCGCGGCCAGCTCATCGGCGTGTTCAACGCGCAACATTCCCATCTTGATGCCTTCCCGCCGCACCGCCTGCAACTGCTCGAGGCCCTGGCCGGACACCTGGGCGTGGCCATCGCCAACGCGCGCTTGTTCGAGCGCGAACGCAGGGAGAAGGAACGCATGCTGCAGGAGCTGGCAGAAGCGCGTGCGATTCAATCCCGTCTCTTTCCCAGGCAAGCGCCGCAGGTGCCACGCTTCCGGATTTCCGGCCTCTCACAGCCGTGCTTCGCGGTGGGGGGCGATTGGTATGATTACATCCACTTGCCGGGCGGTCGCGTGGCCGTGGTGGTGGGCGATGTTGCCGGCAAGGGCACGGGCGCGGCGCTGTTGATGGCCTCGACCCGCAGCATCCTGCGCATGCACGCAGAATACGAAACCTCTCCCGGCGCCGTGCTCACCGCAGTCAATCGCGTCTTGCTGGCTGATCTGCCCACCGCCAAATTCATCACGATGATCTATGCGGTGCTCGATCCGGAGCGCGGCACCCTCACTTTTGCCAATGCCGGTCATCTTCCTCCCATTTTGGTGGATGCCAGCGGCAGCCGGCCGCTTATCACCAGGCCGGAGTTGCCGCTGGGCGTGCGCGCGGGCACCTACTCCGACCAGGAGCTGGCGCTGGTGCCGGCCAGCCGCCTGTTCCTCTATTCCGACGGCGTGATCGAAGCGCGAAATACTGCTCACGAAGAATTCGGTGAGCTGCGTATGCTGCAACACGTTGCGGCGCCGGCGGCTACTGTCGAGAGCCTGTTGCAAGACGTGCTGGCACATGCGCAGGGCGAGCCGGTGCGGGATGACATTACCATTGTCGCTGTGGAGGCGTTGGTGTGAAGCGGTATGCCGTCACGAGGGCACGGCAGGCTTTGCTTGTGAGCCGCTGTGACGATGGCATTCCCGGCATTGGCGGGGCCACCACCAGGCGCGATGAGTTCGCAAAATTTCCCCGGGCGTGGTCCTGTCCTGCCATGCTTTGCCCCTTTCCGGCTGGCAGGGATGATTCACTGCGTTTTAGGGAAGGAGAACAGGTGACAGCTCTTATTGTTGGCGCGAGCGGCGCCACCGGCAGGCTGTTGGTGCAGCAACTTCTCGCTCGCGGCCTCGAGGTCAAGGTCATTGTGCGATCACCCGACCGGCTTCCCGCCGAAGTTCGGCGCCACGCCGGGCTAGCCGTGATCCAGGCCAGTGTGTTGGAACTCAGTGATGCTGAAATGGCGCGGCACGTCAAAGGGTGTGCGGCGGTGGCTTCCTGTCTGGGACACAACTTGACGTTCAGAGGCATTTACGGCCACCCGCGCATGCTGGTCACCGAGGCCACGCGCCGCTTGTGTGAGGCCATCAAGGCCAGCCAGGCGAAACAGCCCGTGCGCTTTGTGCTGATGAACACCGCGGGCAACCGCAATCGCGATCTCGCCGAGCCAGTTTCTTTCGCGCAGAAGTGCGTGCTTGGATTGCTGCGCGCGCTGCTGCCGCCGCATTTGGACAACGAGCGGGCTGCCGATTATCTGCGCACGCAGATTGGCCGGCACAACCGCGCCCTGGAGTGGGTGGCGGTGCGGCCGGACACTCTGCGGGATGAATGCGAAGTCACTGCCTATGAAGTGCACCCTTCCCCGATTCGCAGCGCCCTCTTCGACCCGGGCGTGACCAGCCGGATCAATGTCGGCCATTTCATGGCTGAGTTGATCACCAACGACGATCTCTGGGCGCGCTGGAAGGGACAAATGCCGGTGATCTACAACCAGATTTCGCCGCCCACGAAACCGCCGGCCAAATCGACAGCGAGTTCCGGCCGTGCCGAGGCTTGAGGCTCACGGCTGCGCGCAGGCGCAGCGCCAAACTCGGGCGACAGAATGCGCTGGATTAACCGGGATTACTGCGATTTTGCCGGTGTGATGCGGCCTTATTTTTTTCTGTCAATATCGCGCTTGGCATTGGCTTGCCGGCGTGCCGTTTGAACCACCCGGTGAGCCGGCCGGACAATGACGCCCGGCTGAAAAAACACGGGAAACTCGAATCCCGTCAATCCTGTTTCATCCTGGCCACACGAGCAATTGCACATCCGGCGGCAAGCCGGCAGCTCCGCGAGGACTTTCGCCATGACCAGCAACTCTTTCAATCCGCTGACCATCATTCAAAAATACTATGATCCCGCCGGCCCGGCGTATCGCGTGCTGGTGGTGCACAGTGTGCTGGTGGCGGCCAAGGCCCTGGCGCTGGCGCGCGCTTATCAGCGCCGCCATCCGGAAGCGCCGCTCGACTTCACGTTCATCGAGCAGGCCGCCTGGCTGCATGACATCGGCATTTTTCGCTGCCATGCGCCCACGATTCACTGCCACGGCAGCGAGCCTTACATTCGCCACATGATCATCGGCCGCGAGATTTTGGAGCAGGAGGGACTGCCGGCGCATGCCCTGGTGTGCGAGCGCCATACCGGCGTGGGTTTGACGGCCGCGGACGTGGTGCAGCAGAAGCTGCCGCTGCCGGTGCGTGACTATCTGCCCCTGAGCCTCGAAGAAAAGATCATCTGTCTGGCTGACCGCTTCCATGTCAAGCCGGAGGCAATGCTGTATCAAGAATTGACGCCGGCAGAAATCAGCGAAAAACTCGCGAAGCACGGGCCGGCGGTGCTCGCCCGCTGGCAGGAATTGTGTGCGTTGTTCCTGCCGGAGGCGTGAGCAGGCTTGTTTCCGCGACGGGTTGGCCGTTGCATTAAGAGCCTCAGAGTTCCCACGATGCTCGCAGTCTTGGAAACCCCGGCTCAGCCGAGGGTGGCGCGTTTTCGGACGACCAACTACAACGTTCAGTCGAATTCCAGTGCACAGACAAACAGCCCCAGAGGGGCGAAATGCCGCAGCGCAGGGCAACGCCCTGGGAAAGCCGTAATGAGGAAAAATCACCAGGCCCCACCCGGGCGCCATGGAACCAGGTCAGGAATACCGCCCCTGCAGAGCTAAAGGCGACAAATCCCAGCCCGAACGAGCCGGAACCAAAGAAGACAAAAGCGACCGCAAAGCCGCGCAAAGAATAGATTCGAGTTTTGTCTTTCATGATTGCCGGCAGGAAAACGATCGGGAAGTCTCTGCGGCTTTGCTTCTCTGCGTGATTTCTTTCACCCGGAATGGAAAAGATCGGAGACTTTTCAGAAGTGATACAAGACCCGCATGAATACCGGTCGAGGCAGCAGCCACCAAACAAATCTCTGCTTCTCTTGCAGCGCGTACCCTCCTTGGTGACTATCGGTTCCCAGGGCGCTGCCCGTGGGCTATTACATGCGAACCCGTCGGGGTCAACCCGCTCGTCTGAACGAGGAGAGTGTATGCTTAAAGTTGCAGCACTGCAGCGGTTTTCAATTGGGTGAGCAGGCTTGTCGTCCCGGCACCTTGTGGGCGGCTGTCAAAGCCAGTAAATTCGCGGTTGCCACAGTGCCCCACAAGGGGGCAGGATACGATTCCTGCGCACGCATTTGGAAATCGCCATACCTGGCTTTTCACCCAGCGGAGAGGAAAGGACTCGCCATGTCAACCATCAAGTTTTTCGACCAGGTCAACCGCAATTTCGACAAGGCTGCGGCGTTTCTGAAATATCCCCAGGGCCTGCTCGATCAGATCAAAATCTGCAACAGCGTTTATCACATCACCTTTCCTTTGAAGAAGGATGATGGCTCCATCGTGACCATTCACGCGTGGCGCGCGGAGCACAGCCATCACAAGCTGCCGGTGAAGGGCGGCATCCGTTACAGCCCGCTTGCCAACGAGGACGAGGTGATGGCCCTGGCCGCGTTGATGACCTACAAGTGCGCGATTGTCGACGTGCCGTTCGGCGGGGCCAAAGGCGCGATCAAAATCGACAAGCGCAACTATTCCGAAACCGAGCTGGAGCGCCTGACGCGGCGCTATACCTACGAATTGGTGAAGAAGAATTTCATTGGGCCTGGCGTCGATGTGCCCGCGCCGGATTACGGCACCGGCCCGGCCGAGATGTCGTGGATCGCCGACACCTACAACGCCATGACGCCCGGCAGCCTGGATGCCATGGCCTGCGTCACCGGCAAACCGGTGACCCAGGGCGGCGTGCGCGGCCGCACCGAAGCCACCGGCCGCGGCGTCTATTTCGGCATTCGTGAAGCCTGCAAGGACGCCGCGGACATGCGCAAGCTCGGCCTGACTCCCGGCTTGTCCGGCAAGACGGTGGTGGTGCAGGGCCTGGGCAACGTCGGCTATCACGTCGCGAAATTCCTGCAAGAGGGCGGCGCCCGGTTGGTGGGCTTGATCGAGTACGAAGGCGCGATTTACAATCCCCAGGGCCTGGACGTGGAGAAGGTGATGCAGCATCGCCGTGAGACGAAATCGCTTCTCGGTTTCCCCGGCGCAACCGGCACGCCGAAAAACGCCGAGGGGCTGGAGTGGGAATGCGACATTCTGGTTCCCGCCGCCCTGGAGAATCAAATCACTGCGGAAAATGTCAGCCGAATCAAAGCCAGGATCGTGGCCGAAGCCGCCAACGGCCCGGTGACCGCGGATGCCAACGAATTCTTGCTGCAGAAGGGCGTGCTCATCATTCCCGACATGTATCTCAATGCCGGCGGGGTGACCGTTTCCTATTTCGAGTGGCTGAAGAATCTCTCGCACGTACGCTTCGGCCGCATGGGCAAGCGCTTCGAAGAGAGCATGAACATGCGCCTGTTGCAGGCCGTCGAGGAGCTCACCGGCAGGAAATTTCCTCAAAACATTTTTGACCAAATCGCGCATGGCGCCGACGAGGAGGATTTGGTAAACTCCGGCCTGGAAGAGACCATGATCGCGGCCTACAACCAGATCAACGAGATTCGCAAGCAGCACGGCGGCAAGATCGATCTGCGCACCGCCGCGTTCATCAGCGCCATCGACAAAATCGCGCGCTCGTACATGGAGTTGGGCATTTTCCCGTGAGCTGGCCCGGCTCGCGGCAGCGGTTGC
>JBBIKM010000087.1:3984-23717 GCA_037445455.1 bacterium | reverse complement strand
ACCTCCGGCACGCTGACGCCGCTTTCTCCGCCATGCGAGTACACCAACACCGGCAGGGTGTGGTTGGTCGCGCCATTGGGAACGACGATCAAGCCGTAATGCTTCCGCCCATCCACCGTGTGCGAGACCACTCGTACCGTTGCCGTACCCGTGCCGAGATAAGTGGTGGCCTTTGCCACTTCCACAAAATCTTGCGCCGGCGCTTTGCGGCTTTCCCAGTCACGCAACACTGTCTCAATCTCATTTTGGCTCGGCGGTGCAAACAGCGCGGTGAAATCGACTCCGGCGACCACACGGCTGGTGGCTGTCGTGGGCGACCGGCCATTACAGGAGACCAGCAGCAGCGCGCAGCTACCAGCCAGAAGGAAACGGCCGTATCTGTTCATTATCGTATTCTGCCTCGCGATGCCAGGAAATTTAAGACGAAGTGTTTGCCGAATGAAGATCGACGCAGCGCCAAACTAATCAACCCGCCGCACAATTGCAAGCGCAGCCTCTGCGCGGTTGTCAGCCCGTCTTGACGTTCGCTGCCTGCGACAATTGTCGCGATGGATCACAGCACAGGTTCAGCCATTTTCGCCTCTGTCCGTTCGCCTGTCACAATGCCGTGACAGCCAGCGCAGGCGGTCGCCGTCATCGCAGCAGGCGTCGGCAGAGTTAAGTGTGAGTGCGGGAACTCAGATAACGCGACGCCGGTGGCGTGTGCCGCGCCTGGCATGGCCTTTGAATGAGTGTTTCAGCCTAAAACAGCCGGTCCAAAATTCTTGCGGAGGTGATGCCGGCCCAGCCAAACAGAATGTGATTTGCCGCTGCCGCCCGATCAGTCAGAGTCAAGAAGGGATCTCTCACTCATCAACGGATGGAACCATGAAACACGGGAAAGAGGGTCGTTTCACCAGTGGCATGGTATGGCTCTTGAGCGGTTTCCTGCTGGCGGGCGCAAGCCTGTCGCCGGTTTGCGCTCAGGCGCAGACGATCGAGAAGAAGCCCCGGCCCGCTCTAACCGCCCGTCGCATCCTGCCGCAGCCGGGCAAACAGCGTGCGCGGCCGCCACGGCCGGAGAAGGCGACGCGCGAGGAGCTGCTGGCCAGGCTGCTGCAAACGCAGCGCGAACTGGCGGCGTTGCGGGCACAGCGTGACCAACTGCTCAAAGCGCTGCAGCAATTCGAGCAGCGCATGCTCACCCGCTCGCAGCGTTCGCCCCGGCGCACCTTGATTACGGAGAAGCGCATCAGGCCGAGCGCCTGAGCGGCACGTGTTGGTGTGGTGTTTTTCTGGCTGGCTGCCTTTCTTGACTTTGCAGGGAAGCAAAGCGCTTGGCCGCACCGGAGCTGAAAGCAGGGAAGCCCGCCGGCTCCGGTGCCACTTCATCCCGCCCACCTGCGGCACAACCTCCCGTCGAAAAATCCCCTTGCCTTTCAAGCACTTTTTGCGCATTATTTCGCGCCTTACTCCAGCTTGATTCAGACGAACGCGCGAGTTCCACGGCATTGCGAAAGAAGGTGGTCAATGATCGACCCTCCCGATGAGAATAACGATCTCACCCCGAAGAAAAAAAAGAAAGAAAAAGACCGCAACCGCCTCAAGGCCAAGAATGCCGATCGCGCGATGGACAACATGTTCCGCATCGTGATCAACACACATCTGCAGCTCAGTGCGATGGCGGACAACAAGGCCAACATGTTGATTACCGTCAGCTCCCTGATCCTTTCCCTGTCGCTGGTAAATTTCAACGATCCCACTCTGCAGCCGACCATCATTTGCATGGGGTTGACCTGCGTGGCCACGATTTTGCTGGCGGTCTATGCCACCCTGCCCAATCTGCCCCCGCGCATGGCGAAGCCGGATCCCCACAGCCCGGGGTTCAATATCATCTTTTTCGGATATTTCAGCCAGTTGGACTATCCGGTTTTCGCGCAGGAAATGCAAAAAGTGATCAACGATCGCAGCCGCGTCTATGATTCCCTGGCGCGCGATCTCTACAATCTCGGCAAGGTGCTGGGCGACCGCAAGTATCGCTTCATTCGCATGAGCTATCTGGTGTTCATGGTTGGCCTGGTGATCAGCTTCGTGACCCTGCTGGCCAGTTTGGTCACCACCCCCACGGTTCCGATCGAGTGAAGGGCGGGGCAGCCATGGAAACGCCATGCCGGCTTGAGGCGCGCTGAATGGATCAACTCATTTGCCATTTGATGGGGGATTACGTTCTGCAGACCGACTGGATGGCGCGCACCAAAATCTCCAGTCTTTCTGCCGCCATCGTGCATGCGCTGGTGTATTCCCTGCCGTTCACACTCATCACCGGCTTCAGTTGGGCGCTGCTCGTCATCTTTGCCACCCACGTGGTAATTGACCGCTACCGGCTGGCGTCTTACATCATGCGCATCAAGCAGTGGTCGTGGCGCGGGCAGAACCCTCTGCCGCCGCCGCCACCGGAAATCAGCACGATTTTGCTCATCGTCATCGACAATACCGTTCATCTCACCATCAATTATCTATCCATCAAATATTTGGGCTGACCACGTGATTTTTTCCCGATCCAGCGGTGTACTGCTGCATCCGACCTCGCTGCCGGGCCGTTTGGGCATTGGCGATCTGGGTGCCGCGGCATATGCTTTCGTCGACGCTTTGGCAGAAATGTCGCAGCGCCTGTGGCAGGTGCTGCCTCTGGGGCCGACCGGCTACGCGAATTCACCTTATCAATCCTTTTCGGCCTTCGCGGGCAATCCGCTCCTGATCAGTCTGGAAAAGCTGGTTGAAGAGAACTGGCTGCCGCCGGCCTGTCTGGAGGAAGCGCCGGCCTTTCCCGCCGCGCGCGTTGACTATGGCCGGGTGATTCAGCACCGGCTGCCGTTGCTGCGCGAGGCCGCTGCCACCTTTCAGGCACAGGCCGCCACTTTTGAGAGGAAAGCTTTCGAAGAATTTTGCGAAAGCCAGCGCGCCTGGCTGGAAGACTATGCACTGTTCATGGCCCTCAAGGAAGTGCACGCGCTGCGGCCCTGGACCACGTGGCCGGCCGACTTGATCCGCCGGGAGCGCAAGGCGTTGCACCATTGGCGCCGCGAGCTGGCGGGCGAAATCTATTGCCAAAAGTTCTTTCAATTCCAATTCTTCAAGCAGTGGGCGGAGTTGAAGGCGCATGCGCGCGCGCGCGGCCTGCAAATCATCGGCGACATTCCCATCTTTGTCGCGCATGACAGCGCCGAGGTCTGGTCGCATCCGGAGTTGTTCCACCTCGACGAGCAGGGCCAGCCCACGGTGGTCGCCGGCGTGCCGCCGGATTATTTCAGCGCCACCGGCCAGTTGTGGGGCAATCCGATTTATCGCTGGGAGCGCATGGCGGAAACCGGCTTTGCCTGGTGGATCGAGCGCTTCCGTGCCACGCTGCAGCTCGTGGATTACATTCGTCTGGATCACTTTCGCGGCTTTGAGAAGCACTGGGAGATTCCCGCGGGCGAGAAGACTGCGATCAACGGCAAATGGGTGGAAGGCCCGGGCGCGCGCTTTTTTGAGGCCGTGCTCGCGGCGCTCGGCCAACTGCCCCTGATTGCGGAGGACTTGGGCGTCATCACCCCGGAAGTGGAAGCGCTGCGCGATCAATTCGGCTTTCCCGGCATGAAGGTGCTGCAATTCGCCTTTGGGCACGATGAACGGGTGGTGCGCGGCCTGATCGACGGCTTTCCCGAGAACGCCGTCATCTACACTGGCACGCATGACAACGACACCACGCTGGGCTGGTTTCAGAATCCCGGTGGCCGCAAACCGGAGGAATTTGAAGCAGAACGGGTCACAGTCAGGAAGTTTTTGCAGCATGACGACGGCCAGATCAATTGGAAATTGATCGAAGTGGCAATGAAATCAGCCTGCCGCGCTGCCATCATTCCGCTGCAGGATTTGCTCGGCCTGGGTTCCGAAGGACGGATGAATCTGCCCGGCACCACCGAAGCCAACTGGGAGTGGCGCTTTACTGCCGACATGCTGACCGCGGAAATCCGCGCAAGGTTCAAGGCCATGACCATGCAATATGGCCGGGCCTGAAAGGAGCGGCGGTCGCGCGGCAATCGAATCATCGGCGGCTGGCGGGCCGAAGCAGAGCACAAAAAAGCCGGTGTGGCGGCAATGCCACACCGGCTTTTTGCATCTATGATGAAGGGGAAAATCATGCCCGCCTGCCGGCCCCGCGGCAGGGAGTTCCCTGCGCGCTATTGCACGAGAAACTCTCCCTCCACGCTCAGCACTTCCAGACTGCTGTTGTTGAAATCGCGCACTACGAAATCCGACAACCACAGGCGGTAGAGGGTTCCGGAGGGGATTCCGGGATCGATTTGAAAATCGACATCAAACAACCGCAGCGGCTCCAGCAGCGGCGGCAGGCTGCGGCCGGTGTCATCGAACAGGACGATGCGCAGCGTGGGCGTGCCGGCCGTGTCGATGAGGTTGCTGTCAAGATTCTGCAGCGGCAGGTTGCTGTCTTTCACCAGACCGCGCGGCTGCAGGCCGAGACCCGCGGGGTTCGCGCGGACATGGGCATGGACATCAAGCTGAAGGCCGCGCAGGGCATCGGCGCTGATCAGAAAGATCGGCACCGGGTTGCGCGGCGAACCCGGCGCGCCTGATCCGCTGCCGGCGATCATCACCACGCGGCGGCCGGGAATCGGCACCGGGAACAAGGTCACGGTCACCTGCTGTTCTGCACCGGCAGCGATCTGCAAGCCGGCTTTCACGCCGCGGTATTCCAGCACGCTCTCCACTTCGACATTGTCCGACCAGGCTTCCACCACCAGGCGACGTTCCTCGCCGGGCGTCACTTCCAGACTGACGCTGAAAATCGAATCAGCGGGTGCCAGGCGGGCAGTGGCGTGTGCCAGCGTGTCGGCCGCGAACAGAACGTAAATCTCGATGCGATTGATCTGCTGCGCCGCCCGGGGTTTCAGCCCGCGAATGCCCTCCCCGGCCGGGTGCAGTGTTCCCCGCACGAACTCGAGCTGCAGCGCCAGGGTGGTCGACCTTGAGGCGGTGGGCGATGACGAGGAGCAGGCTGACAGCGTCAGCGCCGCCATGGCAGCGCCAAGAATTTTGAGCGCGAATTTCATTTTACCCGAAGTGTTGCGTATTTAAACAAGACTCTTTTCCAAGGCATTGCCCTTCGCTTATACCGCTCGCCCGGTGGGGCTTCCGGTCTGTGCCCTGGCATTCGACTCAAGATGGTGGTGCAAATGTGCCTCGCGTCGCGGGCTTTGCCCAGTCTCTTACTGCACGACGAAGCGGGTGAGCTTGCGTTCGGAGCCCGCAAGCAATTCCAAAAAGTAGGCGCCATTGGCGACGGGCAGGCCCCTGGTATTGCGGCCCTCCCAGCGCAGGGAATAGCGGCCGGCCGGCTGCACGCCGGGCGTGAAACGCCATACTTCCTGGCCGAGCAGATTGTAGATTTTGGCCTCGACCAGCGCCGCCGCGGGCAAATCATAGCGCCATTGCAGCGCCTGCTGCCGGCGCCGCTGCAGCGGATTGGGATAGCCCGCGGACAGCGCGAACACCTGCGGCAACTCCGTGCTGCCGCCGCTCAACTGCGCCGCGAGCGCAAGCATCTCACCGCTCACACTCAAGCCGGTGGCGGCAATCACGGACTCCACCGTGAGCGCCAGCGGCAGATCGATCACCGCTGCGCCGGGTTCGGCGGTGGCCTGGCTGAGTACCGGCATCACCAGCAAGCTCATTTCATCATGGTGAATTTGCCAGCGCGCTTCCCAGGCACCAGAGCGCACGCTGCGGCCGCTTTGCTCGGGAGAGCGGCCTGCCAGTTTCCATCTGGCCTGCCAGGCGCGCAACGCCTGCGGGGCCTGCCAACGCAGCCGGGTCATCGTCGCCGAAACCGGCTCGGCCTGCAATTCGAATTCGCCGGCGGCGTCACCGGCAAGGTTGGTTTCATTCAAGAGCAGATCGACAATGGCGACCAGATCTGCAACGTCGATGCGGTCATCGATAAAGGCATTGGCCGCCCAGCAGCTCTTGTCGATCACGCTGGTGCGGCGCTGCAGGATGACATCGACGAGATAGAAGAGATCGCGCAGATCCACCAGGCTGTCGAGATTGGCATCGCCGCGGCGCGGCACCCATTCCCGCAGCCGCACGCGATTGTTCGCGGCGTTGCCATCCGCGGTGTCGGAGCCGGCCTCGAACAGGAGATCATTGAAGCCCTCCTGCAACGGCTCGGCAGCAAATTCGACAGTGAAGCTCGCGCCCAACTCCAGGGCGGGCACGCTGACCTGCTGGCGCACCGCGCCGTCACGCAGCAGGCGGGCAGTCGTTGGGCCGGCGGCGCCGGGGCCGGCATTGGCCACCACGAACGAGGTGCGGAAATTGTAATCGGCCGCCAGGCAGTCGTCCAGCATGGCACCGGCAGCCTGCGCCTGAAGATCTGGAAAGCGCTGCACCGACAGGCTGACACCGATTGGCAGATCACCGGCGGTGGAGGCAATGCGAATCAGGCCGGCGTAGGTGCCCGGCGTGAGGCCAGTCAAGTCGACAGCAACGGTCAACGTATCCAACTCGGTGCGGGTGTCGCCGGCCGCAGGCGACACTTGCAGCCACGTCTGGTCCACCGTGGCAAACCAACTCAACGCGCTGCCGCCGGCATTGCGGATGATGAGCGCTTGCGGCGCCGGATTAGGTCCACGCGGCAGGGCGGTGAAGGACAAACTCGGCGGATCGACCGCGAGCACCGGCGGTTGCGGATTGACGAGGAAGCTCACGGTTATCACTTGTGTACCGCCATTCGATTCGATGCTGAAGAACCCGGAATAACTGCCGGCGCGCACAATCGAGATGCTCGCTGTCACCCAGACGGTATCCACTTCGCCGCTGGTTGTGCCGGAGGGAGGCGAGATGGACAGCCAAATGAAGTTTTCGTTGATGCGCCAGTCCAACGTGCCACCGCCGGTGTTGCTGATAAGCACGGGCTGTGGCGGCGGATTCACCAAACCCTCGGTGGCGGTGAAACTCAAGTTGCTGGGGGTGGCGCGCAAGGCCGCAGGCAGCGGGCTGACGTCCAGCGCAATCGTGACCACCGCTTCCCCGCCGTTGGAACTGATTCGTAGGCTGCCCTCGTAAGTGCCGGCCGTGAGAGTGGCCGTCGTGACGCGCACGCCGATCTGATCGGCCTCCTGCGTGGTCGAGCCGGTGTCGGGAAATACCGCCAGCCAGGGCTGATTACTCGTCACCTGCCAGCGCAACACGGCGTTGCCGGCATTGTTGATGGTGAGGTTTTGCAGAGGCGGATCCGGGCTGCCCTGCGTGGCGGCGAAACGCAACACGGTTGGTTCGACCGCCAGCTTGGGCTCCGCCGGCCGGATGATCAGCGTCACCGTCACGGTGGCGGTGCCGCCGTTGGAGGTGAGGTTGAGATGGGCCAGATGCGTGCCGGCTGCAAGCCCTGCCACGTTCACATTCACCGCCACCTGCTCGGTTTGTGTGGTGATCAAACCGCTTTGCGGATTGGCGCGCAGCCAGGGTTGATCGGCAACCAGGCTCCAATTCAAAACCCCGCTGCCGCTGTTGCGAATGGTGAAAACCTGCGGCGGCACCGGATCGGTTTGATCGACGATCGCGCTGAATTGCAGGCCGGCAGTGGACACCGCCAGCGTGGGCGCTTCCAGCACGGTGAAACCGATCGGGGAAGGAATGTTGTTGTCTTCGCTTTGTTCGGGGATTTCCCGGGCCTGATCCACAATCATCCCGAAAAAGTACAGGCCCGGCTCGAATGTGCCGAGATTGATCCGAAAAGCGCGGCTCTCACCGGGCAGCAGCAGGGGAACCTGCACGGGCACGATCGCGACGATTTGCAGCGTGCGCTGGCTGAGCACGCGCGCCACCAGCGAGGAGTTTGCCGCCGGCGCGCGGCCGTTGTTTCTGATGATGAATCGTGCCACCACCGAGTCAGCACGCGTGGGATCGACATTCACCACCTGCAAGCTGTCGGCGGACAAATCCGGCAGAACGGATTGGGCGATGATGCCGACCACCCGCGGAAAGTCGGAATTGGGATTGCGATCATTGCCGTCATAGACCAGGGCATAATTGCCGTAAACCGAGCCGGCCGCCTCCACTTCAATCGCCATGCGCGTTGAATCATTGGGCGTGCGGCCCAGCAGCCGGACCTCGCTCACCGGCTTGCCGGAGCCGGCGAAAATCTGGCTGCGGACGAGATGGAATTCTTTTTCCGTGGTGCTCAACTCCGACCAAAGTGAGGCAAAGGTGGTATCACTCAGGCCCAGCACCGTCGCCGGTGAGGGTCTGGTTTCACCGGCGGAGCCGGCAAAAACCTGAAAGGGAGCAGCCAGTGGTCGGGCATCGAGATCAAAGCGCTGCGCGATCAGACGTGCGCCGGAAGCGGCATCATGCCACTGCACCAGAATTTCCCGTGGCGAGAGAAAAGTCAGGCTCGGGTGAACGACGTTGCGCTGCGCGATCATGGTGGCGGGCGTGCGCACTTTGCCGGCATCTTCGAGCACGCACAAGAAGATCTGTTCGAGGTTGCCGTTGATCGCCTTCCAGGTGGCCGCGACCGGCCCGGCCGTCGAAACCGCGAGATCGAGTTTTTCTCCGGTTGCCAGATCCGCTTGCCCTTCATAGAGCGGGAAAGTGTTACTCAGAGGAATGCCGCTGCTGCTGAAGTATCTTGCCGCGACGCGCGCCGGCAGACCGAGCGCCGGCAGGAACGGCTCGAGCCAGGCCACCACCACCCGGCCGTTGGCGTCAACCACCACGCGCGGCTGCAGCGCCGAGGTTTGGAGATTTTCCCGCAGCGCGAACTTGCCGCTCAGCGGTTTCAAATCGCGGCTGAAGATTTGCGCGAACACCTCACTGGTTTCGCTGGTGCGCGACTTTTCCTCCCACACCACCCACAGTGAATCGCCGGGCGTAAAGGCCAAATTGGGGCCGGCGAACGCCAGCGTGTCCTCGGAAAAAGCCACCGAGATGATGCCGTTGGGCAAAGGCCGGCCGACGGCGTCGAATTGCCGCAGCCAAATGGCCTCGCGGCGCTGGGCCCGCGCCTGCCAAACAAACGTGGCATACTCCCGCCGGTCGAAGGCAACTGCCGGCGAACTGACGGAATCGCTGCGCGGCGGTTCATCGATCTTGACCAGCGCCACCGCAGTGTCCGGCAGCGTGGTTTGCGGGAACGCCGTCTGCGCCACGCCGAGCCAAATCAAAACTCCCAGTCGGGTGGCCGCCAGCAGCGGCGAGGGCTTGAAGTGAATGCGTCGCATCAGACTCTGCAATTGAGGTACATGAATGGGATCACGATCTTGCCTGAAGCGCCGGCAGAGCAGTGCCGGGCGCTGTTTGCCCGCAGTGGCCGCGCTTTCGCGTCTGTCTGACAGGGCAGCCTCCTGGCGATATCATTTCGGCAACGGTCTGGCCGTTGCGATAAGCCATCGGGCAATCAAAGTTAGAATAAGATTCTGACTTCTTACCCCACCGGATAGAACAGGATCAACGGATGAAAAGACAAAAAGCTTTATCCGTCGGCGTTAATCTATCTGTTGGAGCCGCTCGCAGGGCTGCAGTTTTCAATTGGGTGAGCAGGGTTGTAATCCCCGCCTCTTGTGGGCGGCTGTCAAAGCCAATAAACTCGCGGTTGCCACAGTGCCCCACGAAGAAGCAGGACTACGATGCCTGTACACGCATTTGGAAAACGCTGGAATACTGCAACGCCAAGTCGAATTCCAGGGCACACCAACAGGCCCACCGGGACGTCATAAAACCACGTCAGGCATGCCGCCCCTCTGGCGCTAGCGACGATGGATTTTTTGGTTGCCAGGGCGCCGCCCATTGGGCTATTCCATGCGACCCGGTTGGGGTCAAGCTGGCCTTCTGAAGAAGACAGTGTGTACTTAACGTTGTAGTACCAGAGCTGCCATGGTGCTTGAAGTTTTCGAGACCTCGCCTCGGCCGAGCTTGAAGCCTGTTCAGGCGAATACTCTTCAAAACTGGGTCTTCACCCAGGCTCCCAAGCCGTAACCGCTCAGGTCGAGGTTGCGGCCCTGTCTGTCCTCTGCGCTGCCGCTGGCGTAATCCGCGGTGGCGCCGAGCATGAAGTGCTCCGACAGCTTGGCGGTGAGCTGCAGGCCCAGGCGCGCAATGCCGGCGCGGTTGAGCTGCTGCACCGTGCTGTCTCCGAAATGATTGAAGTGCAAATACACGCCGGCTTGCGTGCGCGCTGTAAAATCGCGCAGGAAAACCAGCCGGGCATAACTGCTGTTGTTGATGTAGTAGTGCTCGGGCGGCAGGCCGGCAGCCACGGCGGAGAGGACTTTGTTCTGATCTTTCCAAATGTGCGTGAGGGCGAGCTGGCCGCGCCACTGCGGCGCGAATCGCCAATCGAGGCTCGCGCCCGGCTCGAATTGCCAGCCCTGGCGGAAGAAGCGCTGTCCCGCGAGTTTGTCAAAAGCAAAGGACTGGCCGAGCAGGCTCACGCGCCACGCCAGCACCGGGTCGAGGCGATTGAGCACCATCGTGAAAAGGTAACGCTGGCCTGGCTGATAGCGGATCTCGCTGTCCCGGCGGAATTCGAACTCACCCGGCCTCACCCAGGTGGCGCCCAACCCCAGGCCGAGCTGATCGCTGAGATTCAAAGCATGCGCCAGCGTCACTTCAAGATCGAAACCCGCACCGTAGCGCTGCAGCGGGAAGCCCAGAACGTTTTCGCTGAGCGCATTGACCACGGCGTTTTCGTCGTCATTCAACTTGTTCTTGCCGGCGGGCAGATTGACGCCCGCGCCGAGAAACCAGCGGCTGCCGCCCAGGCTTTGCGACAGCCGCAGCCGCACGTCGCTCATGCCGTTGCACTCGCGCGTGCCGGCCAGTTCGGCGCGCGAAAAGCCGCCGGCCGTGCCCAGCGTGAAAGTCGTGTGCCGCAACACCGGCAGGCTGAGGCTGGTGGGCAGATAGGTTTGTTGAATCCGCTGCGTCTGGCCGCCGGACTTCAATTCCCACGACATGAAGGAAGCGCTTTGGGTGAATGAAAAAAGCGCAGCGGCGTATTCGAAGCGCGGCTGGCCGTGCAGGCCGGCGGCGAGCAGCAGCAACATCACTGCAGCGCGGGGAAAGAGGAGCGGTTGTCGGTGTGTTGCTTTCATGCCAGGTTCAGCCAAGGTCCCTGTCTTTAGTTTGGAATTTTCCCGCTCACCACAATCCGGCCGGTGCTGGCCGGCGGAATCAATGGCGCGATGAACACCGGCGGCCCCTGCAGCGTTTCGGTGGTGGCTTCCAAATGGCGCTGCTGCCCGGCGGCTGCGGGATCGAGCTGTGCGAGTGCCAGCAATTGCGCTTCACTCGCCACCGGCGTCGCGATGGCGTCCAACTGCTGCCGGGCGGCCTGAAAACCCGGATCCAGCCGCAGCGCTTCCGTGAAGGCGGCTTGCGCTTGCGGAATTTTCAGGCTGTCGGCGAAATCCAGGCCGCGGCAGAAGGCCACGAAGGCGAGCGTGCTTTCCGTGGGCAAAACCTGAATGGCCTCGCGCTCGCTCACGCTCAATTTGATGCCGAGCTGCTGAATCAGCGCGAAAACGAGCTGCTTTTCGAGCTGCAGAATGTCGCTCAGCCGGCCGCTGACGCGCACGGTTTTGGCCACCAACTCACTGGTGGAGGAGTGAATGATGCCGGCGTCCAACTGCAGACTGGACGTGCCCAGCGCCGTGGCGCCGCCAATGACCACGCGCTCCGCGCCCAGAATGCGGCCGGCGCGCGGCGCGGTGAAGCCGTCATACAACTGCGCCGGCGTGGCGGAGATCTCCTTGAGCAGCACTTCCAGCCTGGTGCGTTCGACCAGGCGCAGTTGGTTGACCTTGCCCAAATCCGTGGTGAGCACGGCCGCCAGGCCCTTGAGCAGCGGGTTCCACTCAGCGCGTTCCGAAACATTGCGGAAATAAAGCACGGCGACGGTGTTGGCCGCCGGCCGCGCCAGCGTGCGCGACCTTTCGTCGGTCAGCGCCTCTTGAATTTCCTGCTCTGCGAGTTGCAGGGAAATCCGGCTCATGCGCGCCCGCAATTGCCGGGCGAGTGGGTCGAACACCGGCCGCGGCCGATAGGCGCCATAAGCCGCCAGCGCCTCGGCATACTTGCCCTGTTGCTCGTGCACGTAGCCCAGGAAAAAGAGGGTGCGGCCGTCATCGGGCTGCAGCCGGCGGGAACGCTCCAGCGCTGCCAGCGCGTGCTCAAAATCACGCAGGTGAAGATAGGCCACGCCCAATTCACGAAAACGCACGGCGTCGCGCGGCTTGTTTTGCGCGGCGGTCAGGAATTCCTGCGCCGCGCGTTCGAATTCGCCGCGGTTGAGTGCCGCCCGGCCGCGGCGCAGATGGGCTTCTCCGCAGCCGAGCTGCAGTGTCGCCGCCAGCATCAGCAGCATGGCCGGCCCGCCAAGCCTGCCCGGAAAATTCTTCAATCCTCTCGCTCCGCCTAGCTCTTTTGAAAGGTCTGCAACAGGCTCAGTTTGTCTTTCGCCATCTTGAAGGAAGGCGCCAGCTTCAGCACCTTGGTGAGCATGGCCTGCGCCTCCTGGTAGCGCGCCTGATCCAGCATGTTGAGCGCCTCGGAATAGGCCATCGCCGCTTCCAGCGGGATCTCCTTGTGGCGCAGCCGCTCGAGATTCTCTTCTTCGACTCTGTTCACCGCCACGTCGAGATTCTCGCTGACTTTGAGCGCGAGTTTCTTGGCCAGATTCAGCACCTCGTCCGGCGAGCCTTCGACGAAATCGGTTTTGATGATTTCACTGGTCTCGGTTTTCACCAGCCGCACGTCGATGCGCAGCTTCTTCTCGAGCTTCATGAAACTGCCGATCAACACCGATTGCGCGCCCAGCAGCTTGCCGACGCGCACGGCGAAGTCGGGATTGACCAGCGGCTGCCCCTGCACCGTGGCCTCGCTGCGCTGAATTTCCTCGAGAATGAATTGAATGCGCTCGCGTTCCACCACCTTGAGTTTGGTGAGCGCCGACAGATCGGTGATCAGGATGTCCGCCAGCCCCTTGCCGAGATTGGCCACCTTGTCGCCATCGCTGATCGAGTTGTTGTCGAAATCCAAAATCGCCACCGTTTTGATGCCGGCTTCGGTCATTTGCCAGTAATTGCCCAGCACCTGCTTGCGCGCCGTCAGCCAGCTCCGCATCACCGCCGGATGGCTCAAATAGGAATCGCGCGGTTCGTACGCCGCGTCAAGTTTGAGGATCTCCGCGAAGCTGGTTTGCACACGCGCTTCGTTTTGCTTGGCCACGTTGCAGAAGGCCAGGAACTCCCAGGCCTCAACGCGATCGGCGGTGGAGAGGGTGGAAGTGGAGATCAGCGTCTCCAGCAGGTTGATGGCCTCTTCGATGCGGCCGGCGCGAAAATGGGCTTTGGCCCGCTCCAATTCCTGATTTTCCGCGGCCAGCACCGGCAGCGCCAACAGCAAAATCAACGGAATCCAGCGGCCAAGTGAGTGAACAAAGTAATACTTCATGGCATCAGCTCCTTGGGATTTGTCTTGCCGAGAGGCATCTGCTACTTGGTGAGACACTTCCGGTGTTCTCGCATGATACAGACGGACTGAAGTAACGCATTTGTAATCAATTATCAAGCTGCCGAGATTGTAACTGCGGCGCCATAAGTCAAGCGGGAATAAGCGCAAAGCATATGCCAGCGAGGAGAGAATGGGGAGCTGGCAGCGCTGCCTAAAATCAGGTGTTGCGGTGGCGCTGCTCAAAGTGGCAGGATCGTGGTGTGCATTCCCTCGCGCATGATCGGCTGGCCGGCAGGATGCGCTGATCAGGCCGAAGCCGGCCGTCCGTGACGCAACTACTCTAATCATTTCTGAGAGAAAAGCAATGGGATTCTCGGCGACAAAGCAACGCTTCTCGAACGGGGAGATTTGTCGTCCGTGCGCAATCGTTCCCACCTCGGCTCAGGCAGGCGTTCCAAGACTTCGCGCGTTGCGAACCGCCGAGAGCTTTGAGGCAACGGCCAAGCCGTTGCAGGAACGCATTCTCGAGAGTCCGCCGGAAGCAACTCAACCGATACAATTCCATTTCATCGGTTGGGTTGTTTCTCTCCGTAGGCGATTTTCTTTGAGGGACAGATAGAGGCGTGACGGGGTGAGTTTTCAATTCTGAACCGCCGAGGGCTTTGAGGCAACGGCCAAGCCGTTGCTGGAGCGCATTCTCGAGAGTCCGCGATTGGCGGGCGGCGTTGACTTTCCCTCGAAAGTTGGCTATGTTGCGCCCTCTGCCAAAGCCCTGCGTCACCGTAACGGCCACAGCTTTTTCACTCGAGAGGAATCCTCATGTTCCATCCCAATTTGTTGCAAAACAAACTTGCACTGATCACCGGCGGCGGGTCGGGCCTGGGCTTGACCATGGCCAGGCGCTTCGCGGAACTGGGCGCGACGATCGCGATCTGCGGCCGCAACGCCGACCGGCTCGCCAAGGCCAGCCAGGAAATCCAAAAGGCCGGCAGCGGCCGGGAAGCCATCGCCTTCGTCTGCGACGTGCGGGATTATGACGGCGTCGCCGCAGCCATCGAGGCGCTCACTGCCCAACACGGCTTGCCGGACATTTTGGTGAACAATGCCGCTGGCAATTTTCTCGCTGCGACGGAAGACCTTTCGCCGGGCGGTTTTGATGCCGTGCTCAAGATCGTGCTCTACGGCACCTTCAACTGCACGCAGGTGCTGGGCAAAAAATGGATCGCCGCGCAACGCCGCGGCAGCATTCTCAACATCGTCACCACTTATGCGTGGAACGGCTCGGCGTTCGTCGTGCCCTCGGCGTGCGCCAAGGCCGGCGTGCTGGCGATGACGCGTTCGCTCGCAGTGGAGTGGGCGGCGTACGGCATTCGCTTGAATGCCATCGCGCCCGGCCCGTTTCCCACGGAGGGCGCCTGGCAGCGGCTGTTGCCGACCAAGGAAATCGAGGACAAGGCGCGGCAACGCATTCCCGCGGGCCGTTTTGGCGAGCATCGGGAATTGGCGAATTTGGCGGTGTTTCTGGTGGCGGAGGGCGTGGATTTCATTACCGGCGAAGTGGTGACGATTGACGGCGGTGAAGCGCTGGCCGGCGCCGGTCAGTTTTCGCAGTTCATTCAGCAAGACCGGCAGCAACTCAAACGCCTGCTGGCAATGATGCGTGGCAAGTGATTCGTGTTTTAGTCCCGCCCGGGAGGCTTGAACCGGAGATGGAGTCCAATTTTTCATTCGTCCCGCCGGGACTTCCAAAGAATTCGAGGCGTTTCCCACCAATGAATTGCCGGGCTACTTTCTCGCTTTCTCACCAATGAATTGGTGGGCTACCCTCGAGCGTCCCCACAGGACTCCAACTCCAGCCGGCGCGTTTTGCAACAGCCAATGATGGACAGATTCATGAGTGGGGGAGGTGTAACTCACGACCATCGTTCTCTCCGACGGTATTGGCGAAAGCGAGGTCTTCTTCGAGATCTTTGTCCGCATAGTGCCGGGCAATTTTGCGTTTGGCCAGCTCCCCGGCAAATTCCCAGCGCGACACTTGTGCCAACTCTACGGACTTGCCAAAGGAGAGAAGTGCTTCTTCGTAAAGATGCACCGCCAATTCCAAACGCAGGCGTGCGGCAAGCTCCCTTTCCGGAATTTTGAAGGCGCGTTTGACTCCAGAGGGAATGGTGCTGATCAGGTCGTCTGTCAACATGGAGTATATTCTCCCAACTTTGCTCTATTCGTCTTTCGCTTTTTCCCACATTTTTTTCGAGGTTACAAAAGTGTGGACTGACTTGCAGGGATTTTGGCGTATTGAACGGTGGCGTTTGGCCCTATCCCTTGCCCCTTTTTCGCATCCCGCGCAAGTTCTGAAGCATGATTGGTTTCAGTCCCCCAGCACACGCCGCAGGTTTTCCTGGGTCAAAAGATTCGGATCTGCGCTGGGTTCCAAAAACGGACGCACGTCATTGACTACGCGCGGCCAATCGATGGCCGCCAGCCGTTTGCGCACCTGTGGCCGCCAATCGTTTTCGGCCAGTGGTTTTCCCTGCCATCCCGTTTGCTGCAAGGCATTGTTGAGCAAGGTCAGGTTGGGCGCGGGCCAGTTGGGATCACTAAGATACCACAGCAGATCGTAGAGATCGCGGCCTTTGAGATGGGAGCGCTGCAGCAGGGCGTGCAGTTTGCCGGCCAACAGCGAGGCGCGGTCATGATGTTGCAGTTGCAGCGTGATGTGGCGGCGGACAAGAGTGGTGGTCAACACCGCTCCCGCCGGCGGATTGGTGTCCACTTCGATTTTCACCGCCAGCACTTCGCTGCGCTGGCCCGATAAGCGCAGTTCATGAAGCAAGCCGGGAAAACCGACAAACGCGCTGTGCACGGTTTTTTTGTCATTGATCTTCAGTTCCACCGCATAACCTTCGATCGCCAATTCACTCCTGATTGCCTGCAGATAAGCGCGAAAATCGTAGCGGCTCTTGTCCTTTTCCAGCGCGAAATCCAGGTCTTCTGAATAGCGGGCACTGGCATACAAAAAGCGCAGCGCGGTGCCGCCGTGGAAGGCCAGGGGAATCATCGCGGCCGCCCGCTGGAGCGCACCCAGAATCCGTGCCTGCAGATATTCGCGCACCAGGTTGCGGCTGTGAGCGGGTGTGGGACTGGTGCGAACCAGCTCGGCAAGATAATCTTTCACAGCGTCTCGTACTCCTGCGTTTCGCCGACTGCCAACTGGGCAACGAATTCTGCGGCACGTTGCAATTTGGGCTTGGCGGCAAGAACCGCCAGGCGCCGCAGCTCGTCCAGGTTCAAGTGCTCGAGGTTTTGCAGGCGCAATTCGCGCAGGTATGGCGGTGAATCCGCGCCGGGGTGCAAATGAATCAGATCGAGCAAGGCTTTCTCGGGGGTCGCGACAAAAGCCTTTTGTCCTTCCCCCACTGCGAGCAAGCGGTAGCCGTGCAGCAACCTGGCGGTGAGATGGCGAAATTCGAAATGGCCGAACGGCGTCTGCCAGCGGGCGGGACGGCCGGCGGTCACACTGGTGACGAGCGGTACGTATTCCGGGATGAGGGCGTAGTGCGCCAGCGCGGACTGGCAACTGACGTACGAGCCGCGCACCATATAATTGGCGATCACGAAGGGATGCGGCTTGACTTTCTGAAACGGTGGGGCCAGGGTGTACAAGCCGCGCCGCAATTGGTGCAGCCGGCCGGCCTTGGTCCAACGCGAAAGTTGTCGCTGCACCTCCACCGGGTTCACCTCGCCTGCCAACAGCAGGCTGGTTTCAAACACCGGTTCATCACCGACAAGTTCGATCAGGTTGCTGAAATCCATGCGTATAACATGCCACAAAGGGCAAATTATTGCAACGGTTTTTTCAAGAGATGGAGTCCAATTTTTTCATTCGTCCCGCCGGGACTTCCAAAGAATTCGAGGCGTTACCCACCAATGAATTGGTGGGTAAGTTTCTCGCTTTCTCACCAATGAATTGGTGGGCTACCCTCGAGCGTCCCCACGGGACTCCAGCTCCAGCCGGCGCGTTCTGCAACAGCCAATGATGGACAGATTCATGAGTGGGGGAGGCGTTACTCACGACTTCCAATAAATACGAGGCGCGTTTCTTTCTCGTTTGCTCGAGCGCCCCTACGGGACTCCGCCCGGCCGCTCTTGATTCGAATCACCCTACTTCCGTCGAGTGGGCTTCATGAGGCTCCCAGCGCCCGGGCGGTTCTTGAAATGACCGAATTCTTACTGTCAGGCTGAAAACGTTCCGATCCCGACACAGCGCAAACAAGCGGCCACCAAAAAGAGAGTCTCCAACGGATGCAAGAATCTTGAGCAGTTGGGTTCTTCACTCCGTTGGAAATATCGTTGCTTTTTTGCACTGATTTGACTCATGAGGTACCAAGGTCGCCGGAATGTTTTCGGATGAATCCTATTTCAAGAAAGTCATGCGCCGCGTTTCGACGTAGCTCTCGCCGATTTGCAGCCGATAGAAGTAAATCCCGCTGGCCTGGCGCTGGCCGGTCTCATTCAAACCATTCCATTCCACGGCATGCTCGCCCGCCTCTTGTTGCGCCTGCACCAGCCGTTTGATCCGCTCACCCTTGAGATTGTAGATGTCCAACACCACCCGCCCCGGTTGCGCCAGCGCATAGCGAATGCGAGTGGTGGGATTGAAGGGGTTGGGGTAATTCTGCGCGAGCTGCGCCACAGCGGGCAACGGCGCTTCCGCGACTTGGGTGCCCGCAATGGCCTTGAAGCGGTAGAGGCGGCCGTCAAACGCGCAGAGGTACAATTCCTTGTTTTCATCCAGGCCAAACGACGCAATGCTGAGATTGGTGTCGATCAACAGCGAGTTGTCGGGGGGATTCACGCCATCATAGCGCAGCGCCCAAATGCGGCCGGAGACAAAATCGCCATAGACATAGGCCCCGGCCAGCGGCGCGACGCGCGTGCCGCGATAGACATAGCCGCCGGTTACCGAGGCGCCGCTGCTGCGGCCATAATCCCAAATCGGCAGCGCCAGCCCGCTTTGATTGCAGCCCGAGGGCGGGTCATAGCAATTCTTGCCCTCCATAATGCGCCAGCCGTAGTTCCTGCCTTTCTCCACAATGTCGATCTCTTCACGGCTGTTTTGTCCCACATCAGCCAGCCAGAGCCAGCCGGTCTCAGCATCGAAGCTGAAGCGCCAGGGATTGCGGAGGCCCCAGGCATAAATCTCCTCGCGATAGCCGCTGGTGTTGCCCACCAGGGGATTGTCCGCGGGAATGCCGTAGTTGCGGCCGGCGGAGGGGTTGTCGACGTCGATGCGCAGCATGTCGCCGAGCAGCGTGCGGCGATCCTGGCCGTTGTTTTGCGGGTCACCGCCCGAGCCGCCGTCGCCCATGCCGATGTAGAGATAGCCATCTTGCGGGCCAAAGGCGATCTGTCCGCCGTTGTGATTTTCATAGGGCTGGTTGATGGTGAGCAGGATGAATTCACTGGCGGCCTCGGCGCGGTTGGGATTGCTGGCGCTCACGCGGTAGCGCGCGATCACCGTGCGGCGCGGATTGGCGGCGGTGTAGTTCACGTAGAAGTAACCGTTGGCCGCGTAGTTCGGGTGAAAGGCGAGGCCGAGCAATCCTTCCTCGTTGCCGCTGTCATTGACCCGGCCGCGAATGTCGAGAAAAGTATCGGCGGCGGCCACATTGGTGGTGTTGGGAAAAACGCGAATGACGCCGGTTTGCTCGACCACGAACAGCCGATTGCTGCCGTCGCCGGCGTGTTGCAGATCGACCGGCCGGCTGAAGTTCAAATTGGGAAAGGCGACTTCCAATTCGTATTGGGCAGAAGTGGGCGGCGCGAACAAGAGCAGCAGGCCCATCGCGGGCAGCGCGAATCCTGGTTTCATGAGTATTGATCCTTTCGCGTCTAAAGTGAGGGGTGAAAAGTGGAGCGGCGGCAATGGCCGGCAATATAAGCTGCGGCATGAGATTTTACAAGCAAAAGGCCGGCCGCGAGGTATTGCCTCAGTAGTCCGCGGGAACGCTCCGCCACGGCTGTGCCGTGGCGTCCCGACGCCCGGGTCCACGTGGCACAAGCAACGGTGCAACCGTTGCTGACTAAAAAGATGCCGTTGGTAACTGGTTTGTCACAAGTGATTTCTTTGCGAGAAAAGCAAAGACTTTTCCCACGGGTCAGTTGGTGGTGGAAATGATCTGCCACGGCTGTGCCGTGGCGTCCCGACGCCCGGGTCCACGTGGCACAAGCAACGG
>JBBIKM010000087.1:0-3884 GCA_037445455.1 bacterium | reverse complement strand
AGGTATTGCCTCAGTAGTCCGCGGGAACGCTCCGCCACGGCTGTGCCGTGGCGTCAGGACGTGCGGGTCAAGGTGGCAAAAGCAACGGTGCAACCGTTGCTGATCAAAATGAGACCTCCGGTGACTGGTCCGTCACAAGTGATATCTTTGCAAGAAAAGCAAAGACTTTTCCAACGGGTCAGTTGTTGGCGGGAATGATCTGCCACGGCTGTGCCGTGGCGTCCCGACGCCCGGGTCCACGTGGCGCAAGCAACGGTGCAACCGTTGCTGATCAAAAAGATGCCGTATGAGATTTTACAAGCAAAAGGCCGGCCGCGAGGTATTGCCTCAGTAGTCCGCGGGAACGCTCCGCCACGGCTGTGCCGTGGCGTCCCGACGCCCGGGTCCACGTGGCACAAGCAACGGTGCAACCGTTGCTGACTAAAAAGATGCCGTTGGTAACTGGTTTGTCACAAGTGATTTCTTTGCGAGAAAAGCAAAGACTTTTCCCACGGGTCAGTTGGTGGTGGGAATGATCTGCCACGGCTGTGCCGTGGCGTCCCGACGCCCCGGTCCAGGTGGCAGAAGCAACAGTGCAGCCGTTACTGATCAAAATGAGACCGTTGGTAATTCAGATACTGCGCCGTGAGGCGGAGCCGCGGCATTTGGTTTCTTCGCATTTAATGGCTATTTTGCCGCCGGCAACGGACTGCAGCACGGAAGCAAACGGCAATCAGCCGAGTTTCTTCTCTCTCAATTTCTTCATGGGATGGCTCTATGACCAAACACATTCGCAAACCCGGCATCTTGGTGACCGGCGCCAATGGCGAGATGGGCCACGGCCTGCTCGTGCGCCTGGCCGAGATCGGCACGCATCATCTCATCGCACTCGATGTGCATCCGCTGGATGAAAGTCTGCATGGGCTGTGCAGCGCCAGCATCACCGGCGACATTCTCGAAGCGCGGCTGCTCGAGCGCATGCAGAGTGAGTTTGAAATTCATTGCGTTTATCATCTCGCCGCGCTGCTTTCCACGCGCGCGGAATTCACGCCGGAGGCCGCGCATCGCGTCAACGTCGAGGGCACGCTCAACCTGCTCAAGCTGGCAATCGAACAATCCCGCTGGCACGGCCGGGTCGTCAAGTTCATGTTCCCGAGTTCGATCGCGGTCTATGGCCTGCCCAGCCTCGCCGCCAAAAAATCGGCCGGCAAAGTGAAGGAGAACGAATGGACTTTTCCGACGACGATGTACGGCTGCAACAAGCTCTATTGCGAGCATCTCGGCCGCTACTATGCCCACCACTACCGCCAGCTCGCCGCCACACGCTCAGCGGCGGCATCGACTTTCGCGCCCTGCGCTTTCCCGGCTTGATCAGCGCGATCACCGTGCCCAGCGGCGGCACCAGCGACTACGCGCCCGAGATGCTGCATGCCGCGGCGCAGAACAAGCGCTACGCCTGCTTCGTGCGCGAAGACGTCCGCATTCCCTTCATGGCCATGCCCGATGCCATCACGGCGCTGCTGCGGCTGGAGGCGGCGCCGCGGCCAACGCTGACACAAACGGTTTACAACATCGCCAGCTTCAATCCGAGCGCCGGCGAGATCCGCACGCGCGTGCTGCGCGAGTTCAAGAACGCGCAGATCGATTTTCTCCCCGATGACAAACGCCAGGCCATCGTCGATTCCTGGCCGGAAGACGTGGACGATTCCGCCGCGCGCCGCGACTGGGGCTGGGCGCCCGATTATGATGAAGAGCGCGCTTTTGGTGAATACTTGATTCCGGGCATCAAGCAACGCTACCGTCGTTGAGCCACGCCGCCACGCGAAGCTTGACATTCAATGAAATCATGCTAGATTGCCGGGCGCGACGTGCGGCCGGCGGTATTGAGCCGTCAAATTCCTGAGTGCGCAATGATCATGATGCAAGGAGTACAAACTGCCATGAAGAAGACTCTTGTTGTGTTGTTGAGCACCGCCATGCTCGTGAGTGGAACTGGCTGTGGCTGGAGCAAGAAGGCGCAGTATGGCACTGCCGGCGCGGCCGGCGGCGCGGTGGTGGGTGGCGCGATCGGCAAGGCTGCCGGCAACACGGTGTTGGGCGCGATCCTGGGCGCGGCCATCGGCGGCGCCGCCGGTGTTTATATCGGCAATTACATGGACAAGCAGGCCGCGGAGATCAAGCAGGATATCGCCGGCGCCCGTGTCGAGCGCGTGGGCGAAGGCATCCGCATCACCTTCGATTCCGGCATTCTGTTCGATATCAACAAGGCCGAGCTGAAACCGGTGAGCAAGGAAAACATCGCCAAGCTCGCCGCCATCCTGCAAAAGTATCCGGACACGGTGATTTTGCTGGAGGGCCACACCGACGCCACCGGCTCGGCAGAGTACAATCTCGAATTGTCACGGCTGCGCGCCCAGTCGGTGTCCAACTATCTCGCCTCGCTGGGCGTTGATCCCTCCCGTTTCACCATCATGGGCTATGGCAAGGATCAGCCCATCGCCGACAATTCCACCGAGGCGGGCCGGGCTGCCAACCGCCGCGTGGAAATCGCCATCATGGCCAATGAGAAACTGAAGAAAGCCGCGCAAGCCAATGCCGGCTGACCCTGTCGGTGTTTGAGCGGTACATGATTTCCGGAAAAGGAGAAACTGAATGAGACTTTCTGTTGGCTGGATTGCCGCTGCCCTGCTGGGCGCCGGCATGATGTCACTCTCGTTGCCGGTCGCGGCGCGCGCGCAAAACGGCCAGGCCGGGCTGCATTTTATGGTTGGCATTCCCCAGGGCGATTTTGCTGATAATGTCGACAACCCGGGCTTTGGCCTCTCCGGCCAAATCGGCTATGCGCCGCAAGCCAATCCCTACTTCGTGGGCGTGGAAGTGGGGTACATGATCTATGGCGACAACACCCGCACGGTGCCCTTCAGCTCCACCATTCCCGATGTCATCGTTGATGTCAACACCACCAACAACATCCTGACCGCGCATGCGCTGCTGCGGCTGCAATCGAATGTCGGCACACTGCGGCCCTATGCCGAAGGCGCGTTCGGCTTGAACTATTTGTTCACGCGCACGACGATTCAAAACCGCGGCTTTCTCAATGCCGAAGTAGCCAGCACCACCAACCAGGATGACGCCGCCCTGAGCTACGGCGGCGGCGGCGGCGTGATGCTGCGCGTGCACGAGTCCACCAAACTCGGCCGCACCAAGGAAGTGTTGATCGACTTGCGGCTGCGCTATCTGGCCGGCAGTGAGGCGGAATATCTCAACGAAGGTTCGATTCGGCAGGAGAACGGCAGGATTGTTTATGATGTCAGGCGCTCCAAGACGGATCTGTTTACCATTCAAGTGGGCGCCATCTTTCGCTTCTGAGCCTTGCTTTTGATGGGGCCGGGCCCTCGCGCCTTCGCTGGCAGCGGCAAAGGCGCGAGTTGTTTCGCTTTCGGGACTGAGCAGGAAGCCCGAAAATGGACGCAATAGAGCCAATTGAAATGCCGATCGACGGCGTGCTCGATCTGCACACCTTTCGCCCCGCCGAGGTGAAGCAACTCGTGCCTGATTATCTTGCTGCCTGCCGGGAAAACGGGATTCTGCAAGTGCGCCTCATCCACGGCAAGGGGATTGGCGCGTTGCGCGAAACCGTGCATGCGATTTTGAGAAAACTTCCGGAAGTCATCTCATTCCAATTGGCAGATGAAAGCGGCGGGGGCTGGGGCGCGACGGTGGTGCAATTGCGGGGAATTTCCTCACCTTCTGCTGCTGCACCGGGCGGTAAAAATCCCCCCTGAAAAATCACGCCTGGCGAGTGGCATTGCCTCAACCGCGGTTTTCAATTGGGTAAACAGGTTCGTAGTCCAATGGCACTAACTTTTTAAGCAGGCAATGACAGAAAAATGATTGGCAAAAAA
>JBBIKM010000086.1:0-24167 GCA_037445455.1 bacterium | reverse complement strand
AAAATGGCCGGTTTTCAAGTGCCCATCAGTGGCCGGTTTTGAGTGCCCGATGACAGATAGTGGGACAATTCAAAGCCGGAGATATCAACCGTGCCGGCGCCGATATCGATCAGAACATGCAAGCCATTTTCTCGCAGATTGGATTTGGCATACCCCAACACCTCGGCAACAATCTCCGGCAGCACGTTGATAGCATCCAATTCGATGTCGAGTTTGCCATTCAGTTTCAATTCACCGCTGTAGTAACACCAAATTCTCGCCAGCGAGACCGATTCCACACCGAGAGAGAATCGCCAGGCATCCATGGCAATGCTTCTGAACAATTCTCTGCGATCATGATCGTCATAACCCGGGGAGGGCATGCCGATATTCAAATGCCAGCGTATGCGATAACTACCGTAGATTTTGCTTTGCGTGGTGAGAAACCATTGCCGCGCGTGTCGAAGCACAAGAGCAATGTAAGCGATTGCCAACGTTCGGGGTGTTATGACAAAACCTGCCAGCGACTCGCCTATATCGGGATTTTGCAACAGTCTCAGTTTGATCCCTGATGTGCAAAGGGAATTCAGGTCGGTTGTAAGGGAACAGTTGCCATGCCCGTCATAGTACAGCTTTGTTGGCAGAAGGTGACTGTTGATGGGATGGCCAAGATGCCCGAAAGGCACCAGCATGGCACGACGGTCGGCAAAATAGGGGCTTTGCAAAATCACTTTGCTGCAGGAGGTGCCAAAATCGAATCCGATCACGATATCACAGATTTCAGCATGGTTGGCATTTTGAAACTGAGTTGTATTCGCTGGAGGCATCATCCGTCCCCAATTTTTTGTTACTCAACTTTGACGATTCCCGTGCAGATCAAATCCTTGCTGTGAAAGATTTCGCGACGCTGCCTGATTTCAATCATCTTGCGCTCCACTCGATTTTTCAATTTGATCATTTTGCCTTCCGTCGCTTTGGCGAGCGGGTCTCTCCCTAATCTTTTATGCTTTTCGAGTACGTCGTTCAGTTTTGCCAGTTGATTTTTCAGGTGCCGATCGAGCGTTTTCTCCTGAATATCGGCACGATCGGCATTTTTGTTTTGCATTTCCGTGACATACTCATCATACTTCCGGTCCGAATGAGGTAGGCAAGAGTTCCAGGCATGATCAGCCGCCCGATCGAGAGCGATCGTGCTACGCGCTTCCAGCCAATCACTCCCATGTAGAGCTGCGCTCAAAACCAATTTTTCCGCGGCTTGGTCAGGCAATAGTTGTTGAGGTCCGTTCATGGGCACAGCGGCAAAATGGAGCTGTTCGATTTCCTGCAAACCGCGAACGCGCCACTTCTGGACTGTGAACACGTAAATGCCCTCGAGAAAATCCGCAGGCAAATAGCTGGCATCGAGTCTGACACTTACGGCAGGGTAGCTGTATTCTGCATTTTTTTCGATGGTTTGGCTGACAAATCGAATGAGGGGATGAACCTGATTGATGATTTCCGCGGGTAGAGGGCGTGATACCACCAACTTGTTTTCGAAGCGGCATCGAACCGGAGCCGGATCATTCCGGATAAATGCCGTTGAATCCGGATATCTCGCTTCCTTCAAAAATTGCTCCAAATCATGTTTGGCGGCGTTGCTCAATTGAATTTCATAATCCAATTTATCTTCTTGCAACTGCTTGAATTGGCAGCCCGGGTAGTGCAATCCGAAAAAATCGGTGATGTAAATCTGAATATCGTCGGCATTGATCCAGCGATTCAGGTCTCTGGCGGCATGGATTTGGTGCAGAATGTAATCGCCATAGGCAACCAGTTGCGAGGCATTCTCCTCCAGTTCTCTTTCCATTCTTTGATTATTCTCGAGCGCCACTGCGGTCTGATCGATGCGCGCATTTTCCTGCTCGGGTGTGAACTGCCTGCTCAACAGTTCATAAGTCAGCTTTTCGATTTCTTCGCCAATTACAGGCTCCAATCCGCCCAGCGCATATTCGAACACATGCAATCGCTTGAGCAATCTGGAATGGATGCGGCCGTCGATGGTGTCTTTGTAAAACAAATTCCAAATGAGAACTTTCTCCGCTTTTTGCCCCAATCGATCGACGCGGCCGATTCTTTGCTCGATCTTCATTGGATTCCAGGGCAGGTCGTAATTGACAATGATGCGGCAGAACTGCAAGTCGATGCCCTCGCTGCCGACCTCGGACGAAAGCAACACACTCGGTCCCTCCGGCCGGGCGAAATCTTTCACGATGGCATCTTTGTCGAATTCCTTGCCTCCCATCATCAATGTGGTCGCCATGCCGATATTTCTCAGCCGCTCATTCAGATATTCGAGCGTGGCGCAAAAGCGCGAGAAAACGATGATTTTCTCATCTGGGTTTTCATCTAGTATGTTGGTTAAAACCTCCCGCAGCCGGGCAAATTTTGAATCGTGAGCTTCAAGCTCATCGACGCGACCCAATTTGCCGGCTTGGCTGATGATTTCGAACACCAGCGGCCCGACCGTGATGTCCTTTTCCGGGTCGAAATCCTCATCGTCTCTGAGGCGGGAGAGAAACTCGTTTTTTCGCCTCTGCCATTCCCGCAAGGCTGCCGGCATCGAGCTGCACATCTGCAGTTGTGGAGTGACGAGCAGGAAGCCCTCATGCCGGTCATATTTCGCACAGAATTCACGAACGAGATGGGTGACCTTTTCATAAAACGCCGATTCCGGAGGGGAGAGCGGAATTTTCTCGGCAAAGGGCTCGCGCAGCACGCGCCATTCCGTGACTTCCCTTTTGCGTGTACGCGTAACGGCATGGCCGAGGATGTTTATCGTATCCAGTCGATGCGCCAGCGCACTTCGCCTTTCCGGATCACATAGCTCCGCATCGGTGGGTGGCGCCGCAATCAACGCCCGCAATTGCCGATTTTCTGTAAGAAGAGGATGCTCTTTGGCCTGATTGAGAAGTTGCAAGAGTTCCCGGCGCACGACTTTTTTCAGCAGCACCCGGTCTCGCGCGCGGGTCAGAGGAGCATTGGCACTGAGAATGTTTTCAAATTGCGCCGGATGGTTGAAGGTATCTTCATCAACAAGATTCAGGAGCTGATACAGGTCATGACTGCGAAGATGCACCGGAGTTGCGGAGAGCAAAATGGTATAATCTGAAACGCCACGCAGGAGCCTTCCCAGCGCCGCGGTCTTGCTTTCGGGGTTGCGCAGATAATGCGCTTCGTCAATGATGAGAACATCGATGAGCGGTTGATCGTGCTCCTGTTCGGCAAGAAAGCGACAAAACTCAGACGAGGGACTGCCGTCACCGCTTTCCTCGCGGTCCCATCCTTTTCGCGGCCTGAGCCCTTGCATACTGGCAATGATGGCGAACGAGGCATAATGTCCTTCCTGGCGCGCATTCGCCAACGCCGGCAAGGCTTCCGTGGCATCAAGTATCTTGGCCTCGATGCCAAAGCGCTGCCGCAGTTCCAAGCGCCATTTTTCCCGCAGCACCGCCGGACAGAGCACGAACAGGCGCCTGAAATCATAACGCATCCGCAATTCGGTCCAAATGAGCCCCGATTCGATCGTTTTGCCGAGACCGACTTCATCGGCGATCAGGATGCCATTGGTTGCAGAGTTCAAAAGTTTCAGAATGGGTTTGAACTGGTAGGCATAGAAATCCGTGTTGCTGATTTCCATGCTATAGATGAGATTGGCCAACCGGCCACTCAACCGGACATGGGTGATGATCCGGCGCAGATCTTTGGCCAAACTCAATTTTCCTTCTTTCAGAAGGTCAAGCGGGTACTCACGAAGTGGCAGGATTTCAAGTTGATCCTCGGGGATGTATTCCGTGTTATTGGGAAAGTGCACTTGAATGAGTTTCCGATCTGCTGTGATTTTGATCTCGCCAGTCTTAAAGCCTTTTTTGCCCGGATCAGACTTGAGCCGCACCAGCGTCCTTGCATCCATGTTTTTACCCGACAGATTTTTTAATCAGTCTGCATTTTTGCTTCATAACAAATGGAGATTTTTGGTGTTATTGCTCTAAACTGTACGAACAGAAAACAAGGTTTGCGTATGCTGCAATACGGTATTGATGTCATGATGGATCGAGTCTGTAACAATTCGTAATCGAACCCCGACGGCATGTGGGATTTGCGGAACGGCACGCTCAAGCCGATGACTGGCGAAGTGAAAGTCATCGAAGGCATCCGGCCCGGCGTCACCCCGTGAGATAAAGAGAAACAAACCAGTTTGGGAATGTATCTCGATCATTATCTCACGGGGTCATTGCGTTTTCGCTCGGCAAAGGCCATTGGGCTTATGGCTCATCCGACGTGCGCATCGACGGCAAGATCGTCAAAGGCGACCCCGTGAGATAATATGCCCAACACCTCTGCCCCAATGGTTTTAACTTTCTTCCAGGAGCAAGCCTGCAAACAATATTTTCTATCTCACGGGGCTGGATGATTATTTGAAGAACACGTGCCTGATCGATCCGGTGGGCGGGAGTGTGAGTTTTTATGATACGAGGGTGAGGTTAGTGAAGGTATAAAGCAAAGCCACAACCCGTTGTCACGCTTTGAAACGCAAGAGCGATTCTTGCTCGGGGACGATGCGCCAGACTCTCCCGATTTGCCAAGATACAACTTTGAGACCGAAGGCTATGAGAGTTCGACGGCGACAGGCATGGTACGGGTTTTTGAACCGGTGTAAAGCGGCCTGGCCTTGATGATTCTCAAAGCCATGCCGCCCAACAGCGAGGACGGCTGGGGAGCATTTGGAGATGATGTCAATTGGAAAATACCAAGTCCGTTCTTCTACATCTAGTGTCCGACCAACAACAGCATTGCCAGGGCGCTTCGCCATGAACAGCAGCGGTCTTTATTCGACCTTAACACGCTTCAGGGCCAGGCGGCCGGGTGGTTTCTTCATTTCCGGACTGCCACTGTTTCCCCGACCTCAAGAGCAGAAAATAAGGACAATCCCTGCCAACCCGCGTGTGAGGTGAACAACTACTTCTCCATAGCCGCCGACATTGGCGCGCCGTTGTCCTGTGTCAGAGTCGTACGGAAAAAACAAAATGCCCGTGTTCCAGACCGCGAACCCGGGCATGCCACCATGGAAGGTGGGAGAGACAAGGAACAAGCCTATTTCTTGAGCACCACTTGCGCCAGGGCTGCGATGTCTTTCACGCTCTGCGCTATGCTCGCGGAAAGGGGGATGTCTTCACGCATGGCTTTGATTTTGAGCGGAACGTACATGAGGTCTTCGGCCGTGCCCGCCACGCGAAAGTCATTCTCCGCCGTCCGGCCTTTGAACTGTGCGAGAAATTCCTCCGTCACGTCATCGGCGCCTCTCACCTTGACGCCTTGAATGATGCCGGACTGGTTCACGCCCACGATCAGATCAAGGGTTCTGCCTGCGTGCATCATCGGCGCGAGAAAAACATAACCCAGAAATGCGTCGGCGCCCTCCAGCGCATTCTCCCACGCCTCGCCGAACAATGCGCCGGATTCCAGCACGCGCATTTTCTCGCAGGAATTGGATTGCGGAAAGATCAGCGCACAGTCTTCCAGGGTCAGCGCCGGTCGTTTCTGCGGCGCAGGAATCGCTGCGGCCAGGGCGAGGGGGATCGCCAGTGCCAGTAACAAGATTTTCACTTTCATGAGTCAACTCCTCAAGAATAAAATGACCGGAGAATGAGAGGAATCTGTGAATGGCAGGGCCGTCACCTGCCCAGACCTCTCTGTCTGTCCGGCATGCAACGAACTGCTCTGCAAAGCAAGGTGCGGGCGGCGGTCATCGTGCCAGCAACATCTTGCGCGTGTGAACCTGCCCGCCGGCCTCAAGACGATACACATAGACACCGCTCGCAAGATTCGAAGCCTCCCATGTCACAGTGTAGCTGCCGGGCGTTCTCACACCGTCAACCAGTGTTGCCACTTTTTGGCCGATAACATTGTAAACTGCGAGTCTCACCAAGCCGGTTTTGGTTACGGCATACTCAATCTTGGTGGAGGGGTTGAACGGATTAGGATAATTCTGGCTCAAAGCGAAATCACCGGGGACTTGAGCAGAGGTCTTGATCTCCTCCACCTTCGTCGGTTCGCCGCCGCCGTCCGAGGTCAAGATGCCAAGCGCAGAGAGCAGCGTCCAATCTGCCGCCCAGTTGACATTGCCGAACGCGCCGAGATAATTCGCGGCGACAAAGAAGCCGTCATTCGGGGCAGGCGCTGCGCCGGTAAGCGCGGGGCTGCCGCTGGCAGGACGCGGATCAAGTCCGCCATCGGTGGTGCGGCTGATGCCGCGCAGTTGCGGATCGACGAAGCGATTGTTGTTGGCCGGGTTGGTCACATAGGCGCGCACAAAATCCTGCGCAATGTATTGATCCACGGTAGCACCCGCGCCGAATCCAAACCAGAGATTGTTTTGCAGCACCAGATCGCCGGCCTCCAGGCGCGCCCGACTGTCCTCGCCGCTGGCCAAATCTTCAATCTGCACCGCGCGGCCAAAGAAATCCGTGAAGATGCTGTTGTAATATTTGCCGCCGGCATTGTCGCGAATGTTCAAGGCAAAATCATTGCGTGCATTTGTCGAAGACGCACCCGAGCCGATGTAGGTCGCATTGTAGACCACCGGAATGGAATAAGGCTGGCCGTCCTCCGGCGTGGTGCCGCCGTCATGCTCGCCGCCCGAACCCGCCTGCAGCGGATCTTGCAACAGGAACCAGAACTGATTTTTTCCGCGCCAGCCTTCATCATAATCAAAGCCATCATCGTCATTGAAGGCGCTCACCAAATAGCGGGTGTTCACCGTGCCGCCGAACCATTCATAGCCGTCGTCGGCATTGTTGATCACTTCCACAAACTCAATCGTGGTGCCGCGGCCCACCGCGCCCATGGTCAAGCCATTGATCTCGTTGTTGGCACCGATGTTCGTGCCGCCGTGGCGGATCGAAACATAGCGGAACACACCGGAATTGTCGTCGTCATCCGAGCCGCCGTAAATGGCGCGCGTTTCGGTCGTGGGAATGCCTTCGATGTTCTCCTCCCCGCCCGCCACGTTGATCACTGCCTTGCCGAGAATGATCACACCGCCCCACAAACCGCGGGCGTCCAGCGGCAGATCGTTGAGATCGTTGACATCATCCGCTTCCGCGGTGAAGATGATCGGATTCGTTGCCGTGCCATTCGCAAAAATCCTGGCCCCGCGCGTGATGACCAACGCGCTGGCGTTCTCACCCTGGCCCGGCTTGCCTTTGATCACTGTGCCCGCTTCGATCGTCAAGGTCGCCCCCTCTTCCACAAACACAAAGCCGTTCAACAGATAAACCTTGTCCGCCGTCCAGGTCACGTTCTGGCTCGGGCCGATGTCAGCATCAAAAACATTGACGATCGGGCGATTCTGCGCCAGCACCAGAATCGGCAACCACAAGAACAGCAGAGTAAACTTGCGAAGCATGTAACACCTCCCTAGCGAGTTAATGAAGAAGATGAATTATGAGCGAGTATCCGGGAGCGACATTTGCCGGGCTGTGAGCAACATCTCCTGGATGGTCCGGGCAATGGTTTCGGACAATTCCAATTTGCCTTTCATGGCTTTGATCATCGCGGGCACGTAGAGCAAGTCCTCGGGCTGGCGGGCCAGCGCAAACTCGTCGCCGGCTTTCTTGCCGTTGAATTGTGCGAGAAATTCCGGCGCAAGGTCAGGCGCGTTTTCGAGCGCGACTTTCGTGATTACACCGGCGGCGGTGATGCCAACCAGCAGATCGGATGCTTTGCCCTCAATCGTCACCGTCCTGAGTATAACGTGTCCCAGGAATTTCTCTTCACCGGGAGCATAGCCCCGATCCCAGACCTCGCCAAGAAGCTGGTCGCCGGAAACGCGCACGTTGGTGCACGCGTCAGCGTCGGGGAAAACCAGGGCACACTTCTGTTTGGTCAATGCTTGCTGCGCCGGCGTCATGGTGGCGGCGAACAAGGCGCCCGTCAGGATGAGAGAGAAGATTTTCATAAGGAAGCTTCTTTCGTCATGATGCCGGATTGCCGGCGATTATGAGGGCCGGGGTCGTGGTGCGAATTTCACACCAGACCCCAAGCCCATCGCCTCTAGAAAGGAAGCCCGTGAAAAGCAGGACATGTTGCAATCGTGGTGTCGGCAATTCGCGAGGGAGGCCGATGAAGATGCGCAAAACGACCTGTGTCCTACTCGATGTTGTAGGTCAAGCCGAGGGAGTACGTCCGTCCCAGCGTGTGTTCACGTGATACGTAATCGACTTCTTTGTAGTGATGCACTTTGCGGATGCTGGTATCGAGCAGGTTCTTTCCAGAGGCTTTGATCGTCAAGCCGCTCCACACGCGCTGGGAAGCCGTTAAATCAAGCGTGCCGCGCGGCTGTTCATAGATGTTCGGCGTGCCGCCCAGACTGACCTCCGAGAGGCGTTCGCCGAAGAGGTTGTAATAAAGTCCCGCCGAGGTGCCGCTGGTAATGTTGTCATAAGACAAGTCCACATTCAGCAGATAAGGCGACTGGCCTTGCAACTCGCGGGTGCCGCTGGCCTGCGGGTCAAGCTCGCGCAGGGTCGCCAGCTCCTTGGCGGGAATATCGACTTTCGAATGCACCAGCGTGAGATTGCCGCCGATCTGAAAATTTCTCAACGCCGGGGCAATGCGATCCAGGCGTTGGCGCACTTCGAACTCGGCGCCGTACACCACGGCTTCCGGCACATTTTGGAACTGGCCTTGATTGTTATTGGACACGATGGCGCGCTCGATGGGACTGGCAAAGCGCTTGTAGAAACCGCTGACGGCGTAAATTTCGCCGGGCCGCGCAAACCATTCCCAGCGCGCGTCATAGTTGTCAACCAGCGTGCGCTTGAGATTGGGATTGCCGACAAAGATGAAATCGCCGACGAAGTCAAACGAGGCGAAGGGCGCCAGTTCGCGGAACGTGGGACGCGCCAGGGTCTTGCCGTAGGCGGCGCGCACGTTCATGTTCGATTGCAGCTCATACACAAAATTGATCGACGGCAGAAAATCCTCGGTTTCCAGCCTGCCCCGCGGCTTTTGCGGGTCCCGGCTGACAACGTTTATGTCCGTGGTTTCGAAGCGCACACCGCCGATCAGCCGCAGCTTGTGGAACAGCGGCAAATCAAGCATGCCAAAGAATGCCGTGATGGTTTGGTCGCCGTCGTAGTTGTTGGCCAACTGGCTGCCGTCGACGATATAGTTTCCGAAGCGATAGCGGCCGCCGCTGCTGTCCACAATGCCGAGCATCGAAGCGGAAAAGAAGCTGAAGGGATCGCCGGTGTAGCGCGCCGAGGAGGACTGATGAAACTCGAAGCGCCGTTCACGGAAAAGGCGATCCTTCGTGCTGTGCAAGCCGCCAAACTTGAAATTGGCCTGCAGCCCGCGCCACTGTTTGAATGGCATCGTCGCGGTGAGCTTCGATTCCCACTGTTGCTCATCCAAATTGCGGTAATAATGCACCGGGCGGGAATAGTTCGAAGGCGAGATCGAATAGAACGTTTGCACCGCACCGTTGCGCTCGAGGGGAGTGAAGTCATTGCTGAAATAACGCAAGTCGGGTTCATCCTGCGCCGTGTTGGTCAGCGAACTGGTCCACTCGAGACGCATGCCGGCCAGGCCCGACAGAAAATGAGAACCGCTTATCTGGGCGGAACCCAATTTGCGCTCGGTGTACTGCAACACCCGCGTTTCATAGAACGTTCCGGCGGCAAGATCGCGCGGCATCGGCCCCATCTGGTAACGCGCCACGGATTCGCCGCTGCGATTGTACATGAAGTTGCCTGACAACTCATGATGCCGGGACGGTTTATAGGAAAGTGACAGCAGGCCGCCCCACAACACTTCATCGGCGCTGCGATTATCCGAAAGCAGGTAGAGATTATTCAGCTCGTTGACTTCAGCAACCTTACCCGAGAGTTGATATTGCGCGGTGGTGCCGCCGCGATAAGAAGAGAGTGCACGGCTGTAACTCAAACTGCCCAGGAAGCCCAGGGGGCGGCCCAACAGCGTCACTTGATCACCGACGGAAAACGAATAGCTTTGATCGATGGGCGCGGATTTCATCGTCGGCGCAAGCTGTGAAGAAAAGGCCTTCGAAGCGCGATCCAGCGCATAAGCCTGCTGCGCGTTGTTGAATGCCGTCCCGATACTCGGAATCACGGTATTCGGATCGGCAAGCAACGCCGGCAGATCGCGGGTGCCGTCATCAAAGCCGAGCCAATCTTTGCTGCCGCCGGCATAGGTGAGGAAGTTGTCTTTGAAGCTGGTTTGTGTGTTGAACGAAGTCGAGGTGGATACCGTGAAGGAAAACGATTCGGGATAAGAACGCGTGGCGATATCAACCGTGCCGCCCGTGAAACTGCCGGGCTTGTCGGGCGTGAAGGTTTTCACGGTAACGATGTTGTCGAGCAATTTGCTGGGAAACAAATCGAGGGCAACCGTGTTGCGGTCAGGATTGGCGCTGGGCAGCGTCACGCCGTTGAGTTGCGTGTTCATGTAGCGATCACCCAGGCCGCGCACGTAGACGTATTTGCCATCCACGATCGAAGCGCCCGTCACCTGCTCCATCGCCTCTGCCGCACTGCCGCTGCCGGAGCGTGAAATGGCCTCGGCGCTGATGGCGTCGCTTACCGCGGCAGATTTTTGCCGATTCTTCAGCAGGGAGGCTTCGGTATTCTGCAAGGCTTGCGCCTCCACCACCACTTCCTCCTGCTGCAGCAATTCTGTTTTCAATGCAAAATCAAGCACGGCAATCCCGTTGTCGGATACCGTGACGCTGGTCACACGCAGTCGCGCATACCCAATCAGCGAGGCCACAACAGTGTATGTGCCCGGCGGCACAGTATTGATCGAATAACGCCCGTCAATATCAGTCGCCGCTCCCAGCATCGTGCCTTCGATCAGAACGTTTACTCCCGGGAGGGCTTCCCCGGTTTGGGCGTCGACCGCCTTGCCTGTGATTTTGCCGGTGGCGGGGCCGGCCGTGCTCCCCGGGGTGGCCAGCCCAAGCGCAGCGGCGAACAGCACGGCGCCGATGATGAACGACTTTTGCGTGGTCATACTCTCTCCTTTCATTATGAGGCTTGCGGGCAAGCTTGGCTTCGGGCTTACCCGCAGGCAGTATACCGCGCAAAAATTAAGGGGGAATGAATGTCAAATTAAAAGACTGTTAATCGACTTGAGGGACTGCAGGGCCGGGGGCAGGGAGGGGGCAGCACCGGAACGCCCCAGGCCGGGCCGTGACGTATCCGACCTCGACTCAGCATGCCGGCCCGCGGTTCTGCAGCAGGCTCTTCACATCGTGAAGCAATGGACGGCGGTCGCCGGATTGATCGACAACTGCATCGGCAGCCCAGTAACGAAAGTTGCTGGTGACATCATGCTTGTCTGAATTGAGAATGATGGGCAGGTGCGCGTCCCACTCCGCGATTTTGCCGATCAAGTCAAGGCCGTGCATATCGGGCAAAATCGCATCGACAATCACCAGGTCGAAGGGTATCCGCTGCAGCAATTGCAGCGCCTCCCCAGCCAGGCGGGCGCATACCACGTAGTAGCCTTGTGATTCAAGCCCCAGCTTGCTCGCCAGCGCCTGTTGAGGGTCACTCGTTACCAGCAGCAGCGCGGCCAGGGCGAGATCATCCGCGACGGCAATGGCAATGTCTTCGGCTTGGGGATCGCAACTCACTTCGAGCGCGACCTTCATGGCGCATCTCCTTTGGCTGTGACCCGGCCTCAATCCGTCCAGGCAAACAGGCCGAGCAGGTTCAGATCGAGCAGCGTTGCATAAACGTTTTCATGAATGCCCACCACCTGTAAAGCCGCTCCCTGCCGGCGGCGCGCATTGGCAAACCGGGCGAGATGGTACAGGCCCGCGGCGCTCAGCAGCACCAGGCCCCGCATGTCGATGGTCCACTGCGCCACCGGAGAAACCGTGACTTTCTGAAGGAAGCCCCGCAGTGCCGCGGCGCTTTCCGCGGTGATGGCGCCCTGCAGCACGATCCTGCCGCAGGCGCACGCTTCCGCGCCCACGATTTCGAAGCGGGCCACAGGTGACAGCGCCGAGTGGGGATGGCTCTCATCCAGCCGGGTGTGCATCGCAGCCATGGTCATTGGTACTCTCCTTGGAAGACTGGTTCGCATCCAACCGAAAGCGCTGATTTTGAGAACATGCTCCTGCAACAGCCTGGCCGTTGCCGCAAAAGCCTGAGGGTTTCCACGACAGCCGAATTTTTTGGAAACCCCGGCCCAGTGGAGGTTGGGTCATTTTCTGATGGAACTCATCCGGAAACAGCGGCAAGAAATCACGAGACTGCGGAGGTGGCGAGGTGCGTGCTGCCAGAGTATGCCTTTCGGCAAGGCGCGATGGGGTTGTCCGACTGCGGTCAATTCCATTGGCCGTCATGGCTGAAGATAATCGCGTCAGATCATGGGGGAATAAAAGGGAGATGAAGAAAGCGTGAACTGCTGCGCAGTCGCCGCCTGAGCGCCCCTTCCGGCGCGGACAAGTGCACGCAGCCTGCTGTCGTGCGGAAGGACATTTTACCCATGGTTAATCATTTCTTAATTTTGCGTTCATCTGAGTTTCATAAATGCGTGGTGCCAGGTGTGCAATTTGCCGGCGCGCCTGTCACGCTGCCGCTGATTTTGGCGTTATTCGAACAGTCTGTGACATGCGCCGGCGCAAGATTTCCGCGCCAAATCTCAAAAGCGTCTGTGCGTCGCCGTATTTCATTTGACCAAAAAAATCACTAAACTGGCCAGCCCGCAATAGTGGCCGCGCGCCCCGGCGCGCGGAGTGAACGAGCAAGCAATACCGCGCGCGCAGGTGATTCTCATCTGGCCTGGCGCGTTGGGTTCTGCAACGAGTGGTTTCAGAATGCCAGGACAACTGTTGAAATTCGCCGCCATCGATATCGGCTCCAATGCCGTGCGCCTGCTTTTTGCCAACGTCGTGGCCGACGGCGCTCAACCGGTGGTACAGAAGGAATCTCTCCTGCGCGTGCCGCTGCGCCTGGGCACGGAGGTGTTTGCGCACGGCCGCTTGTCGGAGGAGAAAGCCGATGATCTGGTCAAAACCATGATCGCGTTCAAGTATCTGCTCGAAACGCAACGGCCGCTGGCCTACCGTGCCTGCGCGACTTCCGCCATGCGCGAGGCGGCCAACGGCAGGGAGATTTGTGCGCGCATTGAGGCGGAAACCGGCATTGCAGTGGAAATCATCACAGGCAAGCGGGAAGCCGAAGTAATCTATTCCAACCACGTGGCGGAAAACCTGGAGGCAGGCACTGCCTATCTCTACATCGACGTTGGGGGTGGCAGCACCGAGTTGACGCTGTTTGCGGAGAATCGGGTCGTGGCTTCGGCCTCGTTCGACATCGGCACGGTGCGCATGCTCGGCGATCTGGTCTCCACGACCTCCTGGCAGGCGCTCAAGGGCTGGGTCAAGACCCTGGCTGCGGGGCACCAGCCGCTGGCGGCGATCGGCACCGGCGGCAACATCAACAAGTATTTCAGCCTGGCAGAGCAGCGCGAGGGCAAGCCGCTTTCCTACAAGAAGCTGCGCGCGCTCTACTCCTGGCTGAAGTCTCACTCGCTGGCCGAGCGGATCGCGCAGGTGGGGTTGAAACCCGATCGCGCCGACGTCATCATTCCCGCCGGCCGGATTTATCTGGCGATCATGAAATGGGCCGGCATCCCGGAAATCCACGTCCCGCAAGTGGGCTTGTCCGACGGGCTGATTCACATTCTGTATGACGAGTATCGCCGCAGGATCAACAATTGAGTCGAGGGCACCATGTCAAAGCAAATCTTGATTGTCGATGATGAGCAGGACATTCTCGATTTGATCAAGTACAATCTCGAAGCGGAGGGCTATACCACGCTGCTGGCGCGCGACGGTGTGCAGGCGCTTACTGTGGCGCACAGCGCGCTGCCGGATTTGATCATCCTGGACGTGATGCTGCCCGGCAAGGACGGCTGGCAGGTAATGCGCGAGTTGCGCCAAAGCCCGGAGACGCAGCACATCCCGGTGATCTTCCTGACCGCCCGCTCCAGCGAGATTGACGAGGTGGTGGGCATCGAGCTGGGCGCGGATGACTACATCATCAAGCCGATCAGCATTCGCAAACTGCTGGCGCGCGTTAAGATGGCGCTGCGCCGCACGCTGCCCGCTGCTGCCGGGCAGCAGGAGGTGCTGCATTTCGGCGAGGTGCAGATCAACACGCTCAACTATTCCGTGCGCGTCGAAGGCCGCGAGGTGCCGTTCACGAAAAAAGAATTCGAGGTGCTGGTGTTTCTCGCGGAACGGCCGGGCCGTGTCATCACGCGCGAAACGCTGCTCAACGAAATCTGGGGCGACAACGTGGTGGTGATCGACCGCACCATCGACGTGCACATCCGCAAGATTCGCGAAAAGCTCGGCGAAAAGAACATGCACTTGATCGAAACCATCAAGGGCGTCGGCTATCGCATGAAGGCGGAGAGCTGAGGCGGTCGCGTGTTGGCGGCTTCGTTTCCGGTAAGAAGTGGCTGGCCCGCGGCCTTCAGGCTGATATGAAGATCTCCCTGCGCAAAAAGCTGTTCCTCACCCACCTCGCCCTGCTGGCGCTGGTCACTGCTGCCGCCGGCGTGAACATCCATTTCGAGCTGCAGCAGTATTACACCGATCGGTTGTTTCGCCAGTTGCAGATTCAACTCGACGAAATCGAATTTCTGCTGGCGCACGGCGCGTTCCGCGAGGCGTCCGGAGGCCTGAACTACCAGGAGCTGGTGGCATATGCCGCGGCCGGCGCCATTCGGCTCACCCTGATCGATTCGGCCGGCGTGGTGCGCTTTGATTCACAGGTGGCACGCGATTCTCTGCGCAGCTTGGAAAACCATCTCGGCCGTCCGGAGGTGGAGCAAGCGCGCGCCACCGGCGTGGGCCGCGCCGAGCGCCGCAGCAGCACCACCCACACCCGTCTGTTCTATGTCGCCAGGCCGGTCCCGCCGGCACTGGCCCGAACCGGATTGCTCTCGCAGGTGGCCTACCTGCGTCTGGCCGTGCCCCTCACGGAAATCGATGCGGCGGTGCGCGAACTGCGCTGGCAAATCCTGGCAGGCGGCGGCATGGCCCTGCTGCTCACCGCGGCGGCGGGTTACTGGGTGGCGCGGCGTCTGACCAATCCCATTCTCAAACTCGCGGAAAGCGCCGATTCGGTGAAAATGGGCGATTTGGACGCACACTTTGAGCGCACCTCCAATGATGAAATTGGCGATCTGGCGGATTTGCTCAACGAAATGCTGGCCAAGCTGCGCGAGGATTTGAAGCAGATGCACAAGCTCGAGAACATGCGCACGCAGTTTCTCGGCAATGTTTCGCATGAGCTGCGCACCCCGATTTTTGCGCTGCAGGGTTATCTCGAAACCCTGCTGTACGGCAACGTGACCGAGGTGCAAACGCAGCGCATGTTCATCGAAAAAGCCTATCGCCAGGCCGGCCGGTTGAACAACTTGCTCACCGATCTCATTGACATCTCGCGCATCGAATCCGGGGAGATGAAAATGAGCTTCCGCTATTTCGACGTGGCGGAGTGGCTGGCACGGCAGATGCCGGATCTGCAAAATCAGGCCAGCCAGTACGACGTCACGATCAATCTGCAGAACGGCGAGCCGTTGGGCTCGGTGATCGCCCTGGGTGATCGCGAACGCTTGACACAGGTGATCACCAATCTGGCCAGCAATGCCATCAAATACAACGTGCCCGGCGGACGGGTCGAGCTCGGCTATCATCTCAATAAAAAGGAAGTAGAGATCTATGTTGCCGATACCGGCCGCGGCATTCCGCCTGAACACTTGCCCCGCATCTTCGAGCGCTTCTATCGCGTGGACCGCGAACGCTCACGCGACGTGGGCGGCACCGGCCTGGGGTTGGCCATCGTCAAGCACATCGTGGAAGCGCACGGCAGCAGCGTGCAGGTCAAGAGTGAAGTAGGCAAAGGTTCGGTATTCAGCTTTTCGCTCAAGCGCAAGCTCAGCAAGGATTAAGGCTGGCGGATGGGCACGAGGACGAAGCGCGGTCATTTCTTAACATATTCTTTACCTTGCCATAACACTGCATTATCATTTTCTTAATACTTTGCTGCCGTTGGTGTCATCCGGCGCGAGGCGCGACCGCCAGTTTGCCGGCGTTCGACTCGTTGCAGCCACGGCGGCCGCCGGGTGACCGCCGGCAAGCGAAGGCACGCGGCTTGATGCCGTCTCTCAATCCACGCGGTCCGTGCTTGTGCGCACAGCAAACTTAGGCAGGGAGGAAATATGAGGCAACGCACCGGTGTCTGCTTTTCAGCCGGATTATGCGTTCTGATTTTTTCCACTTCCATTTTCCCGCAAGAAGTCAAATCCCGCAACGCCGAATCCTGGGAGCTTGCCGGCTCCATTCAGTTGCAGCACTTGTATGATCCCGATCGCACCGGCGATGGGCTGGTGACCAACAATGGTTTTCGCATGCGGCGTGTTCGTCTCTCGGCGCGTGGCAAAGTCAACGCCTTTGTCGAAAGCACGCTGCAAATCGAAGTGCGTGACAACAGTCCGCGCCTGAAGGATGCCGAGGGCCGCATCAAACTGGCAAACAGCTTCTACCTGCGCTTTGGCCAGTTCAAAGTGCCGGTGTGGCGGGAAGAGCTGCGCTCTTCCACCAATCTCCTGCTCATCGAGCGCAGTGCAGCCGCGGAGTTTCTAGTGGAGAACAATTTTTCCGCGCGCCAGATCGGCGTGGAATTCGGCCGGCGGCCGGAACGCGGGCTGCAAATGGCCGTGAACCTCTCCAATGGCGCGGGCGAGGGCATTCGCGAAGATGCCGGCCGGCCGCAGAACGACTTTGTGAACAGCGGCAAGCTGATCACCGGCCGCCTCAGTTTGCCTGTCGGCGAGCACGTACAACTCGGTATTTCAGCAGCGGCCAACCGGGTGACCCGAATCGCGCAAAACCCGGCGGGGGCACTGGTCTTTGCCGGCACGCAGACACTGCTCGCACCGGACCTGGGCCTCCATCTGCACAGCAGCACGCACATGCAATTCGATATTGAGGGCGGGGTGGCCATCGGCAAGCTGGTGCGTGAGCAGCCGGGCGGTACAGCGGGGGATTTTCTTCTGGCGGATCTCAGCGGGCGCTGGACCGCCAAGCTGCACCATGCCCTCACCAGCCTGGGCGGCCTGGATGCGATCGAGTTGGCCGCGAGTGTTTGTTATCTCGAACCGGATGACCGGCAGGAGGATGAGTCGCTGCTGCTGCGCTTTGGTCCCGGGATTTCTTTCGGCAAATCCAGCCGGCTGCAGATCAACGGTGAAGTGGACAAACCTTTGCCGGCCGGTGGGGAGACGGTGCTGCAAGTGCGCTCACAGATAAATTTTACTTTTTAGTGTTTTCTCAACGAAAAATTCACGTCGCGGTCAGGTGAGATTGCGACCATCGATTGCCGGGCAGAAACTCGGACGAGGGCGGCGGGCAAAAGGGCAGGCGCTCTCTGCGGGCGCGTGCCCGCATCAGGCAAAGAGCTACCATGCGCCATAATTTTGTCGAGGAGCTGGCCGGCCTGCCCAGCGAATTGTTGTATCTGGCTTCGCTGGCGGAAAAAGCGGTGGAACTGTCGATTCAGGCGCTCACAAACCGCGATGCGGCCCTGGCGCAGAAAGTCATTGCGGAGGATTTGCGGCTGGACCGGCGCGAGCTTGCGATCGAAGAGTTGTGCGTCAGTCTGCTCTCCCGCCGGCAACTGGAGGCGAGTGAGCTGCGGGTGGTGGTGTCTGCCTTGAAGATCAACAATGATCTCGAACGCATCGGCGATCACGCGGTGAACATTGCGGGCAATACGCTGGCGCTGCTGCAGGAGCCGGAGCTGGCGCTGCCGGCCGAGATTCCGCAACTGGCGGAGCTGGTGCAGCGCATGGTACGCGACGCCATTGATGCCTTCGTGCATCGCGAGGCTGCGGTCGCGGTGTCGGTGTGCCAGCGGGATGACGAAGCGGACGCCATGAACCAGCACATTCTGGGCGCGCTGGTTGCGCAGATGGCCGGCAATGCGCGCAGCATCGCTGCCGGTTTGCCGCTGATCTTGGTCAGCAAGAATCTCGAACGTATTGCGGACTTGTCCACCAACATCGCAGAGGAGGTGGTTTACATGGTGGAAGCGCGCACCATCAAACACACCACTTGAGCGCCGCCGGGATATCAGCCTGCGTCACCTTCTCCGAAGCCTGAGCCAGTCCTGAATTCGGCTTGACTCTTTGACGGATTTTTCACATATACTTCGCCGATTTGGACAGCCGCCGCTGCGCGATCAGCAGCCGGCGTCTTTTCGGCTGGTGAGACCCCGCCGCCGCCGGCCCGTTTGACCTCGCGGTCACGCCAATTCCATCGTCCGGGCACAAGGAGAAGAGGAAATGAATCCCCATTATGAAATCAGCCTGCAACGTGATATGGACTTGATTCGCCGCAAAGTAATCGAAATGTCCAATCTCGCCGAGCACGCGCTCAAATCGAGTCTGCAGGCGCTGGTCGAGCACAACCGGCAAATCGCCTACTCGGTGATCCTGCGCGATCAGCACATCGACGAGATGGAAAAGGAGCTTGATCGCCTCTGTCTGGAGTTTCTGGTGCGGCAGCAGCCGGTGGCGGGGCAACTGCGCTTCGTCTACGCCGTGATCAAGATCAACAATGAGCTGGAGCGCATCGGCGATTATGCCGAGAGCATCGCGCGGCAATTTCTCACCATCAGCGCGCTGTCGCCGCAACCCTCCTATGCCCGCTTCGTCGAAATCGCCAACATCGCCATTCCGATGTTGCGCAACGCCATGCAGGCCTTCATTGACCAGAACCAGGAGCTGGCGCTGGCCACGCTGGAGATGGAAGACCGGGTGGACGGCATCCGCAACGCCATCAATTCCGAACTGGTGCATCTGCGCGAGAAGGGCGAGCTGCCGCTGGAGGCGCTCGCGCCGTTGATGTTGATCGCCAGCCGCTTCGAGCGCGTGGCCGATCAATCCTGCAACATCTGTGAAGAAGTGCTGTACATGTGCACCGGCAAATACATCAAGCACAAGGGCGTGGAAGTCTTTCGCGTGCTGTTCGTCGACGAAAGCAACTCCAGTCTGAGCCAAATGGCGGAGGCGATCGGCAACCGCCTGGGCATTTCCAAGTTCATCTTCAGCAGCGCCGGCATCATGCCCAAGCCCATTGCCGAGTCCACGCTGCAGTTTATGGCCGGCAAGGGCTTCGATCTGTCGCGGCAGGGCTCGAAGTACGTCAATCAAATCGTCAATCTTGAACACTATCAAGTGATCGTGGCGCTCACCGAGGCGGCGCAGGTGGCGTTTCCGCCGCCACCCACCAAAACGGTGAGCATCTTGTGGGAAGTGCCGGACCCGGCGAATGCTGCCGGCTCGCCGCAGGAGGTGCAGCAGGCCCACGAGAAAGCCTATCAGTATCTGGAAACACACATCCGCGATCTCGTGCACGCCATTCTGGGCGACGAGCAACGGTGACCCGCCACGGCGTGTGGTTGCGGGCACTCGCGGAGTGGCAATGGTTGCAGATGTTAACTTCTGAAAGGAAAGGGTGCAGGACATGACAAGCAAGAAATTCGGTCGGCGGCACATGGCTGCGATTGCCGCACTTGCGCTCGTTGCGCTGTTGGGTTGCGGCGGCGGCGGCAGCAAAGTCGAAAAACTCACGATTCAAAACGCCGGCTCCGATACCATGGTCAACCTGGCGCAGCATTGGGCGGAGGTGTACGCCAAGGTCGATACCACCGTTTCGGTCGAAGTCTCCGGCGGCGGCTCGGGCACCGGCATTGCCGCACTCATCAACGGCACGGTGGATCTGGCGAACAGCAGCCGCAAGATTCACGCGGATGAAAGCGAGCGCGCCCGCAGCAATACCGGCAATGTCCCGGTGGAATACATCGTCGGCTATGATGCCCTGGCGGTCTATGTCCACAAGGACAATCCGCTGGAAGAGATCACGCTGGAACAGTTGGCCGAAATCTATGGCGCCGGCGGCACCATCACCAAGTGGTCGCAACTGGGGGTGAACAACGCCGCCTGTGCCAAGGATGAAATCATCCGCGTCAGCCGGCAATCCAATTCCGGCACCTATGAATACTTTCGCGAGGCGATCAGCCACGCCAAAGGCCAGACGCTGGATTTCAAACTGGGGTCGGTGGACATGAACGGCTCCAAAGACGTGGTTGAACTGGTTGCCAAGACACCTTGCGCCATCGGATACAGCGGCATGGGCTACGCCACGCCGGAAGTGAAGATGTTGCGCGTGAAGCGCACGCCCAGCGACCCCGCCTATCCGCCGACGGTCGCCACCACCCAGGCTCAGACTTACCCCATTGCCCGGCCGCTCTATATGTATGCCTCCGGCTCACCGAGTCCGCATGTGCAGCGCTATTTGGATTGGATTCACTCAGCAGCCGGCCAGAAACTGGTGGAAGAATCGGGATACGTGCCGATTCCGCACGACGCCGCCGGTGAAAACGCAGGGAATCCCTAAATGATAAACCGCCGCCGTTTCGAAACGTTAATCGAACGCCTCATCGAAGGGGTCGTTTGGTTCTGCGGCATCAGCGCCATCGTCTTCGTGGCCTTGATCTTCATTTTCGTTTTTCGCGAAGGCGCGGGCTATCTTTTCAAAGGGCTGAACCTGCGTGAGTTTCTGACCAGCCCGGAATGGTACCCGACCTCGGCCGCCAACAAGCGTTACGGCGTGCTGGCGTTGATCGCCGGCACGTTCAGTGTCACCGCCTTGGCCATGATGATCGCCGTACCCTTTGGTTTGGGGGCGGCGATTTTTATTTCAGAATTCTGCGGCGCGAAGCTCAAGGAAACGCTCAAGGTCGTGATCGAGCTGCTGGCAGCCATTCCCTCGGTGGTGTGGGGCTTCATCGGCCTGACCGTGATGAACCCGATCATCATCGAAGTCTTTCACGCGCCCATCGGGTTGACGGTGCTGAACGGCGGCATCATCCTGGCCTTGATGAGCGTGCCCATCATTGTTTCCATCGGCGAAGATTCTTTGAAAGCGGTGCCGGATTCGTATCGCGAAGCGGCGCAGGCGCTGGGCTGCACCCGCTGGCAGTTGGTCTTTCGCGTGCTGCTCCCGGCCGCGAAAAACGGTTTGCTGGCAGCAGTGCTGCTCGGCATCGGCCGCGGCGTTGGTGAAACCATGGCCGTGCTTATGGCCACCGGCCATGCCGTCAACCTCCCCACCAGCCTGCTCGACTCGGTGCGCACCCTGACCGCGACCATCGCCGCGGAGTTGGGTGAAGCGCCGGTCGGCTCCGAGCATTACCAGGTGTTGTTCATCATCGGCATTCTGCTGTTCACGATTACTTTTGTTGTCAATCTGGTCGCTGACCTGGTGGTGCGCGGCATTCGCGGGAAGTGAGGCTGGTTGCAGGAGACCGCCCGGTGGGGCGAGCGCAGCTTGCCGGCCGCCGGTAAGGAGCGAAATGAACATGAGCGTTGAGACGCTGTTCTCCGTGTGTAATGCGCTGGTGCTGCCCGGCTGGCTCCTCCTCCTGTTGGTGCCGCGGTGGCAGTGGACGCTGCGCCTTGCCGGGGTGGTGTTGCCACTGCTCCTGGCCGTCATTTACCTGTATTTGATCCTGCGGCATTTTGGCGCGAGCGCAGGCGGTTTTGGCTCGCTGGCGGAGGTCACCCGGCTGTTTCAAAATCCGCCGATACTCCTGGCCGGCTGGCTGCACTACCTTGCCTTCGATTTGTTCGTCGGCTGCTGGGAGGTGCGCGATGCGCAGCGTCTTGGCGTGCCTCATCTGGCCGTGATGCCGTGTCTGATTTTGACCTTTCTTTTCGGCCCCATTGGATTGCTGGGGTATCTGGCCCTGCGGTTTGCAGTGCGGAGAACAATGACGGTGGAGTAACCTGGCAATGCACTGGCGCAAACTGGCAGCCGAACTCGTGCGGCGTGATCGCGTGCTGGTGTTCACCGGCTGGCTGCACTTGTTCCTGTTTGTGATCATGCTCGCGGTGGCGCCGTTCGATTCTCGTACGGTCGCGGGCGTGAACACCTGGTTCAAACCCATGAAGTTCGCGCTCTCGATCACGGTTTACGTTTGGACGGTTGCCTGGCTGTTGGGCTATCTTGCCGGGCCGCGGTGGGCGAAACAACTGATCCGCTGGGGAGTTGCGACCGCAATGATCTTCGAGATTGCCTGCCTGATGCTGCAGGCGGGGCGCGGCGTACCTTCGCACTACAACCTCAGCACGCCCTTTGATGCCGTGGTTTTCAGCCTGATGGGCATCATGATTTTCGTCAATACACTGCTTGCGGTTTTGCTGCTGGTGCTGTTTTTTCGCTCGCACTCGAGCGTGGCAGTCCCTTATCGCTGGGGCATCCGCGCCGGAATTCTGGTGTTCCTGCTCGGCAGTCTGGTTGGAATGGTGATGATTTTCAATCGCGCGCACACGGTTGGCATGCCCGATGGCGGCCCTGGCTTGCCTTTTCTCAACTGGAGCCTGGTGGCCGGCGACTTGCGCATCGCGCACTGGGCGGGTTTGCATGCGCTGCAGATTCTGCCGCTGCTCGGATGGCTCGCCAGCCGCTGGCCCAGCCGGTTTACGACCAGCCAACGACTTGTGGCCATTGGCACAATGGCGCTGCTCTACCTGACAGCAGTGTTGCTGGCATTTGGCCGGGCCTGGCAGGGCCGGCCGTTGCTGACCGTTTGACGCAACGCGCAGGCGGCCTCCACCACTTTGGAGAGAACATGATTTCACAACCACACTCGGCTTCCAATCGCGCCTCCGCCGCCGGCGCCCACCTGCCCTCCGGCGGGGCCAACGAGCGGGCGGCGGCGCCGGACCCGCGCCATACTTTTACCGCCACCGCCATGGTGCGCAAGAATCAGCGCGTCGAGCTGCTGGCCAAGTCCGTCTTTCTGGTCATGACGCTGCTGATGATTGCGCCGTTGTTGATGATTCTTGGCTATCTGTTCTACCAGGCGGCGCCGATTTTGTCGATCGACTTTTTGGTCTCCAATCCGGTGCGCGGGATGCGGGCGGGCGGCATTTGGGCGCCGCTGTTGGGCACCATCTATCTCGTCGGCATTTCGCTGCTGATCGCCGCGCCCATCGGCGTCCTGGCGGCGGTTTATCTCAATGAATACGCGCGCGACAACTGGTTCACCCGCATTGTCAATCTCGCGGTGGTCAATCTTGCCGGCGTGCCGAGCATTGTGCATGCCCTGTTTGGCCTCGGGGCGTTCGTGTTGTTTGCGCGCATGGGCCGCTCGATTCTGGCGGCGTCGTTGACGCTTGCCATCATGACGCTGCCCGTGATCATCGCCAGCACCAAGGAGGCGCTGGCGGCGGTGCCCAAGGCCTTTCGAGAGGCGTGTTGGAACGTGGGCGCCACCCGCTGGCAGACCATCCGGCACATCGTGCTGCCCAATTCGATCAGCGGCATCTTGACCGGCATCATTCTGCAGGTTTCGCGCGCCGCCGGCGAGACTGCGCCGGTGATGTTCACCGGGGCGGTATTCTTCAAAGCCATCAAGGAAGGCGATCTCTTCGCCTACAATTTGTTTGATCAATGCATGGCTTTGTCAATGCACCTGTTCACGATTTCCACGCAGGTGCCGGACGTGCCGAAAGCGCTGCCCTATGGCACGGCGGTGGTGTTGCTGGGCACCGTGCTGCTGGTCAATGCGCTGGCCATTGGCCTGCGCATTTATCTCCGTTCCCGCAAGAAATGGTGAGTGACGCCTGCCTGCGGCGGTCGCGGCACATCGCTCCTGCCGCCCGGCCCGAGTGCCCGCCGCGGGGTGAAACCGGTGGCAAGCGCGGCACTCCGAATTGCCGGCCGCCCCACTAGGCAGGCGGCATTGTGAGAGGAAACGCAGTGCAAGAATCGAGTCACAAAGAAATCGAGATTTCCGATCTCATCGTGAAATACGGCCAGAGCGTGGCGCTGCGGGGCATTTCGCTGGATGTTTTCCGCAATGAGATTTTGGCCGTCATCGGGCCGGCGCAATCCGGCAAGAGCACGCTGCTCAAGGTCATCAACCGCACCATCGACTTTGTGGCCGGCAGCCAGGTAATGGGCGAAGTGAAAATCAACGGCACGAACATCCGCCAGATCAAAAACGTGTTTGAGCTGCGGCGCAAGGTTGGCA
>JBBIKM010000085.1:0-24332 GCA_037445455.1 bacterium | reverse complement strand
CAATCATTTTGACAAATAAAGGCAACTTGTTGAAAAATTTGTTGAATGGCTTTGCCTTCAATAGTCTTGCCTATTCTTGAAGAGTTAGTGACATTGGGCTGGCTGCCTGTGGTCTGTCCGTGGGGAAAAGATCCTTCGGCAAGAAGAGGGAAGAGCTTGAGCCACGGATCGACACAGATTGGCAGAGATGAAGCCCAAACACGAAATCCGTGGGTCTCCGTGTTCATCAGTGGCCCCCTGTTTCGCTTATTGTGGGGCCGCTGGCTGTGCGGTCGCAATACTCGGTGTCCGCGCGCTGGCGGCTTTGCGATTGCCGGCTCCAGGAGAAAACGCCAAAGCCATCGCCCTGCGCCGCAACATTTTCGCCAAAACCGTGGACCGGTACCGCCGCAACCTCACGGACAAGCTTTCCACCGGGGCAGAGTGAACACTGTTGGCATTTCTCCGGAGAAACAATCACCAGCGCAAGGATGTTCTGGTGCTCTGTGACTTTGATTTGTACAAGTGATTCCGAGTGTCATGCCGCAGGAACGGTCATGTTCGTTCAAACCCCCATCGTGAAGAAAATGTAGTCCTGCCCCCTTGTGGGGTACTGAGACTTGTGCAGAATCATCGGCCCACAAGGGGCCGCGGCTACGTCATTTTCATGGTAATCTTGTGAGGCACTTGGCACTGTGCTCAAATCTTCAGAAGATCCTTGCAGGATGGCATGGATGATGGCCATACCTTTCAAGTTGACAGGCTACGGGCGCAAGCTGCCAGCTCGCCTGCGTGGGCAGGCTGGAAGCCCACTGTCACTAACTTTCCCCCCCAAGGCAAAACAATTGAAGGCCTGACTATCAAGAAGCTTTTCCAACTATTCGTCCTTGTTGGTCAAGAGGATTCAAGCAGTTTGATGAGGATAAGCTTGCTTGCACAAAAGGAATGACGAGAAAATGGATGTCATAGATATGTGGTTTGCCATCATCGAAGAAGTGTTCATCGCAGCAGCATAAAGCTGCGAAGTTTTCTTGCCAATCATTCTTCTTTCCTTGCCTGCACAAAAAGTCAGTGCCAATGGGCTGGAAGCCCGGGTTCTGATTCCCTCTATTTCACTCGACATTTGACAAGCCCATGGCGCCTCCCTCTGCGCATCCGGCTGACATGGCTTGTAGTCTTGTGGGTTCTCTGCCGCAAGGCTGCCTCTGTTCTCTTGATTGACTGTCCCCAAAATTTCAGCAGGAGTACATCAAAGCGTTGAATTCTCACGCGCAGTTTTTGCTGAGCCTGGTTTGTGGATGCCTGGCGTTAATAAGCAGTCCGGCGGGGCTGCCTGCGCAATCAACCGGCATTTGGATCAGCGCGGCCGAGCTGGCGTCACTGCCCACTTCCGGCCCGGCGTGGGAAAATCTCAAAGCCGCTGCGGATTTGGAAATCGGCCGGCCGAATCTCGCGGATCAAAACGACCGCACCAACGTCGGCGTGCTGGCCAAGGCCCTGGTCTATGCCCGCACGCAGGAGGAGCGCTATCGCCAGGAGGTGATCGTGGCCTGCCGGCAAGTCATGGGCAGCGAGGCGGGCGGCCGCGTGCTGGCGCTCGGCCGCGAGTTGGCGGCTTACGTCATTGCGGCGGATCTGGTCACCCTGCCTTCCAACGAAGATCACCTGTTTCGCGGCTGGCTGCGCGGTTTGCTCGACCGCCGGTTCGCCGGCCAGTCGCTGCGTTCCTGCCATGAGACCCGGCCCAACAACTGGGGCACGCACGCCGGCGCCAGCCGCGCTGCCATTGCTGCCTACCTGGGCGATCGCGCTGAGCTGGAGCGCGTGGCGCAAGTCTTCAAAGGCTGGCTCGGTGATCGCAGCGCGTATGCCGGCTTCACTTTTGGTGATCTCTCCTGGCAGGCTGAGGCCGCCCAACCGGTGGCCATCAATCCCAAAGGCGCGATGAAAAACGGCAAAAGCATCGACGGCGTGCTGCCCGACGATCAGCGCCGCGGCGGACCATTTCGCTGGCCGCCACCGCGGGAGAACTACGTATATGAGGCCTTGCAAGGCGCGCTGGTGCAGGCGGTGATCTTGCATCGCGCCGGCTATCCAGTATGGGAGTGGCAGGATCAGGCTCTGCTGCGCGCCTTTGTCTGGCTGCACGCACAGGCCAACTTCCCTGCCAGAGGCGACGACAGTTGGCAGACGCATTTGATCAATCATTTCTATCACACCGATTTTCCCGCGCCCGTCCCTTCCCGGCCTGGCAAAAACGCCGGCTGGACTGACTGGACACATCCCCGCCGGTAAACGGCAACAGATGCTTGCTCGTTTTCATGCTGCCGGCACGGCTGTTCGAACGATCTTCCTCAAAAAAACATTTTCCCAAAATCGCCCCCGTTTAGACTGCCCGGCCGCTGTCGCGGAAATGGTTTTGCACCGAGGCAGGACTGAAAGCGCCTCATCCCGCCGCCTGCCACACCAAGGCCCCTGGCGTATTTTCCGCTAAAACCTGCCTTGTGGGTAAATATGAACTGAAAAGAAAGAAATGTTAAAGATTTCGCCAGGACCATTCCGGTTCGGACACTATGAGCTACTTTGAAAGGGATTTCAAACAAATGCTGCACCTGCGCATTCCAGGAGAAGTGAAAGGATGCCGGTGGGGCAGGCACCATAGAATCTGGGCGCCCATTCTCCTGCTCGCACTGGCGCTCAGCGAGCTCTCGCTTACGGGATGCGCCAGCACTCCCTCCACCCGAGTTGCGGCCAACCCCGGTTTGCGTTCTTCTGCCAGCCTGTCGGCCTACCGCGACCGTGTCGCCATTACGGGCGTCGCGAACGCGCCCCCGGAGTATCGCATCAACATTCTCGACGAGCTCGAAATCAAGACCCGCTATCACGAGCGGCTGAACGAAATCGCCAAGGTCCGGCCGGATGGCCGCATCACGCTGGAAGCAGTCGGCGACCTCTATGTCGTGGGCCGCACGCCTTCGCAAGTGGACAGCCTGATTACCGCCGCCTATGCTGAGATCGTGCATGCGCCGGAGGTGACGGTTTATGTGCGCAATTTCGCCGGGATGGTAGTCTACGTGCTGGGTGAAGTCGACAAGCCCGGCCAGTTCGAACTGCTGCCCAACATGACCGTGTTGCAGGCACTGGCTGCCGCCGGCGGCCCGGTGCGCGGCGCCAAAATGAACAGTGTGATCGTCTTGCGGCCCGATCAGACGGGTGAACTCACCGGCATGCGCGTCGATCTGGCGCGGCCGGCGCTCGCGGCAGCCGCCCATCAGGACTTGTATCTGCAGCCGCAGGACGTGGTTTATGTTCCCAAGACGTTCATCGCCAACGTCAACGAGTTTCTCACCCAGGTGTATGACGGCCTGTTTCCACCTTTCGACATCTACCTGCGGGCCTTGCGCGAATACAACCGCACCCGTTGAGCGGCGCGGGTGACCAAGCAGGAAGCTATTTTTGAGATGGAGATCAGATGACACTCGGCAGCAACAACTCTCTCGAACCACGGCGCCCCGAGATGGCGATCGCTGATGCCTCCGCCCTGGCCGCCGCGCCGCCGCCCCCCGGCGTGTCGCTGCGCGACTTGGGGCTGATGATCTACCGCCGCCGCAAGCTGGCGTTGCTCGTCTTTGCCGGCATTTTTCTGACCGTGGGCGCGGTGACGATGATGATGCCCTCCGTGTATGTGGCGCGCGCGCAAGTCATGCTCAAGAAAGAGCGCGCCAGCACCATCGTCTCGGCCAATGAAGCCACCGACACCGACACGCGGCCGACGATCTCCGAAAACATCCTCAACTCGGAAATCGAGATTCTCAAGAGCGCCACGCTGCTGCGCAGTGTGGTCAACACCGACGGCTTGTACAAACGCCTGGTCAAGCCGGAGGCGGTCGCCATTTTGGACAGCGCCCTGGTGGTGGAAATCGCAGTCGCCACCTTTGCCAAGGCGCTGGAATGCCAGGCCGTGCCCAAGTCGAACATCATCGAGATCAGCTACGAATCCGAAGACCCGCGCCTGGCGGCGCAACTGGTCAATGAACTGTGCCGCCGGTATGTGGACCGTCATCTCGAAGTGCACGAGAGCCGTGGCGTCTATTCCTTCTTTCAGCATCAGGCACAAGCCTTGCATGACACGCTGCAGGTGGTTGCCGCTCAACTCCGGCAATTTGAGATCGAAAACAATTTGATTGCGCCCGACAAACAGCGCGAGCTGTTGCTGCAGAAGATCGCAGAATATGAAAGCCAGCGCAATGCCGCGCGTGCCGGCGCCCAGGCTGCCGACCGCCAGGTCAGTTTTCTCGAACAACAACTGGCGCACGAGCCGGAGCGCATTCACACGCGCAAGCAGCGCGCCTCCGCCACCGTGCTGGAGGCGATGAAGCGCGAGCTGGCCGAGCTGCAGGTCAAGTATGATTTGCTGCGCCAGGAGGAAACGCGCAGCCGCGGGGCGGCCGCGCCCAGCAGCCGGATGGCGCGCAGTCTGCAGGCGCGCATTGCACAGCTTGAAGAGGCGGTGCAGGCCGAGCAGAACGCCGAGCAGCCGGCGGCCGTCGCGGAGATCAGCAATACCGTGTTGCAACTCTCGAATGATTTGACCCGGGCGCGCATGAATCTCGTCGGCTATCGCGCCCAGGAGGAGGAGTTGCAAAAGGCCATCGACCAGCAGAAAGCCCTGCTGGCCGGCCTGGAGCGCGCGACCCTCACGCACGAGGCGTTGCTGCGCCAGTTGCACCTGCACGAGAACAATTATCTGCTTTATGCCAAGAAACAGGAAGAGGCGCGCATCTCGGAAGCGCTCGACCGCGAGAAGGTGGCCAACGTCAGCATCATCGACCCGGCGAGTGTGCCGCTCACCGCGGTGCGGCCGAACCGCAAGATGAATCTGGCGCTCGGGCTGGTGCTGGGTGTGCTGGTCGGTTTAGGCGCAGGGCTGGCTGCGGGATATTTCGACAGCATGATACGCAACCGCGGCGACCTTGAGCGTCAGCTCAATGTGCCGGTGCTGGTGACCATCCCCGAGGGGGACTGGCCGCTGAATCTGCTGGCGGAGGAGGCCTATGATCCCCGGCCGCAGGCCTCGCAGCGAACCTAACATGGAGTCAGCCCTCACCTTGCCATCATACAACTACAGAAACTCCGAGGCCTCGCCGGCCGGCGACCTGCAAGGGATTTCGCTGCCCGAGGCGGAAGCGGGAATCGTCTCCCCGACCGGCGGCCGGTTGCTGCCGGCGTTGAGCAAAGAACAGCTCAAGCTGCGCAACGCGCTGTTGCTGGCGCGCGAACAGCGCGGCATTCGCTCGGTGCTGCTCACCGGCGCGGACGAAGGCACGGGCGTCACCGCGGTCGCGGTTAGCCTGGCGCTGGGCTTGAGCCTCGATCCCCAAAAAGAGATCTTGCTGGTGGACGCCAACGTGCAGCGTCCGCAACTGCACCGTATTTTTCCGCTCAAGATGAGCGAGGGGTTGAAGACTGCTGCCAATGCGGGCGGGAGTTACCTCGAGATGGCGGTGGTTGCCGGACTGCCCAACCTGCATGTCATGCCGGCCATCGGCGGCGTGTATGGCACCCCTTTCGAAGCGCGGCGCTTTGCCGCAGTGGCGGCGGCCCTGCACGAGACCTTCGATTTTGTCATTCTCGATGCCCCGGCGTTTGGCACCACGCCCGAGGTGGCGATGCTGAGCGCCTACGTCCAAAGCGTGATCATCGTGGCGGAGGCCGAGCGCACCCGCGTGCCCGAAGTCCGGGAGATCGTCCGCGAGCTGAGCCGCATCAAAGCCACCCTCCTGGGTGTCGTGCTCAATCGCGAACGGGAGCAGTTGCCTGCCTTGATTCGCAAGTGGCTTTGAGGCCACGACGCCTTCCCCGCACACGGTGTTCAGCAGTCTCACCGCGGGACTCGTCAGGCCCGGGGCGGGGTATGTTGTCATTGCCGGCAGCCCAAACACCTCACCGCCAGCACGGCGGGTTGCAGCGCGGTGCGGCTGGCTGCGGCGGCACACCGCCGCGCCGGCGAGCTGAATTGCGCGGTTCAGGATCTGGCGGCGACACGCACAAACACGACATCGGTTCAGGTATCACGAGGCTTTTTTTCGCGCCCAGTTTATGACAACGAGCATGCGAGATTCCATCGAATTGCTGCAGACCGCACGCCAGCCCACAGGCATCGACTTCTTTTTGGAGCCGTGGCTGCTGGTGATCCTCCTGGCGTGTCTGGCCTCGTTTCTCCTGGGCCTGCTGTGGCAAAGGCACCGCAACGGCGCCAGGGCCGCCAAGAGCATGCAGGCCGGCTGGCATCGCGCGATTCTGCCTTACGGCAAATCGCTCACCCGCATGATCGCGGAGTTGGAGCGCGCGCGGCGCTATCATCGCACGCTCACCCTCACCGTGCTGGTGATGGATTATGAGATGAACAAGCCGAAGCGGCGCGGCCTGCCAACCGTGCTGGGCGATGCCGGCCTGGCGTCGCAGTTGCTGCTCTCCCTGGTCAGCTCTTTGCTGCGGGAAAATATGCGGAGCAGCGACCTGGTGACCTACAATGCCACGGATGATCGTTATATCATCCTGTCACCGGAATCAACGCTGGCCAGCGCCGAACAGGCGGTGGCACGCCTGCAACGCCTCATTTCGAATCGCACCAAAATCACGATGCGGTTTGGGGTCGCCGAGTTTCCGGCGGACGGCCTGATCCTGCCGGATCTCGTCGCCCGCGCCCATGCCCGCAGCCAACGGAAGGCTGCGGAACCTCCACCTCAAACAGACGCTGCCAAAACCAGCCAAGGGGTGCAGCGCACGGAACCCCTGGTGTCATCTCTGAAATAACATCACGACGACTCACGCGGGCTGCGCGGACGCGCAGCGAGCCTCAGGAGGTGGCGGTTCCATGCAAGGTGCCTATTTCATCGGAGAAACGTTGCCCGCCAGCGCGGCGATGGCCGCGGCGCAGGTGGAAAAACCCTGGTATCTGCGCGGCGAAGTGCGCAACAAAGTGCCGGGCAGCAACAAAACGTATCAACTCGTCAAACGCGGGATCGACCTGATCATCAGCCTGGCGGCGTTGCCGGTGGCGTTGCTGTTGCTGGGCCTGTGCGCCCTCGCCATTCGCATCGACTCGCCCGGTCCGGTGTTCTTCTTTCAATACCGCACCGGCCGCGGCGGCCGGCGCTTCAAAATGTACAAGCTGCGCACGATGGTGGAAAACGCCGAGCAGCTCAAGGAAAAATACCTCCATCTCAATCTGCTCACCTGGCCGGATTTCAAGATCGCCGATGATCCGCGCATCACGCGCGTCGGCAAGTTCCTGCGCAAAACCAGTCTGGATGAGCTGCCGCAAATTTTCAACGTCCTGCGCGGCGAGATGAGCATTGTCGGGCCACGCCCCACCTCCTTCAGCGCCTCCACCTACAGCCTGTGGCACACCGCGCGGCTGGAACTGAAACCCGGCCTCACCGGATTATGGCAGGTCTGCGGCCGCAATGAAATCGACTTCGATGAGCGCTGCCGCCTCGATATCGCCTACATGCGCTATCAGTCCTTCTGGCTGGATTTGCAGATCATGTTCCGCACCGTCTCGGTCCTGTTCACCGGCCGGGGAGCCAACTAAGATGGCGGCCATTCTGGTGACGGTCTTCTGGCTCGCGCTCGCGGTGCTGTTCCATGCCTACGCCGGCTTCACCCTGCTGGTGATGGCATGGGCGCGCCTGCGGCGGCGGCATGTGCTGCAGGCGCCCATCACCCCGCGGCTGAGCCTGATCATTCCAGTGTGGAACGAGGAGAAAACCATTGCCAGCCGGCTGGAGAATGCCCTGGCCCTGGATTACCCCAGGTCCGCGCTTGAAATCATCGTGGCCTCGGACGGCTCGGACGACGGCACTGAGGCCATCGTCGCGCGCTATGCCGGGCAGGGAGTGCGGCTGCTGGCGCTGCCGCGGCGCGGCAAGCTGCATGCGATCCGGGAAGCCGTGGCCTGCGCCACCGGCGAGCTGCTGGTCTTCTCCGACGCGAATTCCATGTACCACACCGAGGCACTGCGCAAGCTGGCGCGCAACTTCGTCGATCCGCAAGTGGGCGGCGTGTGCGGCAACCAAATCTATCTCAAGGCCGGCCGGCACGCGGACACCACCAGCCAGGGCGAGCATCTTTATTGGTCTTTCGACAAGTGGCTCAAGCAACAGGAGAGCCTCACCGGCAGCATCGTTTCCGCACACGGCGCGATCTACGCGATCCGGCGCGCGCTGTACCGCCACCCAACGAGCGCAGCCGTGACCGACGACTTCGCCATTTCCACCGCGGTGATCGAACAGGGTTATCGCCTGGTGTTCGAGCGCGAGGCCATTGCCTATGAAGAGCCGGCGCCGGCAGCAGCGCGGGAATTCAGCCGCAAGGTTCGCATCATGACGCGCGGTCTGCGCGGCGTGCTGTTGCGGCGCAAGCTGCTCAATCCCCTGCGCCATGGGTTCTATGCCGTCACGCTGTTTTCGCACAAAGTGGTGCGGCGGCTGGTGCCGGTTTTTCTCTTGCTGCTGTTTGGCGCCAGTTTGGCGCTGGCCGCGCGCCATGCTTTCTACGCGGCCGCGGCTGGGGCGCAGGTGCTGTTCTATGCGCTCGCCGGCCTGGGCTATGGCCTGCGGCAGCGACGCGCGGGCCGGCTGAAATTGTTCTATATCCCCTTCTTCTATTGTCTCGCCAATGCCGCCGCGTTGGTGGCGCTGGCCAGGGTGCTGCGCGGCGATCGCATTGAGCGCTGGCAGCCGCAACGCCAGATCGCCACCGCCGACCTGCCAATAAGCTGAGCGGCGCGGCCCGGCGCTCAAACTCGAAGACATTGATCTCATCCTTGGAGAACCTCCCGGCATGAAAATTTTGATTGTCAGTTCAATTGATCCTGCAGCCATTGAGCGGTTGCAACAGCGCCACACGGTGGAGTGCGCTTTCAATCCTGCGCCGGCGCTGCTGCGCGAAAAAGTCAGGGATTGCGAGGTCATCATCTGCCGCAGCGGCGTCGAGCTTGATGCCGCGGTCCTGTCATGCGCCCCGCGGCTGGGCTTGATCGTGCGCGCCGGCTCCGGATTTGACAATCTCGACCTCGAATACATTCGCACCCACAACCTCAGAATGGTGCGCATTCCCGGCCCCGGCGCACAGGCGGTCGCGGAGATGACCTTTGCCCTGCTGCTTGGACTGGCGCGCCGCGTGGTCGAATCCGACCGGTTGTGGCGCCAGGGCCGCTGGGTGAAGAATGAAATGATCGGCAGTTTATTGACCGGCAAAACCCTCGGCATTGTCGGTTGCGGCAACATCGGCACGCGGGTGGGACAGTTGGGCGCGGCCTGGGGCATGCAAGTACTCGGTTGCGTGGAGTCCTCTTCCGCCAGAGAATCCGAACGCCTGCGGGAAAAGGGCATCACGCTCACCAGTTTTGCAGAGGTTCTCCGTGCCGCGGATTATCTCACCGTGCATGTGCCGCTGCAGGATTCCACCCGCTACTTGATCAATGCGGCGGCGCTGGCGGCCATGAAGCCCACCGCCTATCTGGTCAACATGGCGCGCGGCGGCGTGGTGGAGGAAGCGGCATTGCTCGCGGCGCTGCAGCAGAAGCGTCTGGCCGGCGCGGCGCTGGACGTCCACGAGCAGGAAGGCGAAGGCAAAATCTCGCCGCTGGCCGCTTTGTCGAATGTGATTCTCACCCCGCACCTTGGCGCGATGGCCGCGGATGCGCAGCGTGAGATCGGCCGCCTTGCCGTGCAGCACATTGAAGCCTTTGAAGCAGAATATCACCGCCGGTAGGCGAGCCATTCAACCTCTGAGAGATTATCAATCAGGATCGAAACATGAACCGAGCTGTCAGGAAACGCGCGGCATTGCGCGCCGGCTTGCAGGCCCCCCAGCCCGTGGTGGCGGTGGGCGCGCACGATGCCATGAGTGCACAATTGATCGAACAATACGGCTTTGACGCCATCTGGGTCAGCGGTTTCGGCGTCTCCACCATGACCTATGCCCTGCCGGACTTGAATCTGGTGACGATGACGGAAGCGCTGGAAGCAGCGGTGCGCATGGATGCCGCCACCAATCTGCCGGTGGTGGCGGATTGCGACAACGGCTTCGGCGGCCTGACCAACGTTGTGCGCACCGTCAAGGAGTATGAACGCGCCGGCATTGCCGGCATTTGCGTGGAAGACAATGTCTTTCCCAAGCGCAACAGCCTGTTCTCCGGCGAGGCCAGGCGCGAGCTGATCCCCCTGGCCGAGCAGGCGCGCCGCATTCGCGCGGCGAAGCAGGCGCAGGAAGCGCCCGATTTCGTATTCATCGCGCGCGTCGAAGCGCTGATCGCCGGACACGGCGTGGCAGCGGCGTGCGAACGCGCCGACGCCTATGCCGAAGCCGGCGCGGATGCCATTCTGATTCACTCCAAAGACAAGACGCTGCGCGAAATCGAAGGGTTTCTGCAGAGCTGGAAGGGTCTGGGCAAGATTCCGCTGGTGGCGGTGCCCACGCTTTATCCCACGTTCACCGTCGAACAACTGCATGCCAAGGGTTTTCAAATGATCATCCTGGCGAATCAGCCCATGCGCGCGGCGGTGAAAGCCATGGAAGACACGCTGCGCACCTTGCAGGAAAAGCGCAATGCCGCCGCCGTGGATGATGACATCGCGCCGGTGAATCACGTGTTCGAGCTGGTACGGACGCAAGAGACCATCGCGCTCGAAGAAAAATAGCGCGCGTGAACCCGTAAATCCGGACCACCATGCGGGCGCCAACGCCTTTCGAGTTCCGCGCTGCGCGTGCCTTGCGGCAAATCAATCAACTGGGATGCGTTCCAATGTCATCTGCAAAACGTCTGTGGTTATTGCGGGCGGCTGCCGTGTGCCTGCTGGCACTTGGCGGAACTGCCGCCAGCAAATTGTGGCGGGAGAGCACCGTCATCAAGGTGGCGCCGGTGACCGAGACCGAGCCGGTGCCCTCACGCGGGGATGCGGCCGATGATCCGGCGATTTGGATCAATCGCACCAATCCGGCATTGAGCACGATTATCGCGACGGACAAGGACCTGGGGATCGGCGTTTATGATCTCTCCGGCAAGCAACTGCAATTCCTGCACCACGGTGAGATCAACAACATCGACCTGCGCCCGGGCTTTCCCCTCGCCGGGCGTACAGTGGATTTGGTGACGGGCAGCAATCAGAGCAACAACACGATTGCGATCTACCAGGTCAATCCCGACACGCGCGAGCTGGAAGAGGTGGCGGCGCGGCCGGTTACCACCTGCGCGCCCTATGGCTCCTGCATGTATCGCAGCAGCCTCTCCGGCAAGTTCTACTACTTCGTGAATTCGCGCGAGGGCGAGGTCGAACAATGGGAATTGTTCGATGATGGTGCCGGCGAGGTGGCGGCGCAGCGGGTGCGCGCCTTCAACGTCGGCGCGCGGCCCGAGGGCTGCGTGGCCGATGACGAGCTGGGTTACTTTTATCTCGCCGTCGAAAAGAAGGGCATCTGGAAATTCGGCGCCGAACCGGACGCCGGTGAGGCTTACACCGTGGTCGACCGCACCGGCTGGTTCGGCCATCTCGTGCCAGACGTTGAGGGCCTGGCCCTTTATGACACCCAAAACGGCACCGGCTATCTTGTGGCCTCCAGCCAGGGTGAAAGCAAATACGTGATCTATCGCCGCGAAGGCGACAACGAGTTCGTGGCCAAATTCAAGATCGTGGCAGGCAATGGCATCGACGAGGTCACTCACACCGACGGCCTGGAGGTGGTGAATTTTGATTTCGGCCCCGCCTTTCCCGAGGGGTTGCTGGTGGCCCAGGATGACAAAAACGACAAGGGCCGGCAGAATTTCAAACTGGTGTCGTGGCAGGCGATCGCCGAAGATCTGTAATCAACTCGCCCGGCGCTGCCACTGCAGGAGAATTGAACCACTTTATGCCCGCTTCGACAACACCTCTGCCGCACGCGATCGTCATTGGCTTGGATTGCATCACCGGCTTGCAGACCGCCCGCATTCTCGCCCGGCACCGCGTGCCGGTCATCGCGCTGGCCCGGGAGGCCAGGCATTACTGCTGCCGCACGCGGGTGTGCGAGCGCATCCTGCAGGTCAACACGGCTTCGGAAGAACTAATACAGGCGCTGGAGACGCTGGCGCCGCGGCTGCCGCACCAGGCCGTGCTCTTTCCCTGCACGGACATGAGCGTGCTGCTGCTCTCGCGGCACCGCCAGCGGCTGCAACCCTGGTATCACTTCGCGCTGCCCGAGGCCGCGACCGTGGAAATGCTGATGGACAAGATTGGTTTCTACACCCATGCGCAGCAGACGGGCCTGCCCATTCCCGCGACCTTCTTTCTGCGCAATCGCGCGGAGGCCGTGGCCGCGGCGGCGCAGTTGCATTATCCCTGCATTCTCAAGCCGCCGATGAAAACGCCGCTGTGGGAGAAGAACACCAAAGCCAAAGTCTACAAGGCAGCCAGCGCGGCGGAACTGCTCGCGCTGTATGAGCGCTGCTCGCCCTGGGCGGTGGTGTTGATGGCACAGGAATGGATTGCCGGCAGCGACGCTCAGCTCTATTCCTGCAATTGCTACTTCAACGCGCAGGCAGAACCGCTGGTGACGTTCGTGGCGCGCAAGCTGCGCCAGTGGCCGCCGGAAACCGGCACCAGTTGTCTGGGCGAGGAATGCCGCAACGACGAGGTGTTGCACCAGACGCTGCGGCTGTTTCGCGGGGTGAAATATCACGGCCTGGGCTATGTGGAGATGAAGCAGGATGCCCGCACCGGCAAACAGTACATCATCGAGCCGAACATCGGCCGGCCCACCGGCCGCTCGGCGATTGCCGAAGCCGGCGGCGTGGAGTTGCTCTACACCGCCTATTGCGATTTGCTCGGCCGGCCGCTGCCGGCGCAGCGCACCCAAACCTACCGCGGGGTGAAATGGATCTATTTGCGCCGCGATGTGCAGTCCGCCTTCCACTACTGGCGGCGGGGCGAGCTGACGCTCAAGGACTGGTGGCGCTCGGTGCGCGGCCGCAAGGGCTATGCGGTGTTTTCCTGGCGCGATCCTCTGCCCTTCTTGAGCGATCTCTTTCGCGCTTTCACCCTGTTTCCACGGCGCGCCGCGCGCCAACAGGCCGTGGCCGCGACCGCCGCGCCGCCTCCGCAACCGGCGCGTTTGGGACGTATCAACTGAAGCCGGAAGTCTTCCAGGAAGGAGCCCATGTCACCTCTGCTCGGCAATGCGGGTTCACCTCCCGACCATATCGACTACGATATTCATGGCTTGGTCGGCGTGCGCCTGCTGCAGCCCACGGCCGCCGAGGCCGCCGCTGTGGCCCGCCAACTCGGTCCGCTGCAAGCGCCGCTGCAGCGAACGCCTGACCTCACCATCCGCTTTGTGGACCATCTCCCCACGCCCGGCCTGCGTTTGCTGGGTCTGGAGAAGAATGGCTATACCCGCGACGGCTTCTTCATTCTGCGCAGCAGCAAAAAGAAGGCAAAGGTTCGCCTCGATTTTGCCCAGATCGGCGGCCCCTGTGAAATCGTCTGTGAACGCGGGGTCGCCACCGTGCCGCTGCTGCTGGCGATGGTCAATCTCACCGCCTTGCAGAAAGACTGCGTCGCGCTGCATGCCTCCGCCTTTGTTTACCAGGAAACCGGCATCATCGTGACCGGCTGGGCGAAAGGCGGCAAAACCGAAGCGCTGCTCGCCTTCGCGCAACACGGCGCGCGCTACGTGGGCGACGAATGGATTTTGCTGCGCGGCGACGGCCGGGAAATGTACGGTGTGCCCGAAAACATCCGGCTGTGGGACTGGCATCTCGATCATCTTCCCGAGCTGCGGCGCCAGGTCAAGCGCGAACATCTGCTGCGCTTCAAAGCGATTCATGCGCTCGACCGGCTGCAACACAAACTGCCGCAGCGCCGCAGCCTGCTCCCGGTGAAATACTTGCGTGAGGCCATGCCGGCGCTCAAGCGCCAGCTCAACGTCACGCTGCCCGCAGCCACGATCTTTGGCGACAGGTGCGGCCCCTTTTCCGCCCGGCCGGAGAAGGTTTTTCTGGTGGCGAGCCATGACCTGCCGGAGACGCGGGTGGAACCGGTTTCGCCGCAGGAAATTGCCGCGCGCATGAGCGCGTCGATCCAATACGAGCTGTTGCCGTTCATGGAGCATTACCTGGCGTTCGCATTCGCGTTTCCGGAACGGCGCAACGCCTTCATCGAACAGGCGCCGTTGCGCCAGGCGGAGATCCTGAACCGTGCGCTGGCCGGCATGGAAGCCTATGTGGCCTGGCATCCCTATCCGTTTTCATTTGATGACCTGTATCGGCAAATGAAACCGTTTTGTGTGAAGGGCGCCGGCGCCGCGAAGGTGTGAATTCGACAAGGAAGGCATTCAGCGTGACTCTTCGCATGCTTCGCCGAGTGGCTGTGAGTTTGGCCCTAAGCGCCGTCACCGCCTTTGGGCAGGTTCCAGATACCATCGCCGTGACACCGCGGTTGGCGACCACCGCCGTGCTCACCGATGCCGATGATCCGGCCATTTGGATTCACCCCACCCGCCCCGAGCGCAGCTTGATTCTGGGGACGGACAAGGGCGCGGCGCCCAATGGCGGCCTCTATGCGTGGAATCTCGACGGCTCGCTGCAACAGCGCCTCGTGCTGCCCCGCCCCAACAACGTCGACGTACGCCGGGGCGTGCCACTGGGCGGACAACTGGTCGACCTTGCGGTGGTCACCATGCGTGCCGATCATGAGTTGCGCGTGTTCGCGATCTCTCCTGAAACGCGCACGCTGACGGAGATCACCACGGCCGGCGGCATCGAGGTTTTCAAATCGCCCTACGGCCTCACTCTCTATCAACGCTGGCAGGATCGCGCCTTGTTTGCCATCGTCAGCAGCAAGCACGATTCCACGCGGTCGCAATTGTGGCAACTGCGCCTGCACGATGACGGCAGCGGCCGGGTGCAAGGCACCCTCGTGCGGCAGTGGGGCAATCATGCCGGCATCATCGAAGGCATGGTCGCGGATGATCAATTGGGCTATCTCTACGCTTCCGAGCAGGGCGCCGGCATTCACAAGTATTACGCCGACCCGGAGCAGGGCGATGAGCCGCTCGCCTTGTTTGCCACGGAAGACGGCATTGCCGGCAATCACAAAGGGCTGGCACTCTATGCCTGTCCGGACGGCACCGGCTATTTGCTGCTGGCGACGCCCAGGGATCAGGCCCTTCGCCTCTATCCGCGCGCCGGTGAGCCCGGGCAGCCGCATCGCCACCGCCTGCTCACCACCGTGCGTCGCACGCAGGGGGAAACCGGCGTCAGCGTGGAGGTCACGAATTTCCGCACCTCGAACGATTTCGCCAACGGCCTGCTGGTCTGGCACGATGAACTCGGCCGCCGTTTCCACCTGATCGGTTGGGAGGAAATCGCGCGTGATTTCCTGCACGTCTGTGTCGCAGCCGTCACCTCGTCGGCGGTCGCAGACGAAAATGCCGGCGCGGGGATCGCAGGTTTCGCTTTGCACCAAAACCATCCCAATCCCTTCAATCCGCAAACGCGGATTCCATTTGACCTGCCGGCCGCGGGTTGGGTGCAAGTGGCGGTCTTCGATGTCCTGGGGCGGCGCCTCAAGACGTTGCAGGAGGGCTGGCTGCCCGCCGGCGCCCATGCGGCCTGGTGGGATGCCACGGACGAGCGCGGCCAAACGGCGCCCAGCGGAGTTTATTACCTGCGGCTGCACACGGCAGGCTTCATCGCAACTCGCAAAATGACCTTGCTGCGTTAGCTCGATCACCTCTTGGAGGTCGCGTGTTCAGGAATTGGAATCAGATAATTTGACCAGGAGGTGTTGCATGCGTTGCGCGCAGACGCTGCTGGAATGTGCCCGTTCAAACTTCTTCGCCCGTGCCGGCCTGCTGGCGGCGACGGTCGCACTGCTGTTGGCCGCCCCCGCCGCGGCGCAGGAATGTGCCTCGACCCCGATCGTCACGGGTTATCGGGACCACAACTACGGCAGCTCGCCTTATAGTGAAATCACCGCTTCCAAACCGGAAAGCAAATTGTGGTGGAATGACGGCTATTGGTGGGGATGCTTGTGGAGCAACGCCGCGGCGCAGTATCGCATCCACCGCTTCGACCGCGTCAATCAATGCTGGCGCGACGTCGGGCCGGAGATCGACAATCGCAGCAAGAGTCTGGCGGATGCATTGTGGGACGGCCAGTATCTTTACGTCACCTCGCATCTGGTTTCGAGCAGCGGACCCACGCGCCTGTATCGCTATTCCTACAATTCCGCCAGCAGGAGCTACAGCCTCAACAGCGGTTTCCCGGTCGACATCAACAATGAAAACACTGAAGCGCTCACGCTCGCCAAGGATTCCAGCGGCCAGCTCTGGGCAGCGTGGACCGCTGGCAACAAGGTCAAGATCAACCGCTCCGTGGGCGACGACTACACCTGGGGCAGCGCCTTCGTGCTGCCGGTGCAGGGCAACGACCTGGCCTCGGATGACATTTGCGCGCTCGTCGCATTCGGCGGCAACAAGATCGGCGTCATGTGGAGCAACCAGGTTGACCGGAAAACCTATTTTGCGACCCATCTCGACAGCAAGGCCGATACCGACTGGGAGCCGCGCGAAGAGGCGCTGGCCGACGCCACGCTCGGCGCGGTTGCCGATGATCACATCAATCTAAAAGTGATGCCGGATGAAGGCGGCAATGTCTATGCGGTGACCAAAACCAGCTTGAGCAGCTCCAGCTCGCCTTTGATCTTTTTGTTGAAACGCGACGTGAACGCCAACTGGTCGCGCTACATCTTCGGCACCAAGGCCGAAAACCACACCCGGCCCCTGCTGCTGATCGATGAGGAACACCGCGAGCTTTATATCTTTGCGATGAGCTTCAAAACCTCGCCGCGCCGCATCTACATGAAGAAGAGCAGCCTCGATCACATCGTGCTCGCCGGCGGATTGGGCACGGAATTCATCCACAGCGCCACGGATTCCTATGTCGACAATCCCACTTCCACCAAGCAAAACCTGAACAGCGCCACCGGGCTGCTGGTGCTGGCGAGCGACAAGAACACCAAGAATTATCTGCACAACTACCTCGATTTGGGTAGCGGCGGCGGTGAGCCGGGCAATGTGCCGCCGCTGGCGAACAATGATGCCGCCACCACGCCCGAAGATCAAGCGGTTGCCCTCAACGTGCTCGGGAATGATTCCGATACCGACGGCAGCCTGGACCCGGGCAGTGTGACGGTGGCCACGGCGCCGGGCCACGGCACAACTTCGGTCAACACCGCCGATGGCGTGATCACTTACGCACCGCATGCCAATTACTATGGATCTGATTCTTTCACCTACACGGTGCGCGACGATGACGGCGCCATTTCCAACGCCGCAACAGTGAGTGTCACCATCGCCAGCCGCAACGATGCGCCAGAGGCAATCGCGGACGCCGCCACGACCGCAGAAAACGCCGCGGTAACGATCGCCATTTTGGCCAACGACTCAGACGTGGACGGCAGCCTGCAAGCCGCGAGTGTAACCATCGTGCAGGATCCGAACTTCGGCACGATCACGGCGATCGACCCGGTGAGCGGCGACGTCACCTATGCGCCCGACAACGGCTTCCAGGGCAGCGATGAATTTGCCTACACCGTGCAGGACAACGACGGTGCGGTGTCGAATGCGGCAACGGTGACGGTCTCGGTGGCCGGCGCGGGTCCTGTCACCATGACTTTCCTTGCCAGCCACGATGCGTATGTAAAATCCTCGAGTCCGGCGAAGAACTACGGCTTGGAGACCACCTTGCGCCTGCGCAGCAGCGATCCGGCTTACAACAACTATTTCAAATTCGAGCTCGCCGGTTTGAGCGGCGTGCAGAGTGCCAGGCTGCGGCTGTATGTCGTTGACGGCGGACCCGACGGCGGCGCAGTTTACAGCGTGTCGAACGCCTACAAAGACAGCGCCACGCCCTGGAGCGAGTCCGGCATCACCTGGAACAATGCGCCGGCAATCAGCGGGGCGCCGCTGGCGCAAAGCGGCGCCGTTGCCGCCGGCGATTGGGTGGAATATGATGTCACCGCAGCCATCAACGGCGACGGCGTCTACAGTTTTGCCATGACCACGGCCTCCACCAACAGCGTCTATCACAGCTCCCGCCAGGGTGAGCATCCGCCCGAGTTGGTGGTCGCGGCGAACAGCGGTGGTGGCAGTGGCGGCGGCGGCGGCGAACCCGGCAATCAGGCGCCGGTGGCCAACGACGATGCGGCCGCTACGGCGGAGGATCAGGCCGTGACCATCGCCGTGCTCGGCAATGACGATGATGCCGACGGCACGATCGCTCCCAGTAGCGTGGCCATCGCCACGGCCCCGAGTCATGGCGCAGCAGAGGTGAATTCCGCCACCGGCGAAATCCTCTACACGCCGGCGAGCAACTACTTCGGCGAGGACAACTTCACCTACACTGTGCAGGATGATGACGGCACACTCTCCAATGCCGCCACCGTTGCCGTCACCATCACGCCGGTGAATGATCCGCCGCACGCCGAAGACGACAGCGAAACCACGGCGGCAGATTCCGCAGTCGAGATCGCTGTGCTCTCGAATGACAGTGACGTGGAAGGCGACCTGGATCCTGCCAGCGTCGCGATCGTGGCCTCGCCCGGCCAGGGCAGCATTCTCACCATCGATCCCGCCAGCGGCGCGATTACCTACGCGCCGGCAGCCGGATTCAGCGGCACGGATCAATTCACCTATTCCGTGAAGGACAACGAAGGCGCCACCTCCAACACTGCCACGGTGACGGTCGCGGTGGGCAGCTCGACTCCGGCAACGCTGACATTTGGACCGAGCGATGACGCGATGGTGAAATCTTCGAGTCCGACAAAGAACTACGGCAATGACAGCACCCTGCGCCTGCGTGCAGGCGATCCGCAATACTACAGTTTTCTCAAATTCACGGTCACCGGGGTGAGCGGCATGATCCAATCGGCCACGCTGCGGCTGTATGTCACTGACGGCAGCAATGACGGCGGCAAGGTCCATCTGGTGTCGAACACCTATCTCAACAGCAGCACGCCCTGGCGGGAATCGGGCCTCACCTGGAACACCGCGCCGGCAATCAGCGGCGCACCGCTCGCTACCGCCACCAATGCCGCCACCAGCACCTGGGTCGAATATGACGTCACCAGCGCCGTCACCGGCGACGGCACCTACAGCTTCGGCCTGAGCAGCGCTTCGACCAACAGCATTTACTTCAGTTCCAAAGAGACGGCCAATCCGCCGGAACTGGTGATCACGACGGGCGCGGCTCTGCCTGCCGGAGCGACGGCCACCGCCGCTCAGTTGGTTGAAATTCGTCTGGCGGGTGAAGGCGGGCAACCGGCAGAATTCTACCTCGCGCCGGCTTATCCCAATCCCTTCAATCCCGCGACGGTGATTGCGTATGGCCTGCCGGAGGCCGCACCAGTGCGCCTGTCCATCTACAACCTCTTCGGCCAGGAAGTCATCAGGCTGGTGGAGGGCGTACAGCCGGCCGGACGCAAACAAGTGCATTGGAACGGCAGGAATCAGAATGGCAACACGGTCAGCTCCGGCATTTATCTGATTCGTCTCAACGCCGGCGCGCATCAATTCATCCGCCGGGTGATGTTGCTCAAATGAGGCCTTGCCGGGAGCCGGGACGACGAAGAAGGAAAACCAGGCCTTTTGATTGAAAGCTAGCATCTGCGCGCGCCGGTGGGCGCGCGCAGACCGCAGCGATCGGGACACAACTGCGTGGGACAATCTGACAAACACTCAACACCTTCAACAACCGGGCAAGTGGCGTTGAAAGTTCTCTACCTCACCACCGAGATTCCCTATCCGTTGACCAGTGGGTTTCTGCGGCACTATCATTTTCTGCGCAGCCTGGGCCAGAAACACAAAATCACCTATTGCTCGCTCACCAAGAAGCCGCGCATCTCCCCGGAAGCCCTCGCGGCGCTTCAGCCATTTACCGAGAGAATCATGATTTTTGGCGAAACGCGGCCGCGCGAGCCGCTGTGGGTGCGCTGGCTGGGCGCGCTGCCGCTGGCGGGCGCCAAACCGCAGAAGGCGTTGCGCTTCCGCGTGGCGGCGCGCGCCATGAAAAAAGCCGTGCGGGAATTGCTGCAGCGGGAAGCCTTCGACGTGGTGATGTACAGCGGCAAGAACACTTTTCCAGTGATCGCGGATCTGCGCGGCGTGCCGATCGTGGCGGATTGCTGTGATGCCACTTCGGCGCGGGTGCGCGGCGAGATGCGGCATGCCACCTTCGCCCGGCGGCTCTGGCTGCTCATGCGCTATCTCGAAGTGCGGCGGATCGAGAAACGCCTGGTGCGGAAAACGCCGCATCTGGCGTTTGCCTCGCAGCGCGATCGCGCCCTGCTGCTGGCGGGCGCCGAGCATGGCGAAATCATTCCGCAGGCAGTGGACGTCGATTACTGGCGCCGGCTGCCGGTGCCGCCGGCGGACAATTGCATCATCTTCACCGGCGTGATGAACTACCCGCCCAACCACGATGCGGCAATGTTTCTGCTCGAGCAGATTTGGCCGGGGCTGCAGGCGCGCCTGCCGGGGCTTGAGCTCGTGCTCGCCGGCCGCGATCCGTTGCCGGCCCTGCAGGCGGCGGCGCAACGAATCCCCAACGTCACAGTCACCGGCTTTGTCGATGACCTGCGGCCGTATCTCAGCCGCGCCGCGCTCTATGTCGCGCCAATTCGTTTCGCCTCCGGCGTGCAAAACAAAATTCTCGAAGCGCTGGCGATGGAAATCCCCGTGGTCACGACCCGTGTGGTGGCCGAGGGTCTGCGCTTGGGCGATGGCAGCGAGGCGCCGGTGCGGGTGGCGGAGAACGCGCCGCAATTCGCCAGCGCGATTGTTGCGCTGCTGCAGCATCCCGAGGAATGCCGGCGTTTGGCACAGGCCGGCCGGCAATTCGTCGAGCAGTATTTTGTCTGGCCGCGCAATGTCGCAAAACTCGAGGCGCTGTGGCTGGCAGCCGCCGGCCGCAATGGTGCCGCGTGAGCGGTGCCGGCGCACCCGTCGTGCGCGCGGCGCCCAACGCCACCGGCTCATTCATTTGAAAAAAGAGTGACGATGTTTTCGGTTGCAGTCATTGGCCCGGATGGCGCGGGCAAAACCACCATCACGCGCCAGCTTGCAAGCTCCGGCGAGTTGCCCATCAAGTATTTGTACATGGGCATCAACATCGAGTCGAGCAATGTGGCCTTGCCGACCTCGCGCTTGATCGAATGGATCAAGAAGCTGCGCGGCCGCAGGTCCGGGGCGCCACGGCCTGCCGGCACCTCGCTGCATCAACGCAGCAGCGGCTCGGGCAAATCCAGGAGCCGGCTGTGGGCGCTGGTCAAACTGTGCAATCGTCTGGCGGAGGAATGGTACCGCCAGTATCTCTCCTGGCGCTACCGCCGGGCCGGTGCGATTGTGGTCTATGATCGCCATTTCAAGTTCGACTTCGAGCGCGAGGAAAGCCGCAACGGCGAGCGCCGGCCCTGGACTGATGGCTTGCATCGCTGGTTTCTCGCCCGCCTCTATCCCGCACCGGATTTGGTGATCTATCTCGACGCGCCGGCGGAGGTGTTGTATGCACGCAAACAGGAAGCGAGCATTGCTTACCTCGAAGCGCGGCGCCAGGCTTTCTTGCGTCAGGGAAAAGTGACGCGCAATTTTATCACGGTCAATGCCAATCAGCCCTACGAAACCGTCTATGCCGAAGTGGTCCGACACATCAAAAACTTTCAGCAGACCAGGCGCCGCTGAAATCCTGGCATCGCCGGAGCAAGCGAGCAATGGCAAGGGCGGACACCAGCACGAGGCCGCGGGCAACTTGCTCACCACGGTTTTTGCCTTGTTGGAGCGGCAAGAAATCAGCTATGCGCTGCTGCGCGGTTACGATGAGTTGAGCCAGCCGGGCGACCAGGAAGTGGATCTGCTGGTGGCGGCCGCTCACCTGCCGCGCTTGCGGGAAATGCTGCAGGCCGCCGGTTTCGTGGCGTTGCCGGCCTGGGGCCACGCCCCCCATCATTTTTTTCTTGCCTATTCCCCGGCAGCGGGAGAATGGCTGAAGCTCGACGTGGTGACCGAGTTGCGTTACGGCAAACCGGTTCGCCATCTCGCGGTTGATCTGGCACAAAGCTGCCTGCAGCATCGGCAGGCACAGCCGCCGCTTTATGTGCTGGCGCCGGAAGATGAGTTCCTCACGCTGGTGTTGCATTGCCTGTTGGACAAAGCCGGCTTTCGCGAAGCGCGGCGCCGGCGTCTCACCGCGCTCTTTGATCAAATCGCTGGAGACGAGGCCCGCCGGCGGCGCCTTGAACAGCAGGTGCACAACCATCTTGCGCCGTGCCTGACCTGGCCGCACCTCAGTCGCGCCGCCGCCAGCGATGATTGGCCAGCCTTGCTGTCCGCGCGGCGCCGGCTCGCCCGCCAGCTTTGGCGCAAACAGCCGGCCGCTGCGCTTGGGCGCAATTTGAGTGCCCGGCTGTTGCGACGTTTGCGCTTTGTGCTGCACGCCCTGCGGCAACCGGGCATTTCAGTCGCGTTGCTTGCTCCTGACGGCGCGGGCAAATCCACCCTGGCGGCGGCACTGCAACGCGACTACGGCCTGCGGGCGCAGTTGCTCTACATGGGCACCAACGTGCAGGCCAGCACCGTGGGCCTGCCCACGACGCGCTGGCTGCATCGCCGGCAGAAGGCAGCCCGGCCGGCCGGCCGGCGGCTGTTGCTCAAACCTGCTGGCTTCGTAAATCGCATGCTGGAACAATGGTATCGTTTCGGCTATGCGCATTTCCAAAAATGGCGCGGCCGGATCGTGGTGTTCGATCGCTTTGTTTATGATGCCTGGGTCGCACGGCCGGCCACCACGCTGCGCCAGCGCATACGCCGGGCGCTGCTCAATCTCGGCTGGCCCACTCCGGACTTGATCATCTTGCTCGATGCGCCGGGCGAGCTGCTTTATCGTCGCAAAGGCGAGCATTCGCCGGCCTGGCTGGAACAACAGCGCCAGGGCTATCTCAGCTTGCAGCACAGCCTGCCGCAAATGGTGGTGGTGGAGGCCTCCCGGCCCGCGCGCGCAGTGCAACGCGAGGTGACCGCGCTCATTTGGGAGTGCTATCGCAGGCGGCAGGCGAAGAAACAAGGTTCGTCCGCAATCTCCGCCTTGCAATAAGCAACGCCTGGGGCGTTGCTGCAAAAACCGCAGGGTTTCCACGCCGCGCGGCGCTCTGGCAACTCCGGCTGAGCCGGGGTTGAATCAATGTCGGACGGAGACGAAATGAATCATCCGCGCCGGCAACGGCCCGCGCCGAGACGCAGCGCAATTCAGAAAGCTGGCAGCCCACGGCTGCCATTCGCAACAGGATAACATGGCAGACTCCACAACCGAAATCGCGGTCCCGCCCCGCGCAACCAAAAAAGACGCGGCGCGCAAACAGATTCGCGGCTCCAGCCTGCTGTTGAGCGGCCGGCTGCTCTCCGTCGGCCTCAACTTCGTATCGCAGGTGCTGATCGTTCGCCATCTTTCCACCAGCGATTACGGCGCCTGGGCCTACGCGCTCTCGGTGGTGTCCTTCTGCCAGGGCTTTGCCACGCTCGGCCTGGATCGCGCGATTTCGCGCTTCATTCCGATCTATCATGAGAAGGAGGAATACGACAAGCTGTTCGGCACCATCGCGCTGGTGTTCGGCACGATTCTGCTCACCAGTTCGTTGATCATCAGCGCCTTTTTCGCGATGCCGGATTTGATCGCCAGGCTGATGGCCGAGGGCAAGGCTTCATTCACGCTGCTCTATGTGCTGATCTTCCTGATTCCGGTGGAAGTGCTGGACGGCCTGTTCATGGGCCTGTTCGCCAGCTTTTCCAACGCCCGCTCGATCTTTTTCCGCAAACACGTGCTCGGGCCGCTGCTGAAGCTGGCGGTGGTGATGTTGTTGATGCTGTTTCAAAGCGACGCCCTGTTTCTCGCCTATGGTTATCTGTCCGCGAGCATCCTCGGGGTGTTGATCTATGTTGCGCTCTTTCTGCGCATGCTGCGCCAGGAGAAGCTCATTGGCCGCTGGCGTGACAGCGGCATCGCCGTGCCGCTGCGCGCCGTCTTTGCCTTCACGCTGCCCATGATGACTTCGGATCTGGTTTCGATTGTGATCCATTCGGCTGATGCACTGCTGCTCGGCTACTTTCATGACGCCACGCAGGTCGCCTACTATCGCGTGGTGCTGCCCGCGGCCAAGCTCAACACCATCGTGATGACCAGCTTCTCGCTGCTGTTCACGCCCACGGCGGCACGCCTGTTCGCCAAGGGCGACCACGCCGGCATCAATCAACTCTACTGG
>JBBIKM010000084.1:5175-24430 GCA_037445455.1 bacterium | reverse complement strand
CTTGGTGGTCGCAGACGTCCGGTTGTCCGATATGGGCGGCTTTGAGTTCATCGGCTCGCTGGCAGCGCAACGCCAGCGGGTTCCCATTGTTGTGAATACGGCGGATCCCGCGTTCCGCACCAGTTTCCGTTCGTGGGCGGCCGATGCCATCATTCCGAAATCCGTGGGCTGTGACGAGCTCGCACGGGAAGTCCGGGCGTTGCTGCAATCACAGCGCTTCGTAAGCTGAAGTGGCGCGCCGGCTGCGAGACCAGGAGTGGGCTGCCGCAGGGCCGGCAGAGTGCAAGCTTTCGATCCCTACCAAGAGGGCTTTCTCATGTCAGCCGAAAAACTCGACGAAATCGACCTCACCATTCTCAAGATACTGCAGGCGCACGGCCGCACCAAGCGCAACGAACTCGCGGAGAAGGTGAAGCTCTCCATCCCCGCGGTGAGCGAGCGGCTGCGCAAGCTGGAGGAGAAGGGCATTATCCGCAGTTACCACGCCGTGGTCGATGGCCCCAAGGTCGGCCTGGGCCTGACCGCCTTCATTTTTTTGACGGCGGAATCTTCGATCTACTATCCCCAGATCATCAAGCACGCGCAAGCAGAAGCGGAAATCCTCGAGTGCCACGCCATTACCGGCGAGGGTTCGCATGTCTTGAAAATCAAGACCCAATCAACCGCGACCCTGGAGCGCCTGCTCTCGCGCATTCAGTCCTGGCCGGGTGTGAAAAACACCCGCACCAGTGTTGTGCTCTCGAGCCCCAAGGAAGAGACCACAGTCACCCTTGCCCACCTCGAACCCGCCAACCGGTAAGCGTTTCCCGCTGCCTTCTCGGCAACACAAGATTCCGGCAGATTCCAGGTCCCCTGGCAAAGAGTTGAACCGGCGACACGCTGCGGCCGCTGAATTTCACCCTCTGCCGGCGCAACGTCCGCCCTGTTGTTGCCGCCACGAATGCAGCGCTGCCGCCACCGCTTTTTGACATTGCCTTTCTTGCGGTTTTGTGTTATGCTGGCGGTGTTTTTTTTGTTTGAATAAACTCGCCGGCTGAAGAAATCTTTGGCGCTGATTGCCGCGGTGAGTTGTCCGGCTGCTGCGCTCCTCTTCGGCCGGCACAGATCATTCCTGCGCGAGGGTTTTATGCAGAAAATTGTTGAGTGCGTGCCGAACTTTTCCGAAGGCCGCGACCGCCATCTCATCAAGAAGATCACGGATCAGATTGAGGCGGTGCGCGGGGTGCAACTGTTGGACGTTGATGCGGGGGAGAGCACAAATCGCACGGTGGTCACCTTTGTCGGCGATCCGGCTGCGGTACAGGAGGCGGCATTTCGTGCCGTGCAGACCGCCGCCGAGCTGATCGACATGGCGCAGCATCACGGCGAACACGCGCGCATGGGCGCGACCGATGTTCTGCCCTTTGTGCCGGTCGCCAACGTCACCATGGCGGAATGCGTGGAAATGGCGCGGGCCGTCGGCCGGCGCATCGGCGAAGAATTGGGCATTCCGGTTTACCTCTATGAAAATGCCGCGACCCGGCCGGAGCGAAAAAACCTGGCCAGCATTCGTGCCGGGGAGTATGAGGGATTGCCGCAGAAGCTGGCTGATCCCGCCTGGCAGCCGGATTTCGGGCCGGCGCAATTCAACCGCAAAAGCGGCGCGACAGCCGTGGGCGCGCGTGAGTTCTTGATCGCCTACAACCTCAACTTGAACACCAGCGACCGCCGCTACGCCACCGACATTGCTTATGCGCTGCGGGAGCGCGGCCGCTACAAGCGCACCGGCAACATCTCGCCATTCTACTACAAAGGCGAGCAGGTTTATTTTGCAACGGACAAATTCCCCTGCGGCAATTGTGATTTCGTGGCGAAGTCGTTTGACGAACTGGCCGAACATTACAAACAAACTTACGGCGGCGACCTGGCAGCGCGCTACCAGTCGCTTGGCATGGCGGTCAACAATCTCGCGGGCATGCCGGTTTACACCGACGGCATGTTTCGCCACGTCAAGGCGGTCGGTTGGGTGGTGGAGGCCTACCAGCGCGCGCAAATCTCCATTAACCTTACCAATTTCAAGATCACGCCGGCGCATGCGGTGATGGAAGCGGCGCGCAAGCTCGCGGCACAGCGCGGGATTGTCATCACCGGCTCGGAGATCGTGGGGGTGGTGCCTTTCGAGGCCATGTTCGAATCCGGTAAGTTCTATTTGCGGCGCATGCACAAATCCACCGGCATTCCGGTGCGGGATGTCTTGGAAACCGCGGTGCAGTCGCTGGGCCTGCGCGAGGTGGCGGAGTTTGACATTGACAGGAAGATCCTCGGCATTCCACCGCGCGAAGGCCCGCTGGTGCAGCGCAAGGTCGCCGATTTCGCCGACGAAGTTTCGCGCGACACCCCGGCGCCGGGCGGCGGCTCAATTGCAGCCCTGGCCGGCAGCCTGGGCGCCGCGCTCGCCGCGATGGTGGCCAACGTGTCCAACGGCAAAGGCGAGTTTGATGCGAAGTACGAGGAGATTTGTGAGCTGGCAGAGCAGGCACAGCGCGTGAAGGATGATTTGTTGCGCGCGGTTGATGAGGATACCGCCGCCTTCAATGTGGTGCTCGAGGCCATGCGCCTGCCGAAAGATACGCCGGCGCAGCAGGAGGCCCGCGCGACCGCCATGCGTGAAGGATACAAATCCGCGGCGCGCGTGCCCTTGCGCACCGCCGAGTTGTGCCGCGAGGCCTTGCAGCTTTGCTTGCGCGCCGCACGCCTGGGCAACAAGGCGGTGATGAGCGACGCCGGCGTGGGCGCGCTCATGGCGTACGCGGGCCTGCAGGGCGCAATCTATAACGTGCGCATCAATCTGCCGAATACCAAGACTCCCGACTTCATCACCGCGATGAGTCAAACCCTCGACTCCCTGCTGCAAGAAGGCAAGACCCTTTGCGAACAAGTGCAAGCCGAAGTCGAACGCACGCTGGGTTGAAGTTTTCGCCGCGGAAGTATGATTGAAATTCTGGCCGGGCCGGGAAAGGAGAATGGCAAGGCGCGATCTGGCAACGGCTAAAAAACTTCTCCAGGAAGTCACGGGGGCAAAACACTCAAGCCGTTGCCATGTCCACAGAACTTCAAAATCCGGTTTCTGCAAGCGCCGCCCGCTCGGTTCATCAAGCGGCGCGCCAGCGGCTGGCGCACGTGCTCGCTGATTTGCGCGAAGCGATTCGTGGCTCGGAGCAGGATTTTACTGAAGGCCATCTCGGTCGCGCCATCCTGCTGCTTTCCGTGCCGATGGTGCTGGAGATGGTGATGGAATCCGTCTTCGCCGTTGTCGACGTTTTCTTCGTCGCGCGGTTGGGAGCGGATGCCGTTGCCACTGTTGGCCTCACCGAATCCGTCCTCACCGTGGTGTTCGCGGTGGCCATAGGCCTGAGCATGTCCACCACGGCCATGGTGGCGCGCCGCATCGGCGAGAAGGATGCGCGGGGCGCAGCGACAGCAGCGGTGCAGGCGCTGGCGCTTGGCGTGATGGTCTCGCTGCCGGCCGCGCTCGCCGGCGTTTACTTTGCCGCGGATTTGCTCCGCCTCATGGGCGCTTCGCCGGGCATTCTTGCCAGCGGCTCCGGCTACATGGCGGCCATGCTCGGCGGCAACGTGACGATCATGTTGATCTTCCTGATCAACGCCATCTTTCGCGGCGCCGGTGATGCCGCCATTGCCATGCGGGCCTTGTGGACTGCCAATGTGATCAACATCGTGCTCGATCCCTGTTTCATTTTCGGCTGGGGGCCGTTCCCGGAGATGGGGGTGACGGGCGCGGCGGTGGCGACGAACATCGGCCGGGCCACGGGTGTGCTCTATCAGCTTTACGTGTTGTTGCGCGGCGGCAGCCGCATCCGCTTGCAGCGCGCGCAGCTCCGCCTTGATTGGGAAGTGATGGCACGGCTGGTGCGGGTTTCGCTCGGCGGCATCTTTCAGTTTCTGGTGGCCACGGCAAGCTGGCTGGGGCTGGTGCGCATCGTGGCGATTTTCGGCAGCGCCGCGCTGGCCGGCTACACCATTGCCTTGCGCATCATCGTGTTCGCCATTCTGCCCTCGTGGGGCATGAGCAATGCCGCGGCGACATTGGTCGGACAAAACCTCGGCGCCAACCAGCCCGAACGGGCCGAACGGTCGGTGTGGCTCACCGCCTGGTGCAACGTGATTTTCCTGGGCGGTGTCACTGTGATTTTTGTGCTCTTTGCTGAGCCGTTGGTGCATCTCTTCACGAGAGATCCGGAAGTCGTGCCCCTGGCCGTCGATTGCCTGCGCTACATCAGCTACGGCTACGTTTTCTATGCGTTCGGCATGGTGATGGTGCAGGCTTTCAACGGTGCCGGCGACACGTTCACGCCCACGGTGATCAATCTTGCTTGTTACTGGCTGTTTCAAATCCCGCTTGCCTATGGTCTGGCAATGCCGCTCGGCTATGGCGCTGCGGGCGTGTTCGCCGCCATCGCCATTGCCGAGTCCACCCTGGCGGTGGTGGCTGTGCTGGTGTTTCGCCGCGGCACGTGGAAAATGCGCCAGATCTAGTGGTCTGTCACCTTGAAAGGTACAGTCATCATCCGTGTCATCCTGCAAGGATCCTGCAAAGATTTGAACACAGCGCCAGGTGCCTCACAAGATTCATTCTGAAGGATACTCGGAATCACCTATACAAATCAAAGTAACAAAGCACCAGTACCTTGAACGTTCCATCGCATGCAAAATGCGCTTTCCAGACTGAGAAAACCGGGAAGACGGAGCTTGTGAAACCACGCAGAGCCTTCCAAAGACCACACGCTCGGTTGGCTCTGTCTTCTCCTTCTCATGTTCTTGATTGCCGCTTTGCCGTCCTGGGAGTTGAGCTGTTTCGGAAATGGCAAGCAGTCGTCGCCCGAACACGCGGAGCGCGCAAGTCTGCGGCTTCAAAAGGTCCTGCTCAGCGCACTCAGCGACTCCGCGGTTGGATTTTTGGTTCCAGTCAGTACGGCTCATGCAATCAGCGCAATCCCAATCAACCCAATGTGGAGAGTGAGATGAACAGTACGACAGCAACCCATGCAGCCCTCGCCGCCGCCGCCGCGATTGCGAATGCCGTCAAAGCCTCCGGCACGCTGGTGCAAGTCGAGGCCGAGGCCTTCCACACCATTCTCGCCAAAATGAAGGCGCCCTTGGTGGTGATGGCCGAAGGTGGTGTCTTTGCGAAGAAGTATTGGTACCTGGTGGGCTATAAGGGGCTGGCCTTCCATACCAAATCGGCTACGCCGCTCTATTTGCCAAGCGATACGGAGCTGATTCAGGCCAAGAAGATTTGAATGCCGGATTGAGCGATTGGCGGGCAAACAATGTGACCGCAGCGGAAGAAATTCACCGCGCGGCGGCACTCTGCAAGGCGCCGCCTGGAACGGCGCCCGCTTTGAGCGCCAGCGCGGCCGGAAGATGATTTCAGTGCCGCGGGAAAACAGGCGCGCGGTTAGGTGCGTGCCGGCTTTATGTCTCCGCAGTTTTCGCTTCTGTCTTCACGCTTTCAGATTTCGTGGCCGCCCCGGTCGCTGCGGGCTTGCTGCCGTTGTTCTTCCGCGCATAGTCCGTGATGTAGAAGCCGCTGCCCTTAAAGCTCAGGCCGACTTGCGGGGAAAATTGTTTCTGCAGCGCGCCGCCGCACGTCGGGCAGACGGTCAGCGCGGGATCGGAAAATTTCTGCAGCACCTCGTGCGTATGTTCGCAATCGCGACAGCGATAAACATAAATAGGCATGGGAGCTCTCCCAAACAAGTCAACCGCCCTCCGGACCGCGGAGGGCGGTTGATTGATTTGCAATGGTGAGATGGATTCAATTGATCTTGATCGGAATCTCTTTCGGCCGCGCCTCTTCCGCCTTGGGCAGGTGCAGCGTCAAGACGCCGTCTTTGAACTTGGCTTCGATCTTGTTGACATCGACATGCGTGGGCAGGCGGAATGAACGCTCGAAGGCACCGTAGCTCCTCTCGATGCGGTGATAGTTCTTGCTCTTATCCTCCTTCTCCTGCTTTTTTTCACCGCGGATCGAAACCACGCCGCCCTCATAACTGATCTTGACATCATCCTTGCTGAGGCCGGGCAACTCAGCGGTGACCTCATAACTGTCCGCCGATTCACTGATATCCACCGCAGGATCCCAAGCGCTGCTCCGCAAAGAGGTTTCGAACAGATCGCGATCGAACAGAGTGCTGAACATCCGGTTCATATCCGCTTGCATGTTCAGCATGTCACGAATGGGACTCCAACGTACGATTGACATGGTTGAACACCTCCTCGGAAAGAATTGAGTTGTAAATGAACGCTGATTTCTTTTGATTTCTCAGCACTGCTTGCGCGTTTCGCTCAGCAAATTAGCAACCGCCATGCCAGGCAGTTCCTGTCAAATAAGTATTTGTTTTCCCGTCGCGGCTCATGCAGCGCACGGCAGGCAGTTCTGAGTTTTTGACTGGAGCGTGCCGAGTTTTCTTTATTCCAGCAGTCATGATGACAGTGATGAAGCGGCATGACTGAAATTTTTTCAGGTGAACCAGGAAAGTGGATGCAAGAATGTCAACTCCCAAGAAATTGAGTCACTTCAATGCCAGCGGCCAAGCGACGATGGTGGACGTCAGTGAGAAAGAAGTGACCCGCCGCGAGGCTGTTGCGCGCGGCGAGATCTTCATGCAGCCGGAAACCATCGCTCTGCTGGCGCGTAAAGCCCTGCCCAAAGGGGACGGCCTCGAAGCCGCGCGCCTGGCGGGCATCATGGCAGCCAAGAAAACCGGCGAATTGATTCCACTTTGTCATCCTCTTGGCCTCGATTACGTGGACGTGCAGATCAACGTGCAACCCGACCGGCTTGCACTCGAAGCGACTGTGCGCTGCACCGGCAGAACCGGCGTCGAGATGGAGGCGCTGACCGCCGTGGCCGTCGCAGGTTTGACTCTGTACGATATGTGCAAGGCAGTGGACCGCGAGATGGTGATTGGACAAATCCGATTAGTGAAAAAGAGCGGCGGCCGTACAGGAGAATATCGCCGTCCGGGCGAAGAGTCTGCGCCATGAGGAAAATCCAGCACGTCTTGACTGCCGGTGCGCACGGCCGACAAAGTTCTTGTTCAGGGGCAGTGCGCACATTATATTTGCAGCAATTTTGTCACACGAACGTGCCTGGCGGGTGAGGGCTGGTTTGCTGAGTTTCTTTCGCTTTCGCATTCAATCAAGGCAGAGAATATCCATGTCAGAATCCAAATCCACAGATTTATCCCGGCTGCGCATCGATCGCAGCCGTTCCGAAACTTCGAACCGCCCCCGGCGCGGCGGCGCGATTCTGTTTGGCCTGTTGGGCGCGGCGGTGCTGGCGGCGTTGCTCTTTCTGTTCCGGGCGGGATTCAGCTCCGCGGTGGCGGTGGAAACCTACAACGTCATGGCGGTTTCGCCGGCGCAGCAAAACGCGGTGTTGACGGCCAGCGGCTACGTCGTGGCGCAGCGCCAGGCCGCGGTGGCTTCGAAGGGCACCGGCCGGTTGGTTTATCTCGGGGTGGAAGAGGGGGATCAAGTCAAAGAGGGACAGATTATCGCGCAGCTTGAGCACAGCGATTTGGACGCGGCGCTGGCTGAGGCAAAAGCCAGTCTCAATCAAGCGCTGGCTCTGGTGGAACAGGCCAGGGCTGAACAGGTCGACGCCGAATCGAATTTTGTCCGGCACCAGAAGCTGCTGGCCGATCAACTCATTGCGCGCTCGGCGTTCGATGCGGCCGAGGCGCGGTTCAAGCGTGCGGAGGCCGCCGTGGTGGCAGGCGAAGCAGCGGTGCAGGTCGCGCGCACCCGCGTGCGCGCCGCGGAAGTCGCACTGGAGTATACCAACATTCGTGCGCCTTTTGACGGTACCGTCCTCACCAAGAATGCCGATGTTGGAGAAATCGTCGCGCCCTTCGGCGCCTCCACCACCGCCCGTGCCGCCGTGGTTTCGATTGCTGACATGTCCTCGCTCGAAGTGGAAGCAGACGTGTCCGAATCCAATATCCAGCGCATTCAACCCGGGCAATCGTGCGAGATTGTGCTCGATGCTTATCCGGATACGCGGTATCCCGGCGTCGTCAGCAAGATTGTGCCGACCGCCGATCGCGCCAAAGCCACAGTGTTGACCAAGATCAAATTCGTCGAGCGGGATCAACGCGTGCTGCCCGAGATGAGCGCCAAAGTGAGCTTTCTCGCGCAACCGGCGGCTGCGGCAGCGATCAGCACCGAAAGGAGAATTCTCATTCCGGCCTCGGCGCTGGTGACACGCGGCGGACAGAAGGTTGTCTTTGTCGTCCGCGAGCAGACTGCCGTGGCGGCCCCCGTGGAGATTGGTGGCGCCGCGGGCAGCCAGCTTGAAGTGCGCAGCGGCCTGGCGGAAGGCCAGCAGATCGTGCGTAATCCGCCGGAGAATCTGCAGGAGGGGATGAAGGTGAAGGTGGTGGTGAGATAGCCCAAATCGAAGGTGAAGGATCATGGAAGAGCTCAAGACTCTGGTCGAGTGCGGAGATTGTCTGGATATTCTGCGAGGCTACCCGGACAATTCCTTTGATTTAATCATCACCTCGCCGCCCTATGCGGACAGTCGGGAAAAGACCTATGGTGGAATCAGGCCGGATCAGTATGTCTCGTGGTTCTTGCCGCGTAGTGAGCAGTTCTTACGTGTTTTGAAGCCTTCTGGCACTTTCATTCTAAACATTAAAGAACGCGTTGTTGATGGCGAACGGCACACATACGTAATTGAACTGATTCTGGAACTGAGAAAGCAAGGCTGGCTTTGGACAGAAGAGTTCATCTGGCATAAGAAAAACTGCCATCCCGGCAAATGGCCAAATCGATTTCGTGATGCGTGGGAACGTTGTCTGCAATTCAACAAGACCAAGGATTTTAAGATGTACCAAGAGAGCGTGATGATTCCGATGGGCGACTGGGCAAAGGCAAGGCTAAAGAAGCTTGGCAAGAATGATGTGATTCGATTTGATTCTCAAGCCAAAAGCGGCTTCGGGAAGAACATTGCTAATTGGGTCGGGCGAACGATGGCCTACCCCACCAACGTTCTCCATCTTGCCACTGAAACCGGCAACAAGAATCACAGTGCAACTTTTCCCATTGCCTTGCCAGAATGGTTCATCAGGCTTTTTACGGTGGAAGGAGACTGGGTGCTTGATCCTTTTCTGGGCTCAGGAACGACATCTCAGGCGGCTCAAAAACTGAGACGGAACTCGCTGGGCATTGATATTCTGTCGGAGTATACTGAGATGGCAAAGCAGAAACTGAAAAGAGAAGAACTTCCCCTTTTTAGAGAGCACGAAAAGTATGCCTGATTTGATCATAGAAGAAATCACCCGCTTCATTGAGCCAAATATTCAGGTTTTCCATCACCGGCGACTGGAGAGCATTCGAAACCTGTCACTGAAGAAAATTCTGTTGAGAAAGAATCCCTATCTGTTCAAAGCAAAAAACTTGACCACAGCTCACAGCTTGGTGCAATCCCTGTTGGACGCCCATCTTTCCTCGCAAGAAGAGGGAATTTTTGGTGAATTTCTGGAAACCATTGCCATTTTTGTTTGTGGTCGTGTGTACGGCGGAAGGAAATCATCGACGGAGGGAATTGATTTGGAGTTTGAAAAAGAGCGAGACAGATACATCGTTTCGATAAAATCAGGGCCCAACTGGGGAAACAGCCGCCAAATCGCAAAGATGAAGGACGATTTCAAGAGAGCTAAACGCATTCTCGCAAATCACAAGCCAGAGGTAAACATCGTCGCTGTCAATGGGTGCTGTTATGGCAAGGATGACAGGCCAAACAAGGGAGACTATTATAAACTCCGCGGCCAGAGATTTTGGGAGTTCATTTCGGGCAAGGAGAGACTCTATGTCGACATCATCGAGCCTTTGGGATATAATGCCAAGCAGAAGAATGACCAGTTTAGCGAAGAATACTCAATCGTTGTAAATAGATTCACGCGGGAATTCTTGCAAGAGTATTGTGATGCAAACGGCAGGATTTTGTGGGAAAAACTGGTGAAACTCAATTCTGGCAGGAAAATTTGAGTTGTTATTGCAGCAGCAGGTGAAGTCAATTCCACAGGAAAGGGCTTATGCCAAACAACATCGTCGAAGTGAAAAACGTTTCCAAATCGTATCAGCGCGACAGCCTGAAGATTCCGGTGCTCGAGAACATTGACCTGCAGGTTCCGGAGGGCGAGTTTTTGGCGCTCATGGGACCTTCCGGCTCGGGCAAATCCACTTTGTTGAATCTGATTGCCGGCATCGACCGGCCCGACAACGGCACCATCATGGTTGCCAATGATGAGGTCACCAGGCTGACCGAATCCCAGCTCGCCAACTGGCGCTCCCGCCATATCGGCTTCGTGTTTCAATTCTACAACCTGCTGCCGGTGCTGACCGCGTTCGAAAATGTCGAGCTGCCGCTGTTGTTGACCCCTCTCTCCAAGAATGAGCGCCGCGAGCGCGTGCAAATTGCGCTCAACGTGGTGGGCTTGAACGACCGCATGCGCCATTACCCCAAACAGCTTTCCGGCGGCCAGCAGCAGCGCGTGGCCATCGCGCGCGCAATCGTGGCGGATCCCACGCTCATCGTCGCCGACGAGCCGACCGGCGACCTCGACAAGAATTCCGCCGTCGAGGTGCTTTCTTTGCTCGAGCGCCTCAACCGAGAATTCAACAAAACCATCATCATGGTCACGCACGACCAGCGCGCCGCCGACAAAGCGCATACCGTGCGCCATCTCGACAAGGGTGAGCTGGTATGAAAGTCTTCAAACTGATCTTCAAGAATGCCCTGCGTCACAAGCTGCGCACCATTCTGACCATGCTCGGCATCGCCGTGGCGCTGCTGGCATTTGGGCTGATTCGCACAGTGATCAACGCCTGGTATGCCGGCGTCGAAGCTTCCGCCAAAAACCGTCTGGTGACACGCAGCGCAGTTTCCCTCATTCAGCCGCTGCCACTGGCCTATCGCGAGCAATTGCTGAAAGTGCCCGGCGTGCAATCCGTTGGCTTTGCCAACTGGTTTGGGGCTTATTACGGCGACCCCAACAACTTCTTCGCCAACTTTGCGGTAGACGAGGCCTACCTCGAGATGTATCCGGAATTCGTCGTGCCGCCGGAACAGAAGGCGGTCTATTTGCGTGAACGCAACGCCTGCCTCGTGGGCCGCAAACTGGCGGAGCGCTTCGGCTGGAAGCTCGATCAAACCGTCACCCTCACCGGCACCATCTTCTTCGGCGAATGGGATTTCGTGATCCGCGGCATCTACTCCGGCGCGCAACCGAGCACCGATGAAACCGCGTTTCTGTTTCATTGGGACTATCTCAATGAGCGCGTGCGCGAAACCAATCCGGGCATGGCCGATAATGTCGGCTGGTACATGTTGTTGATCGACAATCAGGCGAATCCCGCGGTGGTGTCCGAAACCGTCGATGCCATGTTCAAGAACAGCTTTGCTGAAACCAAGACCGAAACGGAGCGTGCCTTTCAACAAAGCTTCGTTTCGATGTCCGGCGCCATTCTCGCCGCGATGGAGGCGATTTCCGTGGTGGTGGTGTTCATTGTGCTGCTGGTGCTGGCCAATACCATGGCCATGACCGCGCGCGAGCGCATGGCGGAATACGCGGTGCTCAAGACGCTTGGCTTCCGCCCCTTTCACTTGATTGGGTTGATCGGCGGCGAATCGCTGGCCATCGCGCTGGGCGGCTTTGCCCTCGGCTTGGTGCTCATGATCTACGTGTGTAACGGCTTTGCCACTTTCCTCACCTCGAATCTCGGCAATTTCTTCCCGGTGTTCGAGTTGAAGAACATCACCATCATTCTGGCCTTTGTTTCCGCGCTTTTGGTGGGCGTGTTTGCCGCAATTTTTCCGGCGTGGCGCGCGGTGCGCATGCGCATCGCCGACGGCCTGCATCGCGTGGCCTAATCTGCCGTTTGAACGGGTCAAATCTGGGTGCAAGAACTCCATGAAAATTCCTGTCAGTTACAGCTTTCGCAATTTGTGGACGCGACGCCTGACCACGATCTTGACGTTGTCCGGCGTGGCCCTGGTCGTGTTCGTCTTTGTCGCCGCCTTGATGTTGTCCGAAGGCCTGCGGCAAACGCTGGTCGCCACAGGCGTGGATGACAACGCCATCGTCATTCGCCGTGCCTCGCAGGCGGAGGTGCAAAGCGCGATCGACCGGGAACAGGCAAACATCATCAAAACGCAGCCGGAGGTGGCGCTTGACAGCAACGGCAAACCGCAATCGACCAGCGACGTGGTGGTGTTGATCTCGCTGCCCAAGCGTTCGAACAACGAGCCCACCAACGTTGTGGTGCGCGGCACCTCGCCGGAGGGCATGCGCCTCCGCGCTGAACAGGTGAGGGTGGTGGCCGGCAGGATGTACACGCCGGGTCTGCGCGAACTCATTGTCGGCAAGTCGCTGCAACAGCGCTTTCAAAACTGTGAGATCGGCAGCACGTTGCGCATGGGCGGGACGGACTGGCAGGTGGTCGGCGTTTTTGACGGCGGCCGTACCGGCTTTGACTCGGAAATCTGGGGCGATGCGGAAGTGATCATGCCGGCTTGGCGGCGGCAGATGTTTTCCTCGGTCACCGTGCGGCTGCGCGATCCACAGCAATTCGAAGCCCTCCGGCAACGCCTGGAAAGCGATCCGCGCATGGTGGTCGATGTCAAACGCGAAAAGCAGTATTACGACGAACAATCCAAGTTCATGGCCATTTTCATCAATGTGCTCGGCACGGTGGTCACCTTCATTTTCAGCTTCGGGGCCATGATCGGCGCGATGATCACCATGTACGCGGCCGTCTCGAACCGCACGCAGGAAATCGGAACTTTGCGCGCGGTGGGATTCCGCCGGCGCAGCGTGTTGTCCGCCTTTCTGATCGAGTCGGTGTTGCTGGCCGTGCTCGGCGGCATCGTGGGACTGCTGCTCTCTTCGCTGCTGCAGTTCGTCTCGATTTCCACCACCAACTGGAACACTTTTTCGGAACTGGCGTTCAGCTTCAAGCTCTCACCATTCATCGTGATGCAGGCGTTGATCTTTTCGCTGCTGATGGGATTGGTGGGCGGCTTCCTGCCGGCTGTACGCGCCTCGCGCTTGAAGATCGTTGAGGCGTTGCGGACGGAGTAACGGCAAACGAGTCAGACTTGGACGGCGACGGCAGGTTTGCCGTCTTCAGCGGCCTCCGAGTCTGACGTTGCCTCGACTGCAGCAGAATTCCCCCTCATCAAATCCCGGTTGTATCGCCGCCCCAATGGAGTCCTCTTGGCGCCGAAGAATTTCGACGAGAGAGAAGACAAAGGTGAACGAGACTCGTCGATTGGTTCGGCGGCGCCCTTCCAAGCCCCTTGTTCTCCGCCTGGACCATCGCGAAGAGCAAACCGTCGATCATCCTGCTACAAGCCTCGTTACGGAAATGATGATCGTTCTGTTGATGATGGCGGGCTGCTCATCGGTGTCGTCGGGGAGGCGGTCAGCGCGAATCGCGACGCGCCCGCAACGAATCGTCGCATTCGTGGCGGAGGCAATTCCACAGAACCGAAACGTTGAGTCTCCAGGGGCAGGTCGGGCCGCGCGTTTGCATGTTGCCCGCTTCGACAAATTGCCCGCCGAGGTACATGCGATAATACCTGCTGTTGAGTGTTTACCTGCTCAAAAGGATCTTTCGAAATTTCGCAAAGCTTGCGCACCGTTTGGCGATTTCCTCGGGCCGAGCGTGATTCGCAATCTTAAGATCATCCTTGCTCTTGACGAAGTCGCGGCCATGCCTGTTGATGAGGCGCTGCAGTATGTCCGCCGGCCGGCAGATTTTTTCGAGGTTGCGCGGAGTTTTGCTGTCCTCTGCCAGGTGGAATGCCGAACGCAAAGCCTCTTGATCTGCGGCCAGCCACGTTTCCAATGCATGAACAACAACGATAATATCAACGGCAAGCCCTGCGTTTTTGAGTTGCCTTCGGCACAGCGTTAAGTTCCGTTCTGTCACTGCAGGGTCGGTACATTCCGAATCCACGCAGACAATGATTTTTGCCTGCTCTCGCCGCAAAACAAGCTGTGCCAAAGCCGCAAGCTTACGGGGATTCTTGAAGATATTGCCGCGATCAACCTGGCGCCGTTTGATCTTGGCATTCTGACCGGCTGCGGACAGGACTTTCTTCGCAAGAATGCTAATCGCTTCTCCTGTCGGGCCGTCTTCAGTAAACAAAACAATAGTCACGGCATGCCCCCCAGTTCGCCGGAATACCAGATTTCTCCCAGGCCGAGCGTGTGCAACGCTTCCTTCAGGCCTCTTTTGCCTTTCACCGACTTGAACTGGCTCTTGCCGTCTTTTTTGTCGACGACGAGAAGATTCTCCGGCGAAAAAAAATTGAGCAGATATGGCGAGTGAGTGCTGACCAGGATCTGGTTCCTGTGCGCTGCATTCTTCAAAGCATCAGCAATGAGCGGGAGCCAGGCCGGATGCATGTAGTTTTCCGGCTCTTCATAACATGCCAGTGCCGGTGGAGCGGGCGAATATAGAGCAGCAAGCTGCGCGAGCAATCGCAGCGTGCCGTCAGAGATGGCCCATGCGGGTATGCGCAGCGGCAGGGCCTCTTCTTCCAGAGATAGATAGGTCAGGCCCTCGGGCGTGAGTGTGGTCAGCAACTGGCGCAGGCCCGGTACGGCAGCCCTGAGCAGGCTTTCGATTGCGCTGAATTTCTCACGCTGTTCCGTTTGTATCGCGTGCAACACGGATGAAAAATTCAGTCCAGCGGTTTGCATGTTGAAGTCCCGGCGCACGACATTGGGCTTGCGCAAGAGTGACGTTTCAAAGTTGTAGAGCGCCCAGCTTTTCAGCTCACGGACGAAGTGCGCAAGAATGCCATAGCGCTCCTCATCTTCAAACTGTTTAAACACTTGATCATGACGGCCAAGCTCAAATGATTTTCCTGAAACATCCCGGATTGACAACCGCCCCCCGGTCGTCGCAACCAAGAGGGGCTCTTCCTTGCGGCCGTTTATCGCTGCCACCTTCTCGTGAGAAATGGTCGAATAGTTGGGGCCACCGCTGATCTCGATTTGATAGACGATTTTCGTTGGTTTTCTGTCATTGCCAAACTGGAATTGGATGGCAAAACCAATCTTGCGTTTGAGATCGCCGCCCCACACGAGTTGCGCAAATCCGCCTCTGGAATGCACCGCTTGCTGGCCTATTTCAGCCAACTCTCGCAAGAATTGGAAGGCATCGAACAGGTTGCTCTTGCCGGAGCCGTTGGCGCCAACCAGGACGTGAAGCGGCCCCAGCTTCAATTCGACTTGCTCGAGGCTTTTGAAGTTTTGAATTTTGAGATATGTGATCATGGTGATGTCCTTGAATCCGAATCTTTGATTCATTTGATACTCAATTAAAGCCTTTTTGTCAAGTTCACCACCCCATAAACCACCGGCCCCGAAAGCAACGCCAGCGCGCCGATCAGCAATTGGCGCGGCTGGAATAGTCCTTCCTCGTAAACCGTGCTGTTAATCGCCAGCAGCGCCATCACACAGGTCGGCAGCATCATCAGCAGCAGGCCGGGCTTGCCCCATGGAATCTTGAAGGGCCGCCTCGCCCCGGCATGCGTGTGCCGCATTCTCCAGACATTGGCGTACAGCAAAATGTAGCTCGCCATTTGAAACCACGAGTAAATGATGATCAATTGCGTGAAATCGAACAGCGCGAGCAGGCTGTACGTCAGGCTGCCCCACAACAAAGCCTGCGTCGGCGTGCCGAAGCGGCTGTGCACTTTGGTCAAGAAGCCGGGGAGAAAGCCGTCTTGCGCGAGCGTCAGCGGGTAGCGCGAGGTCGCCAGCATGGTGACATTCAACAACAGCGCGTTGCTGCACAGCGCACTGGCGGTCATGCTGTGGCCCAGCCAGTTGCCGCCGATGCTGGCGGCCGCCTGGGAGAAATAGGCGTCGGTCCATTCCTGCCAATTGCCCAGTGCCGCCAGCGCTGCCATGGTTGGCAACACATAGCTCAACATCGCCATGGTTGCCGCGAGCAGCAGGGCCGGAGGGAAAGTTCGTTGCGGGTGTTCGACCTCTTCGGCCGCGGCCGAGAGCTTGTCATAGCCCGAGTACAGCCAGATCGCCAGCACAACCGAGCTGCCGAAGCCACCGATCAAACTCTTGCCGGGCGTGACCAGGGGCGCAAAGGGATTATGCTGCCATTGCGCCAATCCGAACAGCAGCAGCAACACGAACGGCACCAACAGCAGCGCGCTCAGCAAAATCGCGGTGTTGCCCACCACTTGAATGCCGCGCAGATTGAGCAGGTGCATGCACCAAATCAATGCCAGACAAACCAGCCAATGCTGCAGGCCGGTCATCACGGGAAACCAGTTCTGCAAATAATCTGCAAAGAGCACGGCGAAGAGGCCGTTGGTGACGACGCCCGTCATCCACGCCCACCAGCCGGCCTGGAATCCCCAGAAATCACCGAAGGCCAGGCGCGACCAGCGATACTGCCCGCCTTCGAGCGGCAGCATGGTGGTCAATTCACTCACGGCAAAGGAGACCGGCAGGCTGAACAGGAAAGGCATGAGTGTGAGCGTGATGAGCGCCATGCCCGGACCGGCGGCCGAGACCATGTTTTCGACGCCAAAGGCGCCGGCGCACACCGCGCCGTAGATCATGAAGGCGAGCTGTAGAAAGGTGGCTTTCTTGATGGCGGCGGCGGCCATCGCGACTCCGAATTTCTGGTGATACTCCGGCAGGTTGAAGCTTGCCGCAGTTTTTCGAGTGCCTGGGGTCTGTCTCTGGCGGCGCGAATATATCGCAAAACGCCGGCATTGTCAAGCCGGCGCGGCGCGCACTGACCGGCAGGCGCACGCACGGGCCGGCGATTCTGCCCGGCGAATTTCTCCTTGCATTTTCAAGCGAAAATTGACACTATCTCGCCCGATTTGAACCGTGCCGCGAGCGTTTGTTGCGCGGCACGCAGAATCCAATTCTTGGTGATTCCCTGCCAACCGGTGACGCAATTTATGACGGAATACACTGCCAGTGAAATGATGGTGGCGCGCGCCAGTCGCGAGCTGCAGAATGAGGACGTGGTGTTTGTCGGCATTGGGCTGCCCAACATGGCCTGCAACCTGGCGCGTTTGACGCATGCACCCCGGCTTACGCTGATCTATGAATCCGGCGCGGTGGGCGCGGTGCCGGAGCGTCTGCCGGTTTCCATCGGCGATCCTGCGTTGGTGGCGGGATGTTTGTCGGTGTGCTCGCTGCCGGAGGTGTTCCTGTATTATCTGCAGGGCGGCCGCATCACCGTCGGTTTTCTCGGCGGGGCGCAGATTGACCGCTTCGGCAACATCAATTCCACCGTGATTGGCGAATACGCGGCGCCCAAAGTCCGGCTGCCCGGCAGTGGTGGCGCAAGTGAGATTGCCACGCTGGCGCAGAAGATTCTGATCATCACGCCTTTAAAGAAACGCAATTTCCCCAACCGGGTCGATTTTCTCACCAGCCCGGGTTTTCTCAACGGCGGCGGCGAACGCGCCGCGCTCGGCCTCACCACCGAGGGGCCCAAGGTCGTGGTCACCGATTTGGGCGTCTTCCGGTTCGAGGCGGACACCCATGAGATGATGCTCACTGATCTTCATCCCGGTGTGGCGCTCGAGCAGGTCAAAGAGAATGTCGGCTGGCCGCTCAAGATTGCTGCTGATCTCCACACCACTGCCCCCCCGACTCCTGAAGAGTTGCGCCTGATCCGCGAAGAGCTTGATCCCAATCGCATCTATATTTGACCGGCGGCGATTGCCGGATTGAGACGCGGCATCGCGCCGGTGTCCTGCTTCTCGCGCGTGACGCATGCCAACGCGCGTGGGCGATTCATTCCCTCCGTGAAAAAAACACTCGCCCCCGGTGCACCGTGGTTGTGCACAATTATCCTTCCTGCCCTGCATTCCTTTATTCGCATTCCCATGCTCCGGAGGTTTGCCTCCCTCTGCGGCGCAGCGGTGGACAGCGCGCTGGCCAGAGTGAGATGACTGCCAGGCGCACACGACATGTGGGCGCGGGCTTACAATTCTCGAGCAGCCGCCAGGCGCGGTTTTTTGCTGTATGGCTTACGCCCGCGCGGAGCTGTGCCGGTATTGAGTAGGTGATGCCAACGAGTAAGCGATTGCCCGGTTGGCTTGACAAGAGCAAGGTTGTGCGCGCGGCCGTCCTGCGTGCCTCGTGGAGAACCGGAAAGCGCGAAACTGCTTGCTGCCCGGCGGGCGCGGCCATGTGAGGTCTCTGAATGTTTCCTTTTCGTTGTTCTGTGCCGTTCCGTGCAAAATCGCAACCGGCGGTTCATACGCATTCACCTTACATGGCTGTATATATCTGATGTTGAGTAACAACTGGATATTGCATCTCGAATTACGTGAACCCAATGTCTCAAACTCACATTCGCCTACGAGAAACGATCGACGGGCTGTGCCAGAGATTCACACACACCTTTGGCGCTTCCTATTGCGGCATCGCACTGACGGCCGACGGCTCGGTGAGCTTTGCCGCGCCCAGCAATCAGGCTGAAGCAGAGACGATTCTGACCGCGACACCGGCGCTGTGCATCACTGTCACGCCGCTGGGCGACCGCCCGCAGCATGACGGCTTGCCTGCTGCAACGGAGAATCACGAAGCTCATCAACCGGTGCGCCGCGCCGAGCCCGAACTGGCAGAGGCGATTGCGGCCGCGTGCCGCAGCGCCCAGCCGATTCTGCGCTTCGATCTCCATCCCTCCTTCACGGAAAACGGGCAGAGCGCGCCGCTGGGATCTTTGTATCTCGCCTTTGCCCAACCCCGGACGTTATCAGCCGCCGAGGTATCGGCCCTGCAGGCGATGGCCGAGATGATGGCGACAGTGCTGACTTTCGCCCGGCCGAAAACACTGGAGGCCGTTTCCGGAGGATTGCTGCCCACGCTCGGCCAGACCAGCCCGGCAGCCGGCCTGCTGGATTATCCGTTCCTGGAAGCCAAGAAGCACTGGATCAAAGCCTTCGAACGCGAGTATCTCGGCCAGCAGCTCGCGAAGCATGCCGGCAATATTTCCATGGTGGCGCGCGCGGCCCGCATCAGCCGGTATACCGTTTATGCCCTGCTCAACAAGTTTCAACTTTCGGCCAAGTCCTACAAGAGAAAGAAATCAAACGGGGCGCCGCGGGTACTGCCGGAAGGAAAGACGCCGCAGCCCGTTCTTGAACCGGCTTTCAAGAGCGAGGGAGACG
>JBBIKM010000084.1:264-5156 GCA_037445455.1 bacterium | reverse complement strand
CCGGCTGGGAAGAGGGGCTGTGCTCGTGGATTGTTCTCATCTGCCTTCGCCATTCGCCTGCACACGTTGCAGCGACCAAGCCGAAAGCTTCCGTCATCTGCACAACTGCTTTGGCGGCCGCCGGCGCGTGCACCCGCTCGATTCGCTTGCCGGACGCTGCCCGAGGATTGCGTGAATGCCCACGTGCGGGTGGCCGGCTCCTCGCGGCAGCCGGCGAGGGCTGCTGACGGCGCCATCATCACGGCGTGCGCGTCACGATTGCGATTCCAACCTCCTTTGATAAAAAACGATGTTGCATTGCGTGGACAGATTCAAAGGGAGACAGCTTCGATGCAAGAGGCGACATTGGTTGGCCACCAGGTAAGCGAACCGCCAGCCAAAACGGTGCCGGCCAACGGCATTCCCACCTCTTCTCGGCGTGAACAAGCCTATCATCGCTACGATGAGACTTTGCGGCCGGGTGTTGCTGCGCCCAAAACCTCGCTGGCTTTGGACAGCCGTCCCGGTGTGCCGGCGAACCCTCCCTCTGTCATCCAGCGATTTTTCGGCAACGTCGTCATTTCGCCCTTCTTTCTGTTTGGGTCGCTGCTCATCATCCTGCTGGTGCCGGAGAAGCTGGTCAAGAAAATCACGGCGCCATTTTCCGGCATCAACTGGTGGGAGCAATTCGGCAAGCGCTGCTTCGATTTCTGCGCGGCCGTGCTCGGGTTCATCATGTCGTCGATTCTGTTTTTGATTGTGCCGTTGCTCATCCGGCTCGACTCTCGCGGCTCGGTGTTCTACGGGCAGCAGCGCGTGGGCATCAACCTGCGCCGCCGGGAACGCCGCCAGGTTGCGATTGCGGTGACGCATGACCGGCGCCGCGGCGACCGCCGGCGCAACGATGTTTTTGGCCGGCCCTTCACGGTTTACAAGTTTCGCACCATGCGGCAGGATGCCGAGAAATTCAGCGGCGCGGTGTGGGCGCAGAAAAACGATCCCCGCATCACCCGCGTCGGCCGCATCTTGCGCTTCACCCACGTCGATGAGATTCCGCAGTTTCTCAATGTGCTGCTGGGCGACATGAGCATGGTGGGCCCGCGGCCGGAGCGCCCGCAGATCATTCCCAAGCTGGTGAGCCAAGTGCCGAACTATGCCAGTCGTCTGGAGGTCAAGCCGGGCATGACGGGCAATGCGCAAATCTATTGCGGCTATGACGAAACCATCGAGGACGTGCGCGAGAAGGTCCGCTATGATTTGATGTATGTCAAAGATCATAATCTCAAGCTGGACATCCTGCTGCTTTGGAAGACGCTGTGGATGATCATTCGCGGCAAGGAAGAAGCAGATTGATCCATGAGCATGGAGGTTCGTAGACATGTTTGGTAGCACGGTCCCGCAGCGTCCCGGGGCCATTGCCCGGCGGTGGAGCATGGCGGCTCTGCTGCTGTTGTGCTGGAGCGGTATTGCGGTGGAACGAGGCTGGGCGCAGGCGGAAGGCGAAGTGCCGCCGGCGGGCGAAATGCTGGCGAAATCGCAGATTTTGACCCGGCCGACGGGCGCCATCGTTTTTTTGAAAGGTGAGTATGGGCTGGCCGGCCGCGCGCCTTACACGGTCACCCATTTTCTGCGCGGCAATTATCGCATCAAGACCAAGTTGCGCGGCTACGAAGACTGGTCCACCGATTACTATTTCAACGGCAAGGGCAACGACAAAATCTCCATCAAGCTTTCCCCCAAGACCCGGGTGAAGGCTTGGGCGCGCTCGGCCCTGGTGCCCGGCATGGGGCAGGCCTACAGTGATCAACGCGTGAAGGGCATGATCATCAGCGCCCTGCAGTTCAGCTCGCTCGCCATCTTTGTGCGGCAGGAACTGCGGTATCGCGACAGCATCGACGATTTCAATGCCGCACTGGCGGCCTTTCAAAACGATGCCAATCAGCGCAGCCGCCTGGACGCGGCCCAGGCCACCCTCGATCGGCGCTATGAGTTGCGGCAACGCTGGGCCATTATCACCGCCAGCGTCTACCTCTACAACTTGATTGACGTCATCGCGTTTTTTCCCTCCTACCATCGCCATGGTTTGGAAGTCAGCATGACCGCTAGCCCGCCGACGGATTTCACCGGTAGCACCGCCCAGGTGGGCGTTCGCGCCCAGTTTTGATTCGCAGTTCGATAGGACGTAATCGTCAAGGCATGACACCATGAGAAAGCAAGGAATCTTTCCGCGCCGGGCGCCGCTTTTGCGGGCGGGCTGGCGCGCCGCCGCCCTCCTGGCGCTGAGTTTGGCATTGTGGACTTGTGCGAAGAAACCGACCGGACCGGACAACGCCAGTGATTTTCCGGCTGCCCCCGCGAACCTCACCCTCACGCTCGGCGACCGGCAACTCGCGCTGGCGTGGACCATTCTCGACCCTGCCCGGGTGAGAAGCTTCCGCATCTATCGCTTCGACAGCTCGCAGATCGTGATCACGCCGCCAAACAAGATCGAAAGAAGGTTCACGTTGATCGATTCGACGCGCTCGCTCACCTACCTCGATCGCACCGTGCGTAACGGCGTCACCTATTTCTATCAAATCAGCGCGGTTTCCAACAAGGGCTTCGAAGGCCCGCGTTCCGCCGAGGTCGCCGGCAGGCCGAACGTTTACGGGGTTCGCATCGCCAACGGCGTGAACATCACCCGCGATCCCAAGATTCTGCTCACCATCACGGCGCCGGCCACCACGGTGTTGATGAAGGTCGGCAACGATACGGCACTGGCGCGGATTTCCTGGCAGCCCTTCCAGACCTCGGTCAACTGGACGCTGCCCTCCGGTGACGGCCTGAAAATGGTCTACCTCAAGCTGCGCGATCGCGACGGCAGTGAAAGCGGTCTGCTCGCCAGCGATCCCATCATTCTCGATACCAAGGCTCTCATCACCAGCGTGACGGAGAACACCGGCGGCACCCCCAAGCAGAGCAACCAGATCATTCATTTCACCCTCAACGCCGGCGAGAGCGGTGGCCGCGCCTTCATCGACATCGTCAATGCGGTGAATGACATTCTGTTGTTCGATGACGGCACCAACAACGACAAGACCGCGAATGACGGCATCTACGAAGTCGATTACCGCATTCCCGGCGACGTTGAAATCGCGCAGGCGAAGATCAGAGGCCGCTTCACCGATCAGGTGGGCAACGTTGCCACACCGTTCATCGCGACCACGCAGGTGACGATTCTCAAGGTGCCCGACGCCGTGCAGTTGTTCACGCCCACGCCCACCGGCAGCCCGAGCAATGCGCTGCGTCTGACCTGGAGCACCTCCGCCGAGGCCGACTTCGCCAATTATGCCATCTATCGCAGCCGCACCAAGAACTTCACGCCCTCCGCCAATCTGCTCATCGAACAGGTGACCGTGCAGCAGACGACCTCCTATATTGATGCCAATCTGCAGGCGGGCGTGACGTACTATTATCAAATCGTGGTGAATGACATCGGCGGTTTGAGCAGCAAGCCGAGCAACGAAGTGGAGGGCAAAATCAGCCCGGACGCCCCGCCGGCGGCGGTGACGCTGAACACACCGCTGCTGGTGGGTGACGGCACCAGCAAGGTGCAGCTCTCCTGGTCGCAGAGCGGCGATCGTGACTTTGCCAGCTATCGCCTTTATCGCTCGCTCACGCCGCGGGTCGATTCGCTGTCAACGCTGGTCACCGCCATTGTTGACATTGGCGACAATGTTCACGTGGACGAGGGCCTGAGCGCGGGCACGACCTACTACTACCGCGTTTTCGTCGCAGATCAGGGCCGCAATCTCACCGGCAGCAACGTCGAGTCGGTCACCACGGCGCAAAACACGCCGCCGTTCCCGGTGACCCTGGCGCAACCAGCGGTGGTGGACACCTCCTCGCTGCGGCTGTCGTGGTCGCAGAGCCTGGATACTGATTTCGCCTCCTACCGCATCTTTCGTTCGGAAACGCCCGGCGTCACCAACGGCACCCGCGGCAAGGATGCCCAGGGCAATGACGTGGATGTGTTGATCACCATTCTCAATTCCAATGCCGGTAACACGACTTATACCGACACCAACTTGCGGTCGACCCGGACTTATTACTATCGCGTCTTCGTGTACGATCGCGGCAATCTGTCGTCGGGCAGCAACGAAGTCAAGGCAAGGATCCGTCCGTGAACACACCTCGCAGGAGCCCTGCTCTGCGCGCACCGCGGCGGGAGCGACCTTTTTTTCGAAGGAGCGAAAAAGGCATGAACCTCATCCGGCAGCCCTTCGGGCTGCTTTTGCTGCTGAGCCTGGCCGGCTTTGCCAGCGCCTTGCGTGCGCAGGACTATGTTTTGGACAAAGGCGATCTCATTCAGGTTGCCTTCTGGCAGGAGCCTTCGCTCAACACACAAGGCCGGATTGACGCCGAGGGCAAGATCGACCTGCCGCTCGTCGGCCGGATCGTGGCCGGTGGCAAAACGGTCGAGCAACTGAGCAGCAGCATCGTCGAAAGGATCTCGGTCTACAACAAGAAGATCACGCAGGCCACGGTGACGGTGGTGGAATACGGCAGCCGTTCGATTTACATCAGCGGCGCGGTGGCACGGCCGGGCAAGTATGCGTTTCAGGAGCTGCCCAATGTTTGGAAAGCCATTCTCGAAGCGGGCGGTCCGGCACCCAACGCTCAACTGGCACAGGTGCAAATCTTCCGTGGCGGCGAGACTTCCAACAAGATTGAAACCGTCGACGTCACCTCGGCTTTTGAATCCGGCAATGTGAAGGACTTGCCGCGGCTGAATCCCGGCGACTATCTCAACGTTCCCAGTATGACGCCGGCAGCAGGTCCCGGCGGCGGGGAAGCCAGCATGTCGCCCACGGCCATTGCCGGCAATCCGCGCAACGCCATCTATGTTTTCGGAATGGTGGCGCGGCCGGGCG
>JBBIKM010000084.1:0-254 GCA_037445455.1 bacterium | reverse complement strand
TATCCCTTCGAGAAGGATTTGGATGTGTTGCAGGCAATCGTGCGCGCCGGCGGGCCGGCGATGGTGCAAACCAGCAGCAACAACCGCGCACCGATCGAGCCGGATTTGCGGCGGGTGCGGTTGATCAGTTTGGGCGCCGACGCGCCGGTTGTCTATGTGATCAACATTAAGGAATACACCAAACAGGCGGCGCCACTGCCGCTGCGGTTGCGGCCGGGCGATACCATTTACCTTCCCGGGCGCGCCAATTACGG
>JBBIKM010000083.1:0-24537 GCA_037445455.1 bacterium | reverse complement strand
ATCAAGGTGGCGGGAATCAACAGCACCAGGCTCAGTCCGGCAATGATGAAGAGCCGCAAACCCACTGATTGGCGATAGGAAGTCGTCATGATTGTTGCTCAGGTTGGAAAGTTGATTGCAATTGCCTTTTCCAATACAAATAAAACGGCAAACCTGCAAGCACTAAAAGCAGGCCCACCAGCGAGTCGGCAGTTTGTTCGATCAGCGTATTGACCACGAACCAGGTCGCAACCAGCACGAAGAGCAGCGGCACGAGCGGATAGCCGGGCGTGGCATAGGCACGCTGGGGATTGGGAAATCTGCGCCGCAGAACGAAGATGCCGGCCGCGCCCAGCGCGTAGAAAATCCACGCCGCGAAAATGGCGTAGAGAAAAAGCTGATCGTAGGTGCCGGTGAAAGTCAACAACGCCGACCACACGCCTTGCGCCAGCAGCGCCTTGCCCGGCGTGCGATAAACGGGATGGATTTCAGCATAGCCGGCAAAGAACAGCCGGTCCCGCGCCATGGCCTGATAGAGGCGGGAGGCCGTCAGGCAGGTCGTGTTTACAATGCCGAAGGTGGAGATCATCACGGTGAGCGCGATGAACCCGCCGCCCCACGGGCCCAGGACTTTTGCCATGGCCTCCGCCGCCACCAGCTTTGAGGCGGCAATCTCGTGGATCGGCATCACGTAGAGGTAGGCCAGGTTGATGAGCAGGTAGATCGCGATGGTCGCGAGCGTGCCCAGCACCAGCGCGCGCGGAATGTTCTTGTGCGGCTCCTTCACTTCGCCGGCAATGTAGGTGAGATTGTTCCAGCCGTCGTAGCACCAGAGCGCCGCAACCATGGCCACGCCCACCGCGGCAAGCCAATTACCCGAGGGCGGCGCGCCCCACAACGGGAAGAAGTTCGCCACGCTGCCCTGCGTCGAGGTGAACGCAAACACGATGATGCCACCGAGCGCCAGCACTTTCAGCCCTGTGAAAACATTCTGCACCGCCGCACCGAATTCCACACCGCGATAATTTACCCACGTCAGCAGAAGAATACTGAGGATGGCGACCGTCTTGACGCCGAAATCGGCAAGGGGCGTGATGTTGCTGAACAGGGGCAATGGCCACGCCTCCAGCGCCGGACCAAGATGCGGCAGCGGGACGAAGTATTCGAGATAACGCGCGAACGCAACCGCGATCGCGGCAATCGAGGCGGTTTGATAGACAATGAAGGAGGTCCAGCCGTAGAGGAAGGCCATCCAATCGCGGTACAGCACGCGGAAGTAGACGTATTGTCCGCCGGAGTCGGTAATCTCAGCCGCGATTTCAGCGTTGGTGAGCGCGCCGGCAAGCGTGAGCAGGCCGCTCACCACCCACACGATTATCATCAAGCCCGGCACTTGCACCGCGGCCGCGATGTTTTGCGGCGTCAGGAAGATTCCCGAGCCGATGATCAATCCCAGCACGATCAAGATCGCGGAGGGCAAACCCAGGCGCCGTGCCAGCCTGGTGGCAGCGGGCGAGGGGGTTGCCGCGGGCAGGCGTTGCGAGTCGTCTTTCAGAGAAGCTCCCGAGCGTCAGTACCGGATGAATGCGGCAGCGCGGCTGGTGCAATGGCAGAAACGCGGCTGCAATTTTTGTGAAGGAAAACAGCACCGGCACTAACGCGCCGGAAGGCGGAATATCGGGCAACTTGGTGAAATTGACAAATCAAAAAAAACGGGGCCATGCGCTGTCGCTGCGCACCCATTTCTTCCGGCAGAGAGCAGGTCTGCGCCCGGTTCAGCGCCGGGTGCGTCACCAGATTCACCGGCATGGTACCTCGCGAGAGCGCGCCGGTGAGTCGACGTGGCCGCGCACTGGTGCTCGGTTGCTTTGGACAAGTGATTCCGAGTGTCATTCAGAAAGAATCCTGTGAGGCACATGGCACTGTGCTCAAATCCTCACGGGATCCTGGCAGGATGACAGGGATGATGGCTGCACCTTTCAAGGTAACAAACCACTAGTCCTCCCGATGCATCCGTTGCGGCGTCTTCAGGACTTTGCGAAAGAAATAGACCGTGTAACCCGTGATAATTCCCCAAGCAGTCAGCAGGGTAATCCAGGCAGACAGGGACATGGATGATGCTCCTTTTTCAGATTCGTGAGAATGCGCGCCGCGTGGTCCGCCTGCAACCGGGGCGAGATGATGCGGCCGGATGCTTTTCGGGTGAAGGCGGGACCGCAGCAACTTTGCCCGTGGAAAACCGTCGATTTTCCAGGCAGGCCGCCACTTTCAATATTGTTTGTGGTTGTGGAGAATTGGGCGCGCGCCGGCCATTCTCCGGCAGCACGCGCCGTCAGGAAGGGAAATGGTCAGCCTTCGGGAGAATGCTCGCCGGAAGGCTGGCGAAAAGAAGCACGCGGTTGGTTGAAATGAAGATCGTTGGCGAGCGGATACTCGTTAAGCTCGGCGATCAGCCGGGATTCGTGCCACAGAATAATCCTGCTGCTGAGCGCCACGGCGCTCGCTCGCAGCCGTTTCACGATGGAAAATTCGGTCTCCTGCGAGGAGTTGGGCATGAAGCTCGGAACACCGGCGGCAATCTCGGCATCCGTGACCTTGGCGAGAAGTGGGCAGGAGGGCAGGTCAACGCTTTCCCCCGGGCTGTCGGAAAACACTGCCGCCAAGCCCAGCGGCGGGAACGTGATCAGCAGATTGAGAATAACTCCGCCGGCGAGCAAGCCGCGTTGGAGGTTGCGCAATGGTCTATTCATGCCAGGTGTCTATGCCAGTTTTCAAATCAGTGCAGACTGAAGCCCTTGGGCGGCACGGGGAATGGTTTTGGTCAAATCCATTTTCAATGTCATCTTGCAAGAATTCCATGAAGACGCGGGCGCTGTGCAAGCATTTCAAAAGATTCGTCTGCAGGACATCTCGCGGGGCCAGTTCTGCAACTTCGGGCAACTGGCCAGTCGTTTGGGACACCGCGCCTTCACAAAGCCATCACCAGAGCTGCAAACACGCTGCGAACGCAGAGCAGGGCTTTTTGAGGTGAGCGCACTGCGCTTTCGGCGCCTCCACGCTTCAACAGCCTGCCAGTCACGGTGTGCTACTCCTTCAGCACCACGCCTTCGCTGCGCGCGACGTAGGCCGCGCAGGTGATGTCGCCGGTGACGTTCAGTACTGTGCGGCACATGTCGAGAATCCGGTCGACGCCGAGAATGATGGCAATGCCTTCCGGCGGCACGTGCACCATCTGCAGCACCAGAATGAGCAACGGAATCGAGCCGGAGGGCACGCCGGCCGCGCCCACCGCCGTCAATACGCTCATGATCACCACGATCAACTGCATGGAGAGATCGAGATGCACGCCGAAGACCTGCGCGAGGAACAGCACGGTTACGCCTTCAAACAGGGCCGTGCCGTTCATGTTCATGGTCGCGCCCAGCGGAATGACGAAGCCGCAGATTTTGGGCGGAATGCCGAGATTTTCCTGCGAGACCATCAGTGTCGTGGGCAGGGTGGCGTTGCTCGAGCTGGTGGAAAACGCGGTGAGCATCACCGTTTCCACCTTTTTGAAGAACTTCAGCGGGTGATAGCGCGCGAACAACCGCACCAACACCGAAAACGCGCCGAATTGATGCAGTGTCAGGCCGAGCAGGACCGTGAGCACGTACATGCCGAGCGCGACGATGAGATCGAAGCCAAAGCGCGAGGTGACGCTGAAAATCAGCGCCGCCACGCCGTAGGGCGCCAGCTTCATCGCGAGGTTGATGATCTTGACTGAAATTTCGTACACGCCCTCCAGCAGCCGGACGACGGGCTGCGCCTTGTCCTGGGCAATCAGGGTGAGGCCCACGCCCGCCATCAAGGCCACGAAGATCAACGCCAGCATGTCGGGATTGGGCCGCGCCACCGCGGCAATGGGATTGCGCGGTACGATGTTGACCAGGGTTTGAATGCCGAATTCGGTGCTGGCCTGCTCGGCGGCCCCCATCTTCTCGGTGGCTTCCTTGCTGTACTGCGCCATCAGCTTCTCTTTGGTCGCGGCGGGCAGGTAATCGCCGGGGCGAATGGTGTTGACCAGCACCAGGCCGATGGTCACGGCGATGGCGGTGACCAGCAGAAAATAGCCGATCGTGCGCAGGCCGACGCGGCCGAGCTGTTTGAGATCGCCGAATTGCGCCACGCCCAGCGTCAGGCTGGAGAACACCAGCGGAATCACCACCATGATCAGCAGGTTGAGAAAAATCCGGCCGAGCGGGTCGCTCAGGTATTTCTGCACGAATGCGACCAGTGCGGTGTCCTGCAGGAATTTGTTGCAGAGCACGCCGGCGACCGCGCCGGCAACCAGCCCGATGAAAATTTTGGTGTGCCGCGCCATCCCTTTCCTCCCTTTCATTGCCACCACCTCAGTGATCCGCTGTTTTCTCCGGCCGCCTGCCAGGGCGTTGCCCTGCGCGGCACCATTGCACGCCGGTGGCGCTGTTTGCCTGCGCCACCGATGGCGACGGAACGGTGGACCACTACTTGAAGAAAATGAGTGTTACCAGAACAAAACTGGGAATCAAGATTGCCAGCGAATAAAGCATGTAGCCGAAAAAGCTGGGCATGGGAATCTTGTTTTCTTCCGCAATCGATTTCACCATGAAGTTGGGGGCGTTGCCGATGTAGGTGTTGGCGCCCATGAACACCGCCCCACAGGAGACTGCCTTCAAGTAGATTTCGTGATCGGCGATGAGATGATGCAACGCCTCCAGCTCCACCTGGCCGGGGTAAAACTGGCCGAGCGCCGTGCTCAGAAAGGTGAGATAGGTCGGGGCATTGTCCAAGAAACTCGACAAGCCGCCGGTGGCCCAAAAGTACTGCCAGGGTTCATGCACCGCGCCGATGAGGAACGCCATCGCGCCCTGCGTGCCGGCGCGCAGCATTGCCAGCATGGGGATGATGGTCATGAAGATGCCGGCAAACAAAATGGCCACTTCTTGAATTGGAAACCAGGTGAAGCCGTTGCCCTGGCGCAGCTCGGGTGCGGTCAGCCGCAGGCTGAGCAGGCCCATGAGAACCAAAAACAGGTCGCGCACGACATCCTGCGTGGCCAGCTCGACGCCGAGCACGTTGAAAGATCCCAGTTTCACCAAGCCGCTGAACAGCACCCCCGCGATCACGCCCGCCAGGAAAAGCAAATTCTGCAGGCCGCGCAGCCGGAGGCCGCGGGATTTGTGGCTGCCGCCCGCCAGCCCCTCGCGCCGTGCCAGCATGGTGTCCATGAGATAAAACAACCCGAGCACGAGCAGGGACACCGTCAACATTTCCGGAATCAGCTTCATGGTCCAAAAGAACGGCACGCCGTGCAAAAAGCCGAGGAAGAGCGGTGGATCGCCCAGCGGCGTCAGCGAGCCGCCCATATTGCTCACCAGAAAGATGAAGAAGATGACCACATGCACCTTGTGTTTGCGCTCCTGGTTCATGCGCAACATCGGGCGGATCAACAGCATGGAGGCGCCGGTGGTGCCGACCCAGGAGGCGATCAAAGTCCCGATCGCCAGCATCACCGTGTTGGTGGCCGGCCGGCCGGCGGGTGCACCCTCCACCAAGATGCCGCCCGAGATGGTGTAAAGTGCCCAAAGCAGGATGATGAAGGGCAGGTAATCCTTCAGGTAGATGTGCAGGATTTCATGCAGTGCCACCCCGCCAAATTGCAGCACGAAGGGCAGGGCGAACAACAGTGCCCAGGCCGCTGTGATTTTGCCGAAATGATGATGCCAGAATTGTGGCGCCAGCAGGGGGAAAAGCGCGATGGAGAGCAAGATGCCGACGAAGGGGAAACCGCTCCATAACGGCAATTGCTCGCCCAGGCTGTGGTGCCCGGCGGCGGGGGCCTCATGCTGCAAGGCTGATGCAGCTTGCCCTGCGGCAAGGCCGGCCGCAGCCGCGTCGAGGGCATGCGATTTGCCTTGCACCGGCAACGCCCCGGCGGAAACAGCGGGCAGGGACAGGGCAAGCGCGAGCGCAATGATCAGGGCAAAGTTTCTCGAGAGGTGAAATGCAAATCGGGGAGGGCGTGAAACAGAAGGGAGTCTGATTTCATGCGGTTGCCGTAAGGCGTTGCTCGGTGACATGCAAATCCTTGTTGAATTTTTTTCATCGTTACAATCCGGTTGCCGTCATCAACCTGTGAATCAAGCTCCGCCCTAACCTAGTATAAATTTCAACTCGCGCAAGCCAAATTTCGCAAGGCCCGGTGCCGGCCGTGCGGCGCCGGGCCTTGCGGTGGCAATCAGGCTTTGGCTTTGCCGGCAACGCCGCTTTTGGTGCTGCCGCCCGAATGGACTTTGGTTTCGGTATGGCTGGACGTGGGCCGCAACAGCACGCGGACGAACAGGTACAGCATGCCGGCGACCATGCCGCCGCCGATGACGATCAGAAAGACTTGATTGAGTGACATGATGCCATCCTCATTGCAATGTTTTCGGTTGAGTTGTGCCGGAGCCTGGACAGAAGCCTCCTCTGGAAAATGGCGCCGGTAAATCAAGCTGGAGAATCGATTGATGCCATGCACTTTGAAATGCTGTTGCCAGAGGCGGCGCGCCAGACTCCAGGCGGGCGCGGCCTCGAGTTGTGCGCACAGCAAATCAAACCGCTGGGCCTCCCCGCGAAGAGCCTGCGCGGCAAATGCCGGCGCTGCTCCGCGGAAATCAGTCGAGCGAGGCTTTGCAGCTCGCGCGCGGCATTTTGCTCCAGCGCAGACCGTCTGACGGTGAAGTTCTCCCGGTTCTCCTTGAATCTGGACATCGCATCCTCCCGGCTGCAGGCCTATCGTGATCAACGCAAGCCGCCCTGCCGCCCAGCGATTCCGTTCATGCGTGAACAGGTGCCGAATGCCGCGACGGAACCATTGCGGTTACGCGCGGTGCGCACGTCGAATCAATGTTGGGAGTGATGAAAACTGGAGAAAGAGTTCGGCAGGCTTTCAGCCTTCGGATGAATGCTCGCTCGCCGGCTGCCGAAAGATGAGGCGGGGGATATTGAAGTGCAGATCGTTGGCTCGAAAATAATCGTCGCCGCTGGAGACTTGTGGGGAGTGTGCTGCCAGCAAGATGCGACATTTGACCAGCGACGTTGGCTCGAGTGTGCGTTTGAGGCTGACCACAATTTCATCCTGGCCGGCTTTGGGGATGAGAAAGTGGCAGCCGGCCAGCGCTTCGCCGTCGGTCCAGGACTGCATCACCCGGTTGGCCGCGGCCTCGCCCTGGCAGGCACGGGCAAAGATGAACGCCGCGCCTGCCGGTGGCAGCGCGACAATCATGTTGAGGCTGATCAAGGCCAGCAACATGCTGCGTCCGATTTTTTTGCCGGAGTTTCCTGACATGACGAGATTCCTATTTCGTTTAACCGGCCGCAACAATATGAAAGGCACATGCCAAAGTCAAGCCCGAAGAAAGGACACCGATCGTCCCTCCGTCAGCCGGGGTGTCTTATTGATCAGCAACGGTTGCACCGTTGCTTTTGGCGCCTGGAGACGGATGTTGTGACGCCACGGCTCTGCCGTGGGGGACCATCCCCAACCTTGACTGAGGTCTGAAGAACACAGGTCGTATCCGTCCAGGAACAGCACCGCCCCCGCGCTTGGCCATGAACAGCAGTGGGCATTATTCGAGGTGTGCGCGCTTCAGGGCCAGGCGCCCGGGCGGTTTCTTCATTTCTGGACTGACATCAAACGCATGAATCACCGCGTTGAAGCCGGCACCGGCGTCGCGTCTGCATCAGACAAGCACTACGCGCGGCCGGTGACTCAACACCACTGAGGCGGGGATTGGCGCAGTCGAGGCTGGACCGTTACAAGACAAGAACACCTAGGCGGGTTGCAAGTGCCTCTCATCCACCGCGAGCCGGTGGGTTGCTTCATGCCGCAAATTGAGAACCGGGAGAGGCCGCGGCCTCTCCCGGTTGCACAATTCTCTAGAAAACTGCGCTGGGCGGCGCGGGTTCATCCGGCCGGCCGGCATTTTTCACCGGAATCTGCACCAGAATCCAGCCGATGATCGCGAGCACCACCAGGCTGATGAGGAACGACGGCTGCTCGAAAATGGCAACAAGCTGAACCTCCGCGAACGCGAGGCCGGCAAACAGCAGGCCGATGAGCGCCTCGCCGGCGATCAAGCCGGAAGCAAGCAGCACGCCGGTGTTTTCCACGCGTGCTTTTTGCGCGTCGTTGAATTGCTTCCTGGCATTCACCTTTTCCACGATGCCTTTGATCAAGCCGCCGACAAAAATGGCAAAGGTCGTTTCCAGCGGCAGGTACATGCCCACGCTCACCAGCATGGGGCTGCGCACCTGCATGAGAATGAAGCCGAAGCCCATGAACATGCCCACGATGATCAGCGGCCACGGCATGGTGCCGCCGACAATGCCCTGCGACAGCAGCGCCATCAAGCTGGCCTGCGGCGCGGAGAGCTTCGGGCTGCCGAAACCACCCTCATATGGCGGACTGGCCATCTGGCCGGCCTTGATGTCGCCTTCATGCAAAATGATGAGGGGCAGAAACATTACCGCCGCCGCCAGCGCGATACCGAAGAGATCGCCGACCTGCATCTTCCAGGGCGTACCGCCGAGAATGTGACCGACCTTGAGATCCTGCAGCATTTCACCGGCCACTGCGGCAGCCACACACACCACTGCGGCCACGCCCAAAACCGCGGCCACGCCTTCGGTGCCCTTCATGCCCAACACCACCATCAACAGGGCGGCCACCAGCAAAGTGGAAAGCGTCAGGCCGCTGATGGGATTGTTGCTCGAGCCGATGATGCCGACCAGATAGCCGGACACTGCGGCGAAGAAGAAGCCGGCAATCACCATGACCAGCGTTGCCACCAGCGCTGCCACCGCGTCTTTGGCAAAATAGTTGTAGATGAGAAACGTCGCGACGCCGGCAGCCAGAATGCCGATCATGATCCAGTTGAATTTCAAGTCCTGCTCGGTGCGCACCGTCACGTGGCCGCCGGCCGCTGCTTTTTTCACATCGCTGATCGAGCGCGCCAGACCGGCAGCCAGGCTCTTGCGCATGCGGAACAGCGTGTAGCCCGCGCTCACCAACATGCCGCCGATGGCGATCGGCCGCACGATCAATCGCCAAATGTTGCCGGCCATTGCCGTCCACGTCCCCTCCTCGGGCGTGGCGCCCGCCGCGATCAAAGACGGCCCGATGAAATACATGAGAATCGGCACGAACAAACCCCACGCCAGCAAACCGCCGCTGAAGTTCAACGAAGCCAGCTTGGGCCCAATGATGTAGCCCACGCCGATGTAAGCCGGGCTGATGCCGGGCGAGCTGAGCAGCATGCCGCCCTGCGCGGTGACTTCGCCGCTGCGTTGCAGACCAATGCTGGTCCTGGAAAACATCACCAACTTTTCCCAGGTGGTGGCAAAAAATTTGAATTGGCCCAGCGCCTGAATCACCGCACCAGCGCCCATCGCGCCAAACAGGAATTTCGCGCCGGTGCCGGAGCTGCGCCCGGCTTTGTGAATCTCGGAAGCCGCCACCGATTCCGGAAACGGCAGTTCCTTGTCTTCGACCATCACGCGGCGCAGCAGGGCCACGAACATGATGCCCAACACACCGCCGGCGGCCATGATGGCGGTGGATTCCAGATAGTGCCCGGTGGTGGCAAAATTCGGATACCAAATGCGGGCAATGTAGAAAGCCGGGATCGTGAAAATCGCGCCGGCCGCCACCGACTCGCCGATGGAACCGACGGTACGGGCAAAGTTTTCCTCCAGAATCGAGCCTTTCACGATGCGCAGCAACGCCATGCCGATCACCGCCGCCGGATAGGTTGCCGCGATGGTCATGCCGGCCTTCAAGCCCAGGTAGGCGTTCGCCGCGCCCAGCACCACCGACATCACCAGGCCGATGAGCAGGGCGCGCATGGTGAATTCCGACATGGTTGATTCCGGTGGAACATAGGGTTTGTAGGTGGGGGCTGCACCACCCGTGGATTTGACTTCAGCCATGATTGTCTCCTTCGTTGAGATGGGAATTTGAAGCATCACCATGCTGACCGTGCCCGGCCGGATTATCCTTTGCTGTTCTGCAGGGGCATGCCGCCTGGAATCACGTTGGCGCGCGGTGAGCGGCGTGCGGCGGATGGCACCCCTGCCGGCAACAGACGGCAATGGTGCAGAACAGGCCTCCGGGCAGGAATCTGGATTAGTCCGTTACAAGTCAAATCTTTGCAAAAAAGGCAAAGACTTTTTCCAACTGATAGAAAAACCCAACTGATAAAGCCAAATCCGCCGGGTTCTTCCATCAGTTGGAGACTATCTTTTTGGTTGCGGCTTGTCCGCGTTGGGTTATGGTCGCCAAAATCATGGATGAAGACTGCGGTGGGAATCGTGAAGCCAGGATTACGGGCTTGCATTTCGCATTTGGCATGCGACACCTCCCTCTCTCAGTTTGGTTGCGCCGGCCTTCGGTGAAGTCTGGGTGGGAGAAGGCCGCGGCATCCGGTCAAACGGCTCGTTCGATCATACGCTCCTCGTGGTGGGGTGGTCCGAAAAGGCGGGAGCAATATACCGATCAGCGCGTTCGGGCGCAAGCCCTTTGTCGCAGGCAGGCGGTTCGCTGCAGACGGCGCAGCGGATGAGTCTCGCGAGGAAGCCCGGGCTGCACCCCCACTTCGCAGGATCTCCGCACCGCTCCCGGTTTGACACTCGCCCCACACCAAACAACAGGTGGCTACTCCCCGCCTTCGACGATTTTGATTTCTTCTTCGTTCAGGCCGTACAATTCGTACACGAGCTGGTCGACTTGATAGTCGGTGGCTTCGATTTGGCGCTGCCGGGCGGTTTTGTCGTGGCGGAATCTGTCTACAGACTGGATGCCTGGGATTCGTCGCCGGCGCCGGTGGGATCGACTCTGGGTAGGTGCTGCAATCTTGAAATCTGAGTTAGAGGCCAAGGCAATAACGTATCGCGTTCTCGACTTTCGTTGGCACGGCTTCTGGAAGCTTGCCTGCCGCTTGCTGCGGAAATCGGCTCGGGTCAATCGAGCGAATTTGAAAGCAGAGAAAAACGGTTGCGAGAGGTCATCCGCCTTCAACAGAAGAAACGCGCACATTCTTGTTCAATTTTGTCCAACTCCGCGCGAATTTCAGGATCGCTTGCCATGGCGGCAAGTTGGCGGGCAAAGTCATTTGATGCGGGTCGTGTGTCCGCGGCGACATCCTCTTGCAGATGACGAGCCAGCCTTTCGATCAGCCACAATTTTTCCTGGCGGGTCAAATGGTTGATCTTTTCCTCTATTTCGGTCAACACGATGGTAAGCATGATCTTCTCCACGAGCATCTTTGTTTGGCAACGGCATTCAAACATACGAATCTTCATGTGACAAGGCAAGCAATTGCTTATGCCCCGCCTTCGACGATTTTGATTTCTTCTCTGAAATGCCTCGCGTTGCTCCGGCATCAGCGCGCCCCGCCGCCGGCAAAGCCCTTGCTTTTGACTGCGCAGCGGACTACTTTTCTCGCCCGTTTGCCATCCAATCTGAAATGGCCGCTGGCGCCGGAAATGCGATCGCCCGGGAAAGGAATTGTCACTGTGTACAAGATCATGTTGCTGTTGTCGTTCTTGCGCCGCTCACCGCGCTGCATCGAGCTGGCCCTGGAGATTGCCGCCCAGCGCAAAGCCGAGTTGGTGGTGCTGTTCGTGCTCGATGCCGAAATTCCCGGCATCGTCTCGCGCAAACTCACGGAAGAAGGCTGGATCGGCGGCAAGCCCTCCGAGCAGTTTCTCGCCGCCCTGCATCAGGAATACCTCGAACAGGCGCAGGAGAAAATCCGCGAAGTGGAAGCGGCGGCCCAGGCCAAGGGCATTCGCGTGCGCTCGTTCATCCGCCGCGGCAACTGGGTGGAAGAAGCGCTGGCTTTGCTCGCCAGCGAAAAAATCGACCGGATCATCGTCACCCGCCGCAAACGCTCGCGCCTGTCGCGCTTTCTCTTCGGCTCGGCGGTGTCGGACTTGATGGCGCGCGCGCCCTGCCCGGTCGAAGTGATCGATGAAGAATGAGCCGCGCGGCCGGCGCGCCGGCCGGCAATATTGCCCCTGATGATTTGATCTTTTGAACAGATGAGAACGGTACGGCCAACTATGCCAAACACTCCCGACCTCCCTCGCACGCTCGACGGCATCTTCAAGCCGCGCTCAGTCGCGGTGATCGGCGCCTCCCGGCGCCTCGGCTCGATCGGGCGCGCTTTGTTCGACAAACTCCTGCGCGCGGATTTCAACGGCCCGGTTTATCCCGTGCATCCGCGCGCGGAATACGTCGGCGGCGTGAAAGCTTATCCCACCCTGCATGACGTTCCCGGCCCCGTGGATTTGGCGGTGATTGTGGTGCCGCGACACGAAGTGCTGGCTGCCGCCCGGCAATGCGGCGAAAAGGGCGTGAAAGGCTTGATCGTGATCACCGCCGGCTTCAAGGAAATTGGGCCGGAGGGCGCGGCGCAGGAGCAGGAGTTGCTCGCCATCGTGCGGCGTTACGGCATGCGCATGATCGGCCCCAATTGCATGGGCGTGATCTGCACCGATCCCGACATTCGCCTGGATGCCACCTTTGCCGGAACCTATCCCGAGCGCGGCAACATTGCCTTTGCCTCGCAAAGCGGGGCGCTGGGCGTGACCATTCTCGACTACGCCGCCAGCCTGAATCTCGGCGTGTCGATGTTCGCCTCCATCGGCAACAAGGCCGACATCAGCGGCAATGATTTGCTGGAGTATTGGCGGGACGACGATTCCATCAATGTCATCTTGATGTATCTGGAAAGCTTTGGCCGGCCGAGCAAGTTCGTGCAGCTCGCGCGCGAAGTGACGCGCACCAAGCCCATCATCGTGGTGAAGGCGGGCCGCACGGAAAGCGGCGCGCGCGCGGTCAGCTCCCACACCGGCGCGATCACCGGCTCGGATGCCGCTTTTGACGCCCTGTTTGCGCAATGCTGCGTGTTGCGCGCCAATTCCATCGAAGAGATGTTCGACTTTGCCATGGGGCTGGCCAACCAGCCGCTGCCGGCGGGCAAACGCGTCGCCATCATCACCAACGCCGGCGGCCCGGCGATCATGGCCACCGATGCCTGTGAGAACCTCGGCCTGCGCCTTGCCAGCTTGAGCGCAGCCACCCAGGCCCGCCTGCGTGAAAAATTGCTGCCCGAAGCCAGCGTGCGCAATCCCGTGGATTTGCTGCCGGCGGCCGGCGAGCAGGATTTCACCTTTGCGCTCGAGCAGGTATTGCGCGAAGAGGAGGTGGATGCCGCCATCGTCATTTTTGTGCCGCCGCTGGTAACGGGTGTGTTCGAAGTCACGCGCGGCATTGCACAGGTGGCGGGCAGCTTCAACAAGCCGGTGGTGGGCTGCCTGATGGGCATGCGCGGCGTGGCCACCGGATTCGCCGAACTCAAGCGCAATCGCATTCCCGCATTCCCGTTTCCGGAATCCGCGGTGCGCTGCCTGGCGGCCATGGCGCGCTACGCGAGCTGGCGCCGCAGTCCGGTCACGGTGGCGCCGCGTTTTTCGGTGAAGCAGGCCGCCGTGCAGGAGATCGTGCAGCAGGCGCGCAGTGAGCGGCGCGAGCATCTGCACGACAGCGAGGCGTTTCGCGTGCTGGAGGCCTATGGCATTCCGGCGGCGGGCGTGGCGCCCTGCCGCGATTGGGAGGCGGTACAGCAGGCCGCCTTGCAGCTCGGCTACCCCGTGGTTTTGAAACTCTCCAGCAGCGCAGTGCTGCACAAGACCGAAGTGAAGGGCGTGCGCCTGAACTTGCGCACGCGTGATGAGCTGGCCGCGGCGTTTCTCGATTTGCAGGCCCAGGTGAGCGCGCTCGGCCTGGCCAAAGAGCAGACGCGGTTTTTGGTGCAGCGCATGCTGAGCGGCGGCCGCGAGGTGCTGTTTGGCATTCATGCCGTGCCCAACTTCGGCGCGGTGCTGGCCTTTGGCCTGGGCGGCATCTATGTCGAAGCGTTGAAGGATATCATTCTGCGCGCGGTGCCGTTGAGTGTGGAAGATGCGCAGGCGATGGTGCAGGGCATTCGTGGTGCGGCGATTCTGCAGGGCGTACGCGGCGAGGCGCCGGTGGCATTCGCCCGGCTTTCCGAAGTGCTGCTGCGGCTGTCGCAGCTCGCCGAGGATTTTCCCGAGATTGTCGAAATGGATATCAACCCGTTTCTGGCCTTCCCGGAGGCGGAAAAATGCGCGGCAGTCGATGTGAGAATGCGAATCAAGCTGGATTAGTTTGACAATGCGATTGATGCGTGTAAAAGGAAAATGTCATGCTGGAAGCATCTTCTCAAATGGCGCGCGGGGCTGAATAAAGCGGCAATTTCTCCTGCATGACAGCAAACCACCCATTGCGTTGCAGTTCCACGTGCTGGTACAATGCTCAGCAAGTGAAGTCTGCTGCTGCCCAACAACTCACGTCCCACAGCCCGGCTTGTGAGCGATAAGGAAGAAAGCGCGTCAGAAGAATGCATGCGACTTCTCTCTTGAGAAGAAAAGGGGGAGTGGCTGTTTGATGCGAAATTGCTGCCGCAAGAGCAAGGAGGCAGTTCCAATTGAAGCAATCAGCCCAACCGCTGCAAGCCTGTTCCATCGGCAGGGTTGTTGCCATCGGTTGGCGATTTTCTGTGCGCCGCAGATTGATGCGTGAGGGGGAGAGGGAACGCCGTAATCAGGATGAATCACCGAACCCCACCGGCGCGCCATGGAACCACGTCAGGAAGACCGCCCCTGCAGGGCTCAATGCGACAATCCCATCAGTTCCCAGGGCGCTTGCCCGTGGGCTGTCACATGCGGCGCCGTCGGGGTCAAGCCGGCCATTGAGCCGCGGCGTGTGCTGAAAATTCGTTGCGTCTTTTTCGGCAGGATCGATGAGCTTCAGAAACGGAACGCCAGATTCTGTTCTTCCGGATCATCCGGTTTGATAAATCTCGCGGGCTGGCATTTTTTGAGCAGGGAAATCTTGAGTCCAGTTCATGCCCGAGCTTCCTGAAGTCGAGACCGTGCGGCGCGGTTTGCAGGCCGCGTTGGTCAACAAAAAAATCACGGCGGTAAGAGTCCGGGAGACGCGGCTGCGCGTACCGGTGTCACCCGGCCGCTTGCGCCGCTGGATCGTCGGCCAGCAGGTGGTGGAGGTCGCGCGCCGCGCGAAATATCTCCTGTGCCGCATGCAGAATGAGGCGCACCTGATCATTCACCTCGGCATGAGCGGCCGCGTGTTGTGGTGCCCGGCCGGGCGCCGGCTGGAGAAGCATGATCATCTGCGCTTCATGTTGGATGACGGCAATGAACTGCGCTTTCGTGACCCGCGGCGTTTTGGTTTGGTGGAGGCCGTGGCGCCGGGAAAGCTCGCCGGCTGCGCGCATTTACAGCATCTCGGCCTGGAGCCGCTCTCGCCGCAATTCCAGCCCGAGCTGCTGCATCAACAAACGCGCGGGCTGGCGCGGCCAATCAAGAATTATTTGATGGATGCGAACAAAATTGTGGGGGTCGGCAACATCTATGCGAATGAAGCCCTGTTTCGCGCCGGCCTCCGGCCGCAGCGGCCCGCCGGCCGGCTGACCCTGGAAGACTGGCGCCGGCTGGCAGCGGCGGTGCGCGCAACCCTCGAGCTGGCCATCGCCAACGGCGGCACAACGCTCGGTGATTTTTACAACAGCAATGGCGAGATGGGCTACTTCCAGCAGCATTTGAAAGTGTACGGCCGTGCCGGTGAAGCCTGTCTGACTTGCGGCGCGACCATCAAGCGGGTGGTGCAGGTGGGACGCAGCTCGTTCTTCTGTCCGCAATGCCAAAAGTGAAGCCCGAAGCCGGCACGCCCGCAGACACGGCGCGGCCGCGCCTGCGGGTGTGTGATCTGACCTCACGCGCTGAGCGCGCCTCCAAGAACCTTCCAGAATTCCGAGTCCATCTCCCCTTCGTGGCGGCAATAGCGCGCAATGATCGAAGTCATCTTGCCGTGATTGCAGGTCGCCGGATCGAAGCGCAGCGCCTTGCGATACACCTCGATCGCCCGCTCATCCTGGCGGTCCAGCGCCGAATAGATGTTGGCCAGTGTAAGGTAAAGTTTGAAATCCTCGGGCCGGCGCTTGAGTTTGCGTTCGCAGACTTTTGCGGCCCGCGCATAGTCGCCCTGCCAGATGAACAGGCGCAGGCGAAACGTGCTGGAATAGGTGGCGCCGGTGAGCAGAATCACGGCAGTCAACAGGGCGATCACCGTCTGATGCAACACATTGCGCACCGGCAGCAGGCTCGGATTGTCCCGGGCCTCTCCTTCCATCGCGCCTTGAAGCTGCGCCGGATGGGCGGGCGGTGGCGTGAAGTCTGCCGGTGAAATCGCCGGCTGGGATTCCAGTGCGGGAGCGGCAGGGGATTGATGCTGTGATCCCACGGCAGACAGCGCCGCCTGTACCGTCGAATCGGCCGTGCGCTCGCTGTTGTAACTTGCAGCGATTCCATCCGTCAATGTTGCCGGCTGAGGTGCCACGCTCTGTCCGCTGGCTTCGGCTTGCTTTTCGCTGCCGGCTGCAGACGGCGGGGCGATTGTTTGGGGCGCTTCCAATTCCTGAGCGCCCGCGCTGTGCAGCATGAGGCTCAGGCCCAGGGCCGGCAGCCATGCTGCTTGCGGTAGAATTCTTCTCACGGTTTGTCCTTTCGTCCTGAAGTTGTTTGGCTGGCAATAAAAACGGCGCACCCGGCGTTGGCAAGGTGTGAGCGGCCTCGTGCAAAGCCCGATGCCGGAGGTGTGCAAGCGGCCCACGATGATTTTGTATGAGTGGGGTCCTGGCAAGGTGGTCGTTCGAGAGGTGCACATGCCGCGTGCAAGTGACTGCAGAAAAGATGCCATGCACCAGATGCCGCGAAACCCTTAATTTTCGCAGCTCCAACGCATGGCCGGCGGCGGCTCGCCTCTCCGCGAAGGTAATTGAAATACAATTTTGCGAGGCGCCTGCGCTCGAACGATGATGTAATTCCGACACCGGTTCGCCGGTTCATGAGCCCGGCAACATCAAGCATGCACTCGCCTCGTGATGGAAGAACCGCTTGCTCTCAACGGCGTCGCATGTTACAGCCCGCGATGGCGCCCGGGGAATCGACAATATGGGTTGCGCATAATCCGGCAGAGGCGGCATTCCTTCAAAGCGCCCCGCCACTCCCGAGTAATATTTCATGGTTGCCGATTTTCCAGGGTGCTTCCCGTGGCTGCTGCATTTCGCCCCAGGGGGCTATTTGTCCGCGTAATCGAATTTGACTGGCAGCCATTTCTGTTTGCATGAAGCGACCTCATTGTCGCTGAAACCGCCGTGAGTCGTTCTGGCTTGCCTGCCGGCGCCAGGGTTGAACCAGCAAGCGGGATGGCAGAGGCGATGGCGCAGCATGAAAAAGCGCCGGCGACTCGCATCCTGTCAAGAAGACCAGTGTTGGATCCGGCCTCGTCGTCACCTCAGCAGGGCAAACCGCCCAAGGCGCGTGTGTCAGGATTCTGAAGCTTGACGGGCCGGCGGCGATTGGGAGCCGGTGCGAAGATTGATCCGGCAGGTGGGAGGCCAGGGGCAGGGACTCTTCATGCAAATAAGAAGCGCTGTACCGTTGTCGTATTTGCGCGCCGGAAATTTCACAACAGTGATGCTTGCAGAAGACCAAGTATTTCGGTTTCATTCGATCACCACCGGATTCAAAACGGAAAGGAAATAATGGCCAACAACGTCTCCGGCCCGCATCAGGGCCAGCCGGTGCGCACGCTGGGCGCGCCCCTCGCGCGTGCGCGTGCCGCCATGATCATGTTGCATGGCCGCGGCGCCACTGCCGAAAGCATTCTCCTGCTGGCCGAGGAGTTCTCGCATCCGGATTACGCCTATCTTGCCCCGCAAGCCGCGGCTTACACTTGGTATCCCAATCGCTTTCTCGCGCCGCTGGTGAGCAATGAGCCCTGGCTTTCCTCCCCGCTGGCTGCCGTGGCTGACACCTTTGCGATGGTGGCTGCCGCCGGCATTCCCGCAACCCGCACGCTGCTGCTGGGCTTTTCGCAGGGCGCCTGTCTGGCATTGGAGTACGCCGCGCGCCATGCCCGGCGTTATGGCGGTGTGGTGGGGCTGAGCGGCGGCCTGATCGGCGCAGACGATGACCCGCGCCACGATCATGGCGATTTTGCCGGCACACCCATCTTCCTCGGTTGCGGCGAAATGGATTTTCACATTCCCCGCAGCCGCGTCGAAAAAAGTGAGAAAATTCTCACAGCGCTCGGCGCCACGGTCACAATGCGCCTATATCCCAACATGGACCATACCGTGAACCAGGACGAGATCGGGTTGGTCCGCGCGATGATGCAGGCCCTTCTGCCGCCGGCCTGACCGCGAGCAGAGCCGGCATGCTCTCCTGCGCGCCCGGCCCGCCTCGGCTGGGTTGTTGCAAACGAGTTGCGAATTTTCTTGAGGGCCTCAGGATTGCCGCGGTGCAGTGTCCGGTGCCGCGCCGCGTGGCGCAGCCGTTTGTTTGAATCGCATGTTTGGTACTACGCGGATTAGCTGTTCAATCTTACTTGGAACAAGATTCCTACTTTCCACCAACAGATCGTTTATGGCCAACTGATGAAAAAGGCTTTTATCAGTTGGCTTGTTTCTATCGGTTGGAAAATTTTTGTGCTGCCCGCAGGGCCAGGTTCTCGGCTTGTCAGAAGACTTGCGTAGGACGTTAACACAGAGGATAGCGCCGACGGAGAAAAAATATCCGCTGGGCCGTTTCAATCCGTGGGAGAAATTTCCTGCCTTTAAGGCACCGATTTCACTCTAACGGAACGCTGCTTTTCCCAGGACTTCGCTTGGGAAAAGTGGCCCTTCGGACAACAACCAGATGACTTCATTGTAATCAGCAATCTTTTGTCGATAAGGCGCTCATTGGCGCACAAGATGAACCGCCGCCGTGACAGGACGGTCGTCAAAATGGAGACGGCATCATGAATCTCGATCACCCGCAAGGCAATGGGCAGATCACCTTCGCCAGCCGGAGCGCGGCGAAGGTGGAGGAAACGCCCCCCTTCCCATTCCAAACCTTTCTCAGTCTCAAACCGCTCATCGACCTGTGGCGCCAATACGCTGCTGACGCCAATCCGGTCAAGTCCGCCGCGGCCCGGCAAATGCTGGCGGAATTGTTGAAAGCGCCGGCGCTGATTCAGTCCGTGGTGGAATTGGAGGCGATTGCCAGGCACAAAGCGCTGGTGGAGCAGCTTTTCAGCATCGTCTTTCCGCATGCCTATTGGGAAACCGTGCCCGCTGCGGCGGCCGTGCCCTTCGAGGCCCGGCCTTTTCATCTGTCCCCGGCACTCAAGCTGCTCAATCTCTTCGACGAAAACGGCGGCTTCAATCCCGGACTGAACATCGAGCCGGCGCCGCTGATGCTCGGCCGCATCCTCAATGCCTATTCCCATATTCTGCGGCGATTCTACGACGTCGAAACGCAGTTTGAGCATCCATTGGTGTTCACCAGCTCCGATCCCAAAACCGGCCTGGCGCGCTATTATCAGATCAACCTGGATTTGCGCTTCGTGGAAATCAAGAAGGTTGGCGAGCCGGCGCCGCTGTCGGCGGAGGAAATCCGCAAGCTGCTCGCCAATCCCACAGTGCTGCCGGCATGGTATGAGTTGATTCCGCCGGCGTGCTTCGAGTTTCATGGCTTTGCGGTTTTTACCGCCAGCGACGTGACCGATCAGCACTTGTTGTCTTCGCTCAAGAACGATTTGCTCGAAAAGAACGCGCTGGTCGAGCCGGCGCGGCTGCAGCGTGTGCAGGAAAAGCTGCGGGCGCTGCTGCGGCGTCCGGGTCTGCAACTCGGCCTGGCCGGGATTCCGGGCGCGCCCGGCATGTTGCGCGAGCACGGCCGCAAGATCGGCGAGAGCTTCATTCTGCACGACGCCTGCCGGCAGCAGAGCGCCACGTTTGCCGGCTCGCTTTACGATCATGCCCTGCAGCACGATGAAATCGTCATCGTCGAAGATCTCGAGGCCTACCCGGCAGCCACCAGCGTCGAGCATGCCCTGCGGCAGCAGGGGATCCGGAACCTCTTCGTCGCGCCGCTGCAGTATGAAGACAAGCTCGTCGGCGTGTTCGAGCTGGGCTCCGCTCATCCCGGCGACATCAATGCCATGAATGCCTTCAAACTGCATGACGTGTTTCCGCTTTTTGCCGTCGCGGTCAAGCGCAGCCTGGATGAGCTGGCCGATCGCGTCGAAGCCGTGATCAAGGAGAACTGCACCGCCATTCATCCCGCGGTGGCGTGGCGCTTTCGCGCCGCGGCGCTCAACTACCTGCAAAAGCGCCAGGCTGGTTTGACGGAGGAAATGGAGCCAATCGTTTTCAACGAGGTGTATCCGCTCTATGGCCTCTCTGATGTGCGCGGCTCGACGCGCCGGCGCCAGGAGGCGATGCGCGCCGATTTGACCGAACAACTGCAGCTTGCGCGCCAGGCCATCAGCGCTGCGCGCGCCGAGCGGCCGTTGCCGTTTCTGGCGCAACTCGAGAATCGTCTGGATCAGCAATTGCAAAAAATCGCCCGCGGCATGAATTCGGGTGAGGAACTGAGCATGCTCGAATTCCTCCGCCACGAGATCGAACCCTGCTTCGAGCCGTTGCAGGAGTTCTCTGCGGCGGTGGGCGAACGCATCGCGGCGTATCGCGCCGCGCTTGATCCCGGCCTCGGCTTCGTCTATCGCCAGCGCCGGGATTTCGAAAACAGCATCACCCGGCTCAATGAAATCATCTGCAGCTTTATCGCGGCGCAGCAGGAAAAGGCGCAAGCCCTCTTTCCGCACTACTTCGAAAAATACAAGAGCGACGGCGTGGCCCACAGCCTCTACCTGGGCGCGTCGCTGGTGGAGACGGGCGGCTTCGATCCGCTCTACCTCAAGAACATCCGCCTGTGGCAGCTTCTGCTCATGTGCGGCGTGGCGCGCCTGGCCGAAGCCGAAAAGCCGAAGCTCCAGGTGCCGCTGGAGATGGCCCATCTCATTCTCGTGCAAAACGCGCCGCTGGCCATCCGCTTTCGGTACGATGAAATGAAGTTCGACGTGGACGGCGCCTGCAACGTGCGTTATGCCCTCATGAAGAAACGCATCGACAAGGCCCTGATCCGGGGCACGCGCGAGCGGCTGACGCAACCGGGCCGGCTTGCGATCATCCACACCCAGCCGCGCGAAGCCGCCGAGTATCGCGAATACCTCGACTATCTGCACACCATCGGCGAAGTGACCGGCGCCGTGGAAGAGTTTGATTTGGAGGATCTCGAGGGCTTGCACGGTTTGCGCGCGCTGCGCGTGCAAGTGCGGTTGGCGCCGGCCTTGTCGTCTGCGCCGGCCGCAGAGCACCACCCGCCCGCTGCCGAGGCACCGGCGAACGGGGTGGAAATCGGCGCTTGACTTTCCTGGGCGATCTTTCTACTTTTTCGGCGCCACGTTCTGTTGGCGCACATGTTCTCCAATGGTCGGAAGCTGCCGGCGGTTACAGGCGCCTGCGTCAGGCGTTGGCATCTTTTCGCCACTGGAGATTTTTTTTGCCCGGGCGTCGCGCCGCAAACCGGAGCGCGGCAGCCGGCGGGCCGGTTTACTTCAGCCGGGAAGGCCAAGCATGTCTGCGCACAATCCCCAAGCCAAGGTCACGATTCTCGATCTGCACGAGAAAAAAACGCGCGGCGAAAAGATCGTGATGCTGACCGCCTATGACTACACTTCGGCGCTGCTGGTCGATCAAGCCGGCGTGGACGTCATTCTGGTGGGCGATTCGCTCGGCATGGTGATGCTGGGTTACGACAGCACCGTGGCCGTAACCATGACCGAGATGTTGCACCATTGCCGGGCGGTGGCCCGCGGCGCGCGCCGCGCCTTCAAGATCGGCGACATGCCGTTCGGCTCCTATGAGGCCTCGCCGGTGGAAGCGGTGCGCAACGCCGCGCGCTTTTTGAAGGACGGCCTGATGGAGGCAGTGAAGCTCGAAGGCGGGTTGGAGATGGCGGCCGCGGTCAAAGCCATTGTGGCCGCCGGCATTCCGGTGATGGGGCACATTGGTCTGACGCCGCAATCGCTGTCCAAATTCGGCGGCTATCGCGTGCAGGGCAGAACCGCGGAAAGCGCCTTCGAACTGCTGCAGGATGCGCTCATTCTGCAGGACGCCGGCTGTTTCGCCATCGTGCTCGAAGCGATCCCCGCCCCGCTGGCCGCGTTGATCACCGCGCGGCTGGAGATTCCGGCCATCGGCATCGGCGCGGGCGCCGACTGCGACGGCCAGGTGCTGGTCTATCATGATCTGCTGGGCTTGTTCGAGGGACTGCAGCCGCGTTTCGTCAAACGCTACGCCGAGGCCGGCAATCTCATTCGCAGCGCGCTGCTGCGCTACCGCGAGGAGGTGGGCAATCGCAGTTTTCCCGGCGCCGAGCACACCTATCAAATGCCGCCGGCCGAAATGGCCAGGTTGGAGGAAATGATCCACAACGCGGAAGCGCAGTAGCAGCGATGCGGGTCGCAGTCATCGGCATCGGCGCATTGGGCAGCCTGTTCGCGGCGCGCTTGCAGGCGCAGTGCGACATGGTGATGTGCGGCGACTGGCCGGAGCAGGTGCAGGCCGTGCGCCGTCACGGCTTGACCTTGATCGACCGCCACCAGCGCACCAGTCTGCACCGCGTGCGCATTGCCAACGAAGTGCGCGAAGTCGGCCGCGTCGACCTGGCTTTCATTTTGGTGAAGAGTTACAAAACCGGGCAGGCAGCGGCGCTGGCGGAGCAGATACTCTCGCCGGAGGGACTGGCAGTCACGCTGCAGAACGGGTTGGGTCACGCAGAGATTCTGCAGGCGGTGCTGTCGCCGCGCCGGGTGATCTTGGGCAGTACTTCCCAGGGCGCCACGCTGGTGCGTCCGGGCGTGGTGCGCCATGCCGGCGAAGGCCCGACCTATTTGGCGCAGCCGGCGGCGTGGACGCCCGCGTTTGAACGATTGCTGCAGCTCTTCGAGCATGCGCAGATGGAGGTGCAGGTCATCGCGGAGGTCAACCGGGTGCTGTGGAGCAAGCTCGTGATCAGCGCCGGCATCAATCCGCTGACCGCGTTGTTGCGCCAGCCCAACGGCTACCTGGTGGAAAACGAGCCGGCACGCGGCCTGCTGCTGGCGGCTGTGGCCGAGGCCGCGCAGGTGGCGCGCACGCAAGGCGTGGCGCTCGATCCTGCCGAAGCCGGCGCGCAGGCGCTGGCAGTGGCGGCTGCCACGAACGGCAATCACTCTTCGATGCTGCAGGATGTGCTGCGCGGCGCGCCCACGGAGATCGAGGCGATTACCGGCATGATCGTGGCGTACGGCGCGCCTGCCGGCGTGGCCACGCCGGTCAATGCCCTGCTGTTGCGGCTGATGCGCGGCGGCGCACAACCGATCGGCGTTGCCGAACTGGTTCGTCTGAGGGAACATGATCGTCACCTCTGAAATTGCCCGGGTGCGCGCGGTGCGCTGGGAAAACCCGCACCTGCGCTGGGGCTTCGTGCCTACCATGGGCTACTTGCATGAAGGACATCTCGCTCTCGTGCGGCGCGCTCGCGCCGAGAACGACAGGGTCGCAGTCAGCATTTTCGTCAATCCCCTGCAATTCGGCCCGCGTGAAGACTTGAGCACGTATCCGCGCGCGCTGGCGCGTGATCTCGACCTGCTGGCGGCGGTGCCGGCGGATCTGGTGTTTACGCCCGGGGAAGCAGAGATGTATCCGGCCGGGTTTCAAACGGTCGTCACGGTGCAGCACGTCACGCAACCGTTGGAGGGACGTTCACGGCCCACGCATTTTCAGGGCGTGGCGACCGTGGTGGCGAAGCTGTTCAACATTGTGCAGCCGGCGCGCGCCTATTTCGGCCAGAAGGATGCGCAACAAACTGTGGTGGTGCGCCGGATGGTGCAGGATCTCGATTTCAATCTGGAAGTCATCGTGTGCCCGACGGTGCGCGAAGCGGACGGCCTGGCGATGAGCTCGCGTAATGCCTATCTTTCACCGGAAGAACGCCGCGCCGCTCCGGTGCTCGCGCGCGCGCTGACTGTGGCCCAGGACGCCTGGCGCGCCGGCGAACGCCGGGCCGATGCGCTGCGGCAATTGCTGCGCGACACCCTCGCGACGGAGAAACTCGCGCGCGTGGATTATGTGAGCGTGGCCGACCCCGTGACTTTGGCAGAGCTTGACACCATCAGCGGCCCGGCGCTGCTCTCGCTGGCGGTCTTTTTCGGCAAAACCAGATTGATTGACAATCTGCTGCTGGCGGCAGAGCCGTGACACTCCAGGATGCGCGTGTGCCGAGCCGGGCGCAGACGCGGTGTGAAGGAAAGGAAGATGGGATCGGCATCACGCGCCAAAGCGCGTGCTGCGCGTCTCGGGTTGGGGTAACGGGACTGGCTTGCGCGCGGGTCTTCTCAGATCAGCACAAGCGGCTGGCGCTCACGTTGGGCGGCCTTGCCTGTGGCAACGACCAGCGACAGCCGCTAACAATTATCAATAACCAAGAAAGGAGATGTACGTATGGCAGTAGCAATCA
>JBBIKM010000082.1:0-24662 GCA_037445455.1 bacterium | reverse complement strand
CCTGTCGCCCCGGTGGGGCTCGGTGATTTCTCCTGATAACGACATTTCCAGGGCGTTGCCCTTCGCTATCACCTTTCGCCCCGGTGGGGCTGGTTGTCCGGGCTGTTGAATTCGACTTGGCGTTGCAGTGAGAGTGTCCATCCAGAAAAGTGGAAACCGCCCGGGCGGTGACGTTTTCGGACGGACACGAAATGGACTGTCGATCAAAATCGATTGCTGCTTACCAGCCCCGCTGCCGGCGGGGCTTTTTGTTTCCCACCCGCTGCCCGTCCTCTTACTGGCACCTGTTTTGCGAAGATAGGCGTGCTGCATGAGCAGGCGTCTGAGTTATTCAACCACTTACGCTCAGGCACGGCCGGCGGCAAGCTCAATTACGAAACGGTCAGTTACAGCCGTGAACGAAGCTGCCGCCAATGCGCTGCAGTTGAATTTTGCCTCGATTTGCCGGGCAAGATTCGCATTGGAAGCTCCCCTGCCCGCCAGCGGCAGCAAAAAAACGAACTGCCGATCTCCGGCTTCCAATAATGGTCTGCTTCACAGCGATTCCACTTGTGCTTCATTCAACCTTCAAATCTATGCCGGAGAAATCGCCGTTCACACCGAACAAAAAGAAACCAACGCTGCGCCGGTTCTGGCGCGCGATTTCAAGGGAAGCGCGGCTGTTCTTGATTGCGCTGGCGGGGTGTGGCCTGATGTTTTCCGTGAATGCCGTGGTGAGCGACATTCAACCGCAGAGTCTTTGGGGAATATCGTACGGCACCGCCGCCGCTGTGTTGATGGTGGGCGCAGCCTTGTTCAGCATACGGCGGCGGTTTGCCGGTTCTGCGTTGCGGCGGCGCTGGGGCGCGGCGCAGACCTGGCTGCAGTTTCATCTCTACGGCGGCACGCTGTTTCTGGTGTTGGTGTTCATGCACACCGGTTTGCAATTGCCGCACGGCCGGCTGGCGTGGTGGATGTGGGGTTTGAGCATTTGGGTGACCGTCAGCGGGGCGGCCGGCGTGGTGCTGCAAAAATGGCTGCCGCGTCTGCTCAGCTCGGGTCTGGCGCTGGAGGTGGTATATGAGCGCATCCCCGAACTGATCGCCGAAATCAACGAAAAGGCGGCGGCCCTGATTCAAACCTGCACCGAGCCGGTGAGGGATTTCTATCGCGAACAAATCGCGCTGGCGCTGGCCGCGCCGCAGCCGCGCTGGATTTACTACCTCGACATCACCGGCGGCATTCAGGCGCGCGTCAAAAAGTTCGAGTATGTCCGCCGCTTGCTGCCGGCGGAGGAACAGGAAAAGCTGCACGAGCTGGAATCGTATTACCGCGCCAAACTCGAGATCGACGCGCATTTCACCCTGCAGCGGGCGCTGCGCTGGTGGCTTTATTTGCACGTGCCTGCTTCGCTGGTGCTGCTGGTGCTGGTGGCGCTGCATGTGTTCGCGGTATGGTACTATTGAACGCTGCTCTCGGGCGCAGAACGAACCGGATGACTGTGGCAAAGGCAGAAGGCAACAAGGGATTCTTCAGCAATCTCAAACTCTCGCTGGCGCAGCGCTATATCCTGCCGGAAGCGCGGCGCGTGCTGGTGGCGCTCGGCGGCCTGGGCGGCTTGTGCGTGCTGGCCTACTACGCGGTTGACGCGCTGCTGCTGCAAAACCAGTTCATCGCCAGCGGCCCGGTCTCCTCCGGCCACGCCAAGTTCGAAACCGATTGCCGCGCATGCCACGCGCCGTTTCAAACAGCGACCAGCGCAAAATGCTCAGTCTGCCACGAGAAAACCGGAGACACGCTGGGCGTGTATTCCTTCGCGGCGCATGAAATCTACCGTTCGGCGGATCCGCGCCGCATCACCGCCGGCGCGCAGGAGCCAGCATGCTCGCTCTGCCACCAGGAACATGACGGCCGCGAAGCCAAACTCAACAGCGTTGCAGATGATCGCTGCCTGCCCTGCCACGAATTTGGCTCGTTCAATCGCAGCCACCCGCAATTCGATTTCCTCACGCAGGCGGCGGCGGATGATTCGACACTGCGCTTCACGCACATTCGCCACGTTGCAGAGGTGGTGAAGCGCGAGCAGTTGACCGATCGCGAGCGTGCGTGTTTGTACTGCCACAATCCCCGGCCTGACGGCCGGCATTTCGAGCCGATCGCGTTCGACACGCATTGCAGCGCCTGCCATTTGCAACCCAACAGCGAAACGCCGGCGCTGGCGGTGCGCACGCCGGGTGATCCGGCGCCGGGCGTCGAGTTGCTCGAAGACATGCGCCGCCGCGGCGGCCCGGCGCTGGCGTGGGTCAAAAATCTCAGTGCGGGTGAGTTTCAAATCAAATCCGGCAACCGGGTGGTGAAATCGCCGGTGCGCCACGCCGACCCCTGGATTCTGGAGAATTTGCGCTCGCTGCGCCGCATGCTTTATCCCGAAAACGGCTTGACAGATTTGATCAGGGCGGGCGGCCCGGCGGTGGCAGCCGCGCCGGCGCTGCAGCCGGCTTATGAGGAGGCCTTGCAGACGCTGCGCCGCCAGGCCGACGTGCTGCGCTCGCGCCCCGAGCCGGAGATGCGCAAGGAATTGGCGCGTCTGGATTCCCTGCTCAAAGTCGCGCAGAACAAGCTGCGCCGCCAGGAGTTTGCCGTGAAAGATGCCAGGCTGTTCCGCTCCGCCCTGCAACCCAATACTCAAGTTTCGCCGGCGCAGGCGCAGGCAATTCTCAGCCTGGCCGACAATCTTACCCGCAACTGCCAGCGCTGTCACGTGGTGGCCAATGCCGCCATTCAGCGGGTGCAAAAGGATCAACGGATCTTGTGGCGTGCCGAGTTCAATCATCGCGCTCACATTCTGCAGCGGCGCTGTTTGGAATGCCACAGCGCCATCCCGATGCTCGAAGCGGCAACCGCCACCGCAGCGGCCGATCGCGCCGCGATTCAGAATGTGCCGGGCATCGAGAATTGCCGCGGCTGCCACAATGCCGCGGCGACCTCGAATCGCTGCGTAACGTGCCACTTTTATCATCCGAACAAAACCAACCGGGCAAGCCTGCTGTTGTATGTTGATTGACTGATGGCCTGTTGCCCTCGCGCGGGCGCTGCGTGATGATCCGGAGCGCGTTCTGTCCGGCTTGTACACGCTGCGGGCCGGGCGCCCGGGCGGTTTCTTCACAGGAAAATCTTTTGTCCGGAGGCGGCATTTCACCCCTGTGGCGCAACTCGTCGGTGCCCTGCGGCAGGGGAAGACCAGCCATGAAAGCCAGACTGTTCTGCACGACCGGCATGCTCGCCGGCGCCAGCTTCGCGATCGGCAAACAAGCGTTGATCGGGAAAAGCGGCGACAATCACATCGTCCTCGAACCGCCGGTCATTTCCGACCGGCATGCGCGCATCTTTTGGGAGGAGGCGCAGCGCTGTTACGTGCTGGAAGATTTGGGCAGCCGCAATGGCACCCAGCTCGACGGCCGGCGGGTGAGCGGCCGCGAAAAGCTGGGAGGGTTGCACGTCATCACCTTTGCCGGAAAATTCGATTTCGTGTTTCAAATGGTCGAGGCCGCGGCCAAAGCGGCAACGCCAGGCAATGGTTTCAAGGTGCTGGCGCAAAAGCCCTCTTCGCCCGCGCCGTCGACTGCGGCATTCGCCAACGGCAAAACCACCAAACGGCACCGCCGCTCGAGCATTGGCCGCACGCTGATCGAAGCGGTGCCGATGACACTCGGCGAACTGCCGCTCGCAGCCGCGGCGCCGGAAAAAACGCGAGTCGAAGCGCCGCTCGCGGCCGGCCGCACGGCTCTGTTGCTGGAAGTGCAGAAAGCCGGCGGCGAAGTGCAAAACTTCCTGCTGGCCACCGGCGAACATCTCGTGGGCCGCGCGCCCGATTGCACCGTTTGCATCGATGATCCTTCGATCTCCCGCCGTCACGCCGTGCTGAGGGTGAAATCCGACACCGTCAGCGTGCGTGATTTGGACAGCCGCAATCACACCTATGTGGGCCGGGAGGCCATCGCGCGCGAAACGGAGGTGGCTCTGCCGGCCGCGCTCCGCTTCGGCACGGTGGCCGCCCGCCTGTTGAGCGCAGTGTCCGCCGCCAACTCACGCCTGCCGGATGCCGGTGGGCGTTGAACAAGCCGTGCCGCCAGGAAATCATTTTTCGTTCCAACCATCGCAGGAGCAACTCGCAGCATGTCATCCCGGATCAGGCAAAACAAGCTTCGCCGTGAGGGTGGTGCAAGCTGGCAGGCCCGATGCCTGTTCGTCCTCTTCTTTTTCTTTGCGCTGTACACGTTCGTCCTGGCGCTCAACGGCTGCAGTCCGCGCAGCATGCCCATGCAGGCCACCCTGCCGGCACAGCCGCCGGCATTGACAGAACAGGACGTGCAGCGGTTGATGGCACAGGCGGTTGCGGTGGCCGAGCAAATGAATGAGAAGATCAACGTCGCGGTGGTTGACCGTGAAGGCAACGTGCTGGGCGTGTTTCACATGAATGGCGCAGGGCAGGCGGCACCGGCGGCGCAGGCGCTGCTCGGCGAAATTGCCAAGGCGCGCACCGCCGCCTATTTGAGCAGCAACCAACACGGCTTCACCACCCTCACCGCCTGCTTCATTACACGCGGCCATTTTCCGCCCACTGCCAGCAACACCGCGGCCGGACCGTTGTTTGGCGTGCCCTTCTCGCAGCTTCCCATCGGTGACGTGCAGCCCAATGGCGGGCCGCTGCCGCCGCTCGGGCCGCCGCAACCCAATCCGCGCAACATTCCGGGCTTGACCAGCATCTCCGGCGGCGTGCCAATTTTCAAGAACGGCGCGCTGGCCGGCGGCCTGGGCATCAGCGGCGGCTCGGATACGTTCGTGGCCGCTGCGGTCAATCCCGCCGTGGCCGCCAACCTGCTCAACAGCATGTTCAATTACTGCCAGGGCGTCAGCCGCGACGAGATCATCGCGCTGGCCGCCGTGCGCGGTTATGAAGTTCCCGGCGATAAGCGTGGGGACACCATCATGCTCGACGGCATTCAACTGCTCTACGCCAACACCCAGCCGCCGGCCTTCAATTTCAATTTGACGTTCGACAGCCTGGCGGCGCGCGGCACGGTCGATCCCAGTTTTCCGATTCGGCCGACACCGCCAGCCCGCATGCCGATGGAAGGCGAGGTGATGCTGGATGCCGCGCATGACTATCGCATCAAGGGCGGCAGCGTGCTGACGGCCGGCGAGGTGCGCCAGATCATCAACCAGGCGGTGGGGCGCGCCAATCGCACGCGCGCGGCGATTCGCCGCCCCCTGGGCAGCGCGGCGCGTGTCGTGATCGCGGTGTCGGATATTGACGGCACGCTGCTCGGCATCTGGCGCATGGCGGATGCCACCATGTTCAGCTTCGACGTGGCCGCGCAAAAGGCGCGCTCCGCCGTGGCGTTCAGCGATCCCAACGATGCCCTCGGCCAGCAAATGCGCACGCTGCTGGGTCTGCCGGCCGGCGCGCCGCTGGCGGTGAGCACACGCGCCTTCGGCTTTCTCAGCCAGCGCTATTATCCGCCGGGCATCGATCTTGGCGCGCAACCGCAAACCCAGCCGGTGGAGAGCGGCCCGTTTTACCAAAACGTCGATGCGCAGTTTGACTTCACGTTGCAGCAGACCATGCCGGTGCGGCCGCCGTTTGCCAATGGCATTCAGATTTTTCCCGGCGGCATTCCGCTTTACAAGAACGGCCGGCTCGCAGGCGGCATCGGCGTCAGCGGCGATGGTGTCGATCAGGATGATTACATCGCCGCCGGCGGCGCGCTGGGCTTCGAAGCACCGCCGGCCCTCCGCACCGATCAGTATTCCTATCGCAACGTCAAGCTGCCTTATCTCAAATTTCCCCGCCAGCCGGAATTGCCGTGAGCCTGACATGAGAGCGTGGAAGCAGAGTTTGCTGTTCGTGATGTTGGTGATGGCGGGCCTCGGCTGGTGCGATGCTGCAATGAATGAGGCCTGGGCGCAGCGGCGCGCGGTGCGGGACTCCTCCCAGGTCCGGGCGCGCAAAGTGGCGGAATCGCGGCCGCGCCGGTCCACTGCAACCCGCCGCCCTGCGCAGCCCGCCAAACCGGCAACCCTGCCGAAAGATTTTGAGCCGGTGCCCGATCGCTGGCAGCGCATCAAACCGCCGCCCTATGAACTCAATGCCAAAGGCCGGTGGTATGATCCCTACAATCAAAACAAGCTCAAGGGCGACCGGCCGCTGTTCGGGCAAAACACATTTTTGATTTTCACTGCCAGCGCCGACAATTTCATCGAGGGCGCGCGTTTGCCGACGCCCAGCGGCGTGAGCACCGCCAACGCGCAGAGCCAGAATTTCTTCGGCGCCGGCGACCGCACGCTCGCCAGCGAGACGCTGCGGCTGAGCTTCGATCTTTATCACGGCGACACCGCCTTCCGGCCGCGCGATTGGGAGCTGCGCGTGACGCCGGTGTTCAATTTCAACTACCTCGATTTGCGCGAAAGCAATGTCGCCCGCATCAGCCCGCGCAACCGCACGGATCGCAGCGACCGGCAGCTCGCGCTGCAAGAGTTGTCGCTGGAAAAGCATTTGTTCAATCTCAGCGACCGCTATGATTTCATGTCCTTCAAAGCCGGCATTCAGCGCATGTTCAGCGACTTTCGCGGCTTTGTTTTCAGCGACTTCAACCTGGGCGGCCGCTTGTTCGGCAATCTGCATTCGAATCACTATCAATACAACCTCGCCTATTTCTACCTGTTGGAGAAGGACACCAACAGCGAGCTGAATACCGTTTTCAATGACCGCAATCAGCAAGTTTATTTGGTGAATTTGTATCGCCAGGATTTTCTCACCCTCGGCTATACCGCACAATGGAGCCTGCATTACAACGTCGATCGCGCCAGCATCTATGTGGACACCAACGGCTTTCCCACGCGGCCGGCGCTGATCGGCACGGCCATGCCGCACACGGTGCGCGCCTTTTATCTCGGCTGGACGGGCGATGGCCATCTCGGCCGGTGGAATATCAATCATGCTTTCTATCAAGTGCTGGGCAACGACAGCCGGAATCAGCTTGCCGGCCGGCGCGTGCGTCTCAATGCGCAAATGGCAGCACTGGAACTTTCGATTGATCAAGACTGGAAACGCTACAAGGCCTCGGCGTTCTATGCCTCCGGCGACGCGCAGCCGTTTGACAATGCAGGCCGTGGCTTCGATGCCATAGTCGATCAGCCCTTCTTTGCCGGCGGGCCGTTTAGTTTCTGGAATCAGCAGGGCATTCGGCTGTTGGGCGTGAATCTGGTGAATCGCCAGAGTCTCCTGCCCAATCTGCGCAGCAGCAAAACGCAGGGCCAGCCCAACTTTGTCAATCCCGGCTTGCTGCTGTTCAATCTTGCCTGGGAGGCGGAATGGACGCCCAAGCTGCGCAGCGTACTGAATGCCAACTACCTGCGCTTTGCCACCACCGCGCCATTGCAGCAGTTTTTGAATCAATCGGCAATTCGCAATGACATCGGGCTGGATTGCGGCCTGGGTTTCATCTACCGGCCGTTTTTGAACAACAACGCCATCATCACCATTTCGGCAACCGCGCTCCGACCCTTCGGCGGTTTCATTGACATTTATCAATCGCCGCAGATGCTGTACTCGGTGTTTGCCTCGCTGGTCTTCACCTACTGAACAGAGGACATGAGAATACGGCCATACTTTCTGGCCTGCCTGTTGACGGCGGCCACGGCATTTGCCCAAACCGATCTGATGAAACAGACGCAGCGCCAGGCGGATCGCAAAAGCAGAGGCTGCCTGACCTGCCATCGCGGCATCGAGGCGATGCACCGCAATACCGCCATCAAGATCGGCTGCACCGATTGCCACGGCGGCGATGCCGAAGCCACCACGATCAAAAAGGCGCACGTGCAGCCGCGCCATCCGGAGCAATGGCCCAGCTCGGCCAATCCGGAGCGTTCTTACACGCTGCTCAACGAGGAGAAGCCGGAGTTCATCCGCTTTGTCAATCCCGGCGATTTGCGAGTGGCGCAGGAGGCCTGCGGCGGCTGTCATGCCCAGGAGGTGTTGCGTGTGAAAAAAAGCATGATGACACACTCGGCGCTGCTGTGGGGCGGCGCGGCTTACAACAACGGCATTCTCTCCGCCAAGAACTACCTGCTGGGAGAAAGTTACAGCCGCACGGGCGAGCCGCAACGCCTCAACACCGTGCCGCCGCCCACGCCGGAAGAGCTGCAAAAAGGCGTGCTGCCCTTTCTCCTGCCCCTGCCGCGCTGGGAAATTTCCCAGCCGGGCGACAACTTCCGCAGCTTCGAACGCGGCGGCCGCGTGTCGCGCATCAATCCCTCGGACATTGGCCTGCCCAACCCGCTGGAAGAAGCGGGCAAACCCGACAACAAGCTCAGCGATCGCGGCCTGGGAACGCAGTTGTTGATCAGTTCGCCGCTGCTCAACATTCACAAAACGCGGCTGAATGATCCGCATCTTTCGTTTCTGGGCTCCAACGATCATCCCGGCGACTATCGCTCGAGCGGCTGTTCCGCCTGCCACGTGGTTTACGCCAATGATCGTTCGCCGGTGCATGCCGGGCCGTATGCGAAGTTTGGCAATCGCGGCTACTCGCAGACCGCCGACACCACCATCTCCCGGAAGGAATCCGGACATCCGATTCGTCACCAATTCACCCGCGCGATTCCCACCAGCCAGTGCATGGTGTGTCACATGCACCAGCCCAATGGCTTCCTGAACACGTTTCTCGGCTTTCAAATGTGGGATTACGAGAGCGACGGCCAGTTCATGTATCCCAAGCAGCAGAAGCAGCTTTCTGCCGCGGAGGCTTTCAAGCTGCTCGAGGCCAATCCCGAGGAGGCGGTGTTGCGCGGCAATTGGGGCGATCCGGATTTTCTGCGCACGGTCACGCGGCTGAATCCCCAGCTCAAGACCACGCAGTGGGCGGACTATCACGGCCACGGCTGGATCTTCCGCGCGGTGTTCAAACGCGACCGGCGCGGCAACCTGCTGGATCAGAACGGCGCAGCGATTCCAGCCGACGCGCCGCACAAATTTCACGGCGTCGTCCCGCTCGCCGACGGCAGCAAGGCCTATTGCGATGACGCCTGCCGCTCCGCCCAGAAAGCCGTACACCTCAAGGACATTCACGCGGAGAAGGGCATGCACTGCGTTGATTGCCACACCACCCAGGACAATCACGGCAACGGCAAGCTCTACGGCGAGTTTCACAACGCGATCGAGATTCAATGCGTGGATTGCCACGGCACCGTGACGCAGCGGGCCACGCTGCTGACGTCCGGTCTGGCGGCGCCGGCCGGCGGCACCGCGCTGCTCGACCGGTTGACGCCCTTCGGCGAGCGCCGCTTCCTCAAGCGCGGCGATCGTGTGTTCCAACGCTCGATGGTGCACGATTCCCTGCAATGGGAGATTCCCCAGGTGGCGGACATCGTCGATCCCGCGAGCCAGCACTACAATGCCAGGGCGGCCGCGGCCAAGCTGGTGGCCACCGGCGGCGCGACCTGGGCGCGGCCAATGAGCGAAGCGCAACTGGCGCACGGCCCGCAAAAGATGGAGTGTTACACCTGCCACAGCTCGTGGGTGACGAATTGCTTCGGCTGCCATCTGCCGCAGCAGGCGAACTGGAAAAAAGCGATGAATCACTTCGAGGGCGGAGAATCGCGCAACTGGACGACTTACAACCCGCAGGTGTTGCGCGACGACGCGTTCATGCTGTGCCGCAACGCAACGACCAAGGGCAACAAATATGCGCCGGCACGCTCCTCCAGCGCGGTGATGCTCAGCTCGCGCAACGCCAATCGCGAACAGATTTACAATCAACAAGTGCCGATTTCCGCGCCGGGTTACAGCAGCCAGGCGTTCAATCCCCACTTTCCGCACACCGTACGCACCACGGAAACCCGCACCTGCACGGACTGTCATCTCTCCGAGCAGAATGACAACAATGCCTGGCTGGCGCAGGTGTTGTTGCAGGGCACCAACACCGTCAATTTCATGGGCAAATATGTTTACGCCGGCCTCGGGCCGCACGGCCTGGCCGCGGTGAAAGTAACGGAAGATGACGAGCCCCAGGCGGTGATCGGCAGCTATTTGCAGAAGCTTGCCTACCCCGACAACTATCAAAAGCATTTGGAGAACGGCAAGGAACTGGAAACCGCCTATGAGCACGGCGGCACCAACATCCGCAGCCTGCAGTTGCGCGGCGAATATCTCTACACCGCCAACGGCGAGGACGGACTGCGTGTCTATGACGTTGCCAACATCGATAACAAGGGCTTTTCCGAGCGCATCGTCTCCGCGCCGGTTTCGCCCTTCGGCCAGGACACGCAGGTGAAGACAAAATTCGCCACCGCCGTGGCTCTGCCCACCACCATGCCGATCGACACCCGGCGCGTGCCTCGCCCGGAAAATCAGGAACAATGGCCGATCCATCCCTCCTACAGCTATGCCTACGTCGCCGACCGCGAGGAAGGCTTGATCCTGGTGGATGTCATGACGCTGGTGGACAACAATCCGCGCAACAATTTCCTGGAACGCGCGGTCACGTTCAATCCCAACGGCGCGCTTACCGGCGCGGTGAATCTGGCGATCGCCGGCCGCCATGTTTACCTGTGCTGCGACCAGGGTTTGATGATCGTGGACGTCGACAATCCCCGGCAGCCCAGGCTGGTGGCGCGGGTTGGCGCGCCGGCCCTCAAGAAACCGAGAGCCGTGGCGATCCAATTTCGCTATGCGCTGGTGTGCGATCAGGAGGGCGTCAAAGCCATTGATGTCACTTTTCCGGAGCAGCCGCGGCTGGTGCCGGACAATGTGGTGGCGCTGGCAGACGCGCGCGAGCTGTATTGGGCGCGCACCTACGCCTATGTCGCCGCCGGCAAACAAGGTCTCGTCATTCTCGATGCCGAAAATCCCGAAGCGTTGCGTGTCGATCAAATCTACAACGGCGAGGGCAGGCTCAACGACACCTACAGCGTGAAGGTGGCGGCCACCAATGCCAGCTTGTTTGCCTATGTCGCCGACGGCCGCAACGGCGTGCACGTGTTGCAACTGACTTCGCCACTGGACCCGACGTTTTTGGGATTCAGCCCGCGGCCCAATCCGCGGTTGATCGCCACCAAGCGGACGCCGGGGGAGGCCATCGCGCTGTCGAAGGGCATGGACCGCGATCGCGCGGTCGATGAGAGCGGCAATCAAGTGAGCGTGTTTGGCCGTCTCGGCTCGCGGCCGCTGACGCTCGATGAAATGCGCCGGTTGTTCTTGCGGGACGGCAAGATTTGGAAGGTCTCCGATGATTACTGGAAAAAATCGACCCGCCAGGCCCGGCGTGGCGATTGACGGCGGCGCGGCGCCCAGCAGACGGCCGCAATTCGTTGCCGCGCCAGCGCTCTTTTCCGCTGCGGCAAGGGGCCGGGCGCTCGCGGCATTGTTGCTGCTGCTCGCAGCAGCGCCAGCCTGGTCGCAATACAACACGCTCGGCCCGGGCAGTTGCGGTCTGGGGCAGAGCAACTGCCACGCGCAGCAGAACGAGTGGTGGAAGAATGATGCGCACAAAGTGACGGTGGACGCCTTCTTCGATGACCCCGCGGCTTATGAGAAGATCGCGAAGCTGGCGGGCGTCAACCCGGCGGACATGCTCAAAGGCAATCAAAGCTGCATGTCCTGTCACGGCACGGTGGTGTCGGGCAAGGAGAGCCGGGAGGTGGAAGAGGGCGTGAGCTGTGAGAGTTGCCACGGTGCCGGCAGCGGCTACAAGGATCCGCATTCCGAGGGTGATCCCAAACTCGGCAGGACACGGCCGGGCTACGTCAAAGCGCTGCGCCTCGGCCTGGTGGAATTGGCCAATCTCGATCAGCGCGCGGCAACCTGCGTGCGCTGCCATTACATCACGGATCAGAAACTTTTGGCCGCGGGCCATCCCGATGGCGCGCGCTTCAACTACATTTCCGGTCTGAAGAAGGTGGCCAAACACTGGCAGCGTCCGCCGGATCAAAACGAGCTTGTCAAAGCGCCGTTTGAACGGGCGATGAATGCAAAAGGCCCGGTGATGGCCGTGGCGGCTGCGGCGCCGGCAGCACCGCGTGCAGCAGCCGCCCAGCCTGCGAACCCGCCTGCCACGAATGCTGCGCCCGCCCGGCCTGGGAGGACGCCCGCCGCGGTCACGGCAGCGCCAGCGGCCGCGCCGGCCCGCATGGCGGCGAATGCACCGATGAATCTGCCGGCCGCCGCGCCGGAGACTGCGCTGCTCCCGGCAGCCGTCGAGACCACGCGTGTGATGCTGCCTCTCACTTTGCCGCCGTTTCCGGCCGTGAGCGACACCGCTTCGCTCGGCGAGATTCTGCTGATCGTAAAAAAGCGTCTGGAGCTGCTATATCAACGCACCGGGCAATGAAGTGGCGGAGACGAAAAATCAGCCGCGCCCCTGCCATCCGGTGGCGAGCCGGTGGAGACTTGCACGCGTCTGCAACACCCTGCGCCGTGCTGCTGAACGCCAGAGCAAAGGTGCCGGCGGCAGCGCAGCCTGAACCACAACCAAACTTGAACTGCACCTTGAGACCGTCATGCCGTCTTTGAATTCCAGAAAAAATCGGCCCGCCACCACCGGCGTCAAGCGCATGGAGCAATACCGCGACCGCTGGTCGGCGCTGGGCGCGACCGCCGGCATTCTGGGCATTTCAGAAAAACTCTCACCCGAGCGGCTGCGCCAGTTCGAGCTGTTTCGGGAATATGATGAGGCCTTTCTTGAAGAGATCAGTCCGGACGTGGCGATTGCGCGCTGGCAGCCGAACGCGATTCTGTTCGAAGAGGGCGCCTATCTCGATCTGGCGTTCTTCATCGTGCAGGGAACGGTCGAGGTCTATTTGCAGAAAGTTCGCAATGGCGCAGTGCCGGCCGCCAACGGCAAAGCGAAGAACGGCGCAGGCATCGTGTTTCTCTCCGCGGTGGATTTCAATTTGCCGGCCGGCAGCGGGGTCACGCTGGGCGCGGGCGAGCTGTTCGGCGAGATCGGCGCGGTCAACGGCTGGCCGCAATCCGTCACCGCCCGCACCGCCACCGAATGCGTGCTGGCGCAGATTCGCGTGCCGGCCCTGCGCCGCATGAAGCGCAAATCACGCAGCTTGAAGGAGCGGCTGGACAAAATCTATCGCGAGCGCTCGCTGCTGGCCCAGCTCAAGACCACGCCGCTGCTGCAAGCCTGCGAGCAGGGCTTTCTCACCGCGCTCACCAGCCGTGTCGAATTGGTTTCGTGCGAGCCGGGGGAAGTGGTGGCGCGCGCCGGCGAAGAGGCCGGGGCTTTGTACCTGGTGCGCTCCGGTTTCCTGAAACTGTCGCAGCCTTTGGGCGAGGGAGAAGTCGCGGTGTCCTATCTCTCCAAAGGCCAGACGCTCGGCGAAGTCGAGATGTTGGTGCCCGGCCTGGGCAAATGGTTGTGCACCGCCACTTCGGTGGAGTTTACCGAGCTGATCAAAATCAGCCGGGAAGATTTGCAGGCGTTGTTGCGCAAATATGCGGCGGTGCGGCGGCGGCTGTGGGAAAGCGCGGTGGCACGCATCAAGGAAACCGGCTACAATCGCAAGCACGTCGGCCAGTCGGAGTTCATTCAAACCGCGCTCGACAAGGGATTGGTGCAGGGCAGCAGCATGCTGGTGATCGACCTCGATGCCTGCACGCGCTGCGACGATTGCGTGCGCGGCTGCGCAGAGACGCATGCCGGCCGCCCGCGTTTCGTGCGCGAGGGCGACAAGTATGAAAACTTCCTGATCACCAAGTCCTGCTATCACTGCCATGACCCGGTGTGTTTGATCGGCTGCCCGACCGGCGCGATTCACCGCGCGCGAGTTGGGGAAGTGGTGGAGATCGTCGACGATCTCTGCATCGGCTGCCGCGCCTGCGCCAACAACTGTCCCTATGATGCCATCATCATGCACGAAACCGGTGACGTGTGGCCGGCCAACATGCTGCCGGAGATGTTGCGCGGCCAGCCGCGGCTGCTTGCGAGCAAATGCGATCTTTGCTATCAAGCCAGTCACGGCCCGGCCTGTGTCAACAATTGTCCGCACGGTTGCGCCCATCGCGTCGGCAGTGTGGCGGAGTTTCAACAGTTGCTCGCGCGGAAACGCCAGGCGGCTGGCTTTTCAAACTTGGAATAAAATTTCAACCTTCCACCAACAGCTAGATCAAGGCCAATTGATGAAAAAGCGGTCAGCTTTTCAAACTTGGAAAGAAATTCCAACTTTTTTTCCAACTGATAGAAGAACCCAACTGATAAGCATGCCCCATCAGTTGGGTTCTTCCATCGGCTGGAAAATTCTTGTGCTGCCCGCAGGGCCAAGTTCTCAGCTTGCCTGAAAACTTGCGCAGGCTTTTATCAGTTGGGTTGTTTCTATCGGTTGGAAAATTCTCATGCTGGCCGCGGGGTCAATTTTCAGCTTGTCAGAAACCTTGCGCAGGCTTTTATCAGTTGGGTTGTTGCTTTCGGCTGAAAAATTTTAAGCTGCCCGAAGGGCTGCAATTTTCAGTGAAGCTGGCAGCAGGCGCTTTCCAGAGAGATCCTTAATTGTCATTCAGCAGGAGGGCGGTGAGCAGCCCGGCGCCGCGTTCGAATCTTGACGCGATCCAGGCAGGCTGACCATGATGGTGGAGATGCTGGCGAGGGCAACGCGCGGCAGTCCGCTCTGCCGCCGATCGCGGCTGGCGACCCGGCGCGCGGGGGATTTACATTTTGGAAATCCCGCCGACGGGAACGTAACGAAATTGCCAGGCGGCGCTGGCAAAGCCGGCGCGGCTGGACGAATATTCACGAATTCGCAGCCCTGCCGTGAGGTGGGCTGGTATTTGCTGAGCAGAATGGTATTGCGGAAATTCTTCCAGCCGGCTCGCAGCCGCACGGTGGGCAGGCGGCCGGTTTGAACTTGCAGATTTGCCCGCGTGGGGCTGTATTCAATCTCATCCAAGCCAATGGCTCTCGCTACGGCATTGCGCCCCGCAGGCGAGCGATCACGAGCTTAATCGAGCCAAGATTGCGAATGACAAGTTTTCGAATTTTGACAGCGCTCCTGGCTGCCAGCCTGAGCCTTGCCGCCGCCCAGACGCCCATCCGGGTCGTGCGTTTTGAGAACAATCTCGGCCTCATCGATCGCGGCGCGGAAGGCGGAATTCAAGTGGGTGAGGTGTTCGAGGTCAAACGCCAGGCCGGAGAGTTGAGGTATTGGGTCGGCCGGGTCGAGGTGACGAAAGTTAATCCCCGCCTCGCCACTGTCAAAGTTTTGGTGAAGGCCGATCACACCACGATTCAAAAAGGCGATGTGCTCGAACCGCGCACGGGCGAGTATGATCCGATGCTGGAAAAGCTGAAGGGCACACGCGACCGCACACCGCCGCGCGGCGAAGGAACGAAAGCCCACTCCGGCGAGCGACCGGCGGCGGTGTGGCCGCCACTGCGCTTCAGCCTGATCAGCGGCCTGAACCAGAGCCTCAAAAGCAGCTCGGCGTCGTACGGGCTGAGCTTCAAGCTGGAAGTCGTCGATGCCAATGAACAGCCGGTGCAGACCATCGACATGACGGCCGCATTTGCGCGCAGCGCCGCGCTGGAGGGCATCTTTCTGCTGCCGTTGTCGCCGCGTTGGGGGTTGAATCTGAATTATGCCTGGTCGCCGTTGCGGCTGAAAGGCCCGATCGCGCAGCAGCTTTTGAATCTCGGCTTGCGAGGATCGGCCGCGATGATCAAAGTCGGCGCAGGCCTCGATTATCAGCTCCACCCGCGCTGGACGGTGGGCGTGGGGCTGGGTTGGTTTCTGCCGCAAATCAAAATCAGCGGCGCGAGCCGGGCCGCGACGCTGACCGATCGGCGCTGGGGCGCGGCCGCCCATCTCACCCGGCAACTGCCGCTCGGCGAACGAATCTGGCTGCAGGCACGCCTGCAATATCACGCATTTTTGGATGAGGGCCCGGCGATTCAATACCTGACAATTCAACTCGGGCCGAGCTTCGCGATGGGAAGGCGATGAAAACCACCATCAAGACTTGCACCAAATGCCAGTCGCCTTATGACGCCGCCCGGCCGCATGTGTGCGCCGGCGTCCGGGCCAGCGGCAGCCTGCGGGCATATCCCCAGCCGCAAATCGGCATGGTGATCGACCGGCGCTACCAACTGCACGCCAAGCTGGGCGAGGGCGGGATGGGCAGCGTGTTTCGCGCGCGCCGCATGTTCATTGAAGATTTTGTGGCGATTAAATTCATCCGGCCGGATTTTCTCACCAATGCCGAAATCCGCCAGCGCTTCTATCAGGAAGCGCAAGTCGCGGCGCGCATCAAGCATCCCAATGTCGTGAGCGTCTACGACTTCGGCGAGACCAGCGACGGCATGGTGTACTTCGTGATGGAATTTCTCGAAGGCATGTCGCTCGGCCAGCGCCTGAGCCGGCACGGCGCGCTCTCGCTCGATCAGGTGCTCAAGCTCGGCACCCAGATTTGCGCCGCGCTCTCCTGCATGCTCGCCAACAATGTCATTCACCGCGATCTCAAGCCCGACAATATCATGCTGGTGCATGATGAGCACGGCAACGAGATGGTGAAAGTGGTGGACTTCGGGGTGGCCAAGATTCTCGAATCCAACGCGCGCTTGACGCGCTACCAGGCGCGCATCGGCTCGCCGGTGTATTCGTCGCCGGAGCAGTATCTCGGCCAGCCGGTCGATCATCGCACCGATCTCTACAGCCTGGGGGTGATTTTCTATGAATCGCTCACCGCGCAGCTTCCCTTCGATGCGCTGACCGAAAGCGAGTTGATCAACGCCATCGTGAACAGGACGCCGCCGCGGCTCGATGAAATGCTGGTGGGCTTTCCCGCCGGCATGGCTGATCTCGTGCAGCAACTGCTGGCGAAAGATCCGAAGGACCGGCCGGCGAGTGCCGCGGAAGTGGGCCGGCGGCTGCACAAGCTGCGGCAGGGTGCGCAGGGCCAGCAGGTCTTTCGTCTGAATCGCAGGGCGGAGCGCCGCACAGCCGTGGCGGCAGCGCCCGCCACCGGCGTGACGCCCATCTTCGCCGGCAGCGAAGTGGCAGCAACCACGGCGGACAAATCCATTTTGGCAGCCACCCCCGCGCCGGCAAGAAGGCCCACCGGCGAAAACGGCACCAGCAAGCCTGCTTCCGCTGCCCGCAACGCCACCCGGCCGCGCCGCAGTTCACGAACGCGGCCAATGCCATTCCAGCAAAGCCTGCTCATCACGGCCGTGTTCCTCGCAGCTTCTTCGCTGTTGTGCTGGGCAATTTTGCGCGAGCCGGCCACCCAGGCCTACCTCACCCGGTCTTTACGGTGGCTGCTGGTGCGCGCCAATCAATTGGTCGAAGCAGAAGAGACAGCGGCCGCGGCAACCACAGCGGGCTCTGCAGCGCCTGCGGCTCCGCCCGCTCCTGCGAACGGCGCGGCCGCAGTGCCGGCCCGTTCCGCCGGCTCCGGACCCTCGGCACAAAAGCCGGCAAGCAACGCGTTCATTGTTTCGGCCACGCCGAGTCGCCCCGCGGGAAAGCCGCCGGAATCACGCTCGAATCGCCCGCCTGCAGAGAAGGAGAAAAACGCGGCAGAATCGAACAACGAAGCTGCCCCGCGCACGCGCAATACCCCGCCGAAGAATCTGCTCGTCAGCCGGCAAGTCTTTCGCGAATCGAACTCGCCCGCCGGCGAGCGGACAACCGCCCGCCTCCCCGAAGGCATGGTGTTGGTGCAGGCCAGTAGCTGGCGCCGCGAGGCGGCGAACAATGAAGCAGCCGGCGGGCCCAAAACCGTCACGCTCGGTGATTTCCTCATCGGCAAACATGAAGTGACCAATCGCGAGTATCTGGCGTTCGTCGAGGCAACCGGCAAACATTTTCCGGAATGGATGGACGCCGGCAGCAAATATCACTATCGCACCGGCACGGACGGCTTCTACAAACAGCTCGGGCCGGCCCTGCATGATCCTGATCATCCGGTGGTGGGGGTGTCGTGGGAGGATGCGGTGGCGTACTGCGATTGGCTGTCACAAAACCGCGCGGAAAAATATCGCTTACCGACCGAGGCGGAGTGGGAATTTGCGGCGCGCAGCGGGAAAACGGACACGAAATACAGTTGGGGCAACGGGCCGCCGCAACTCACGCAGGGTGGCAACGTCGCCGACGAGGCCCTGAAAAGGGTTTTTCCGGACTGGCCGGTCATCTGGCGCAATTATGACGATCGCCATGCTTTCACCGCGCCGGTGGGAAAATTCGGCACGAATGCCCTGGGAATTTGCGACATGACCGGCAATGTGTGGGAATGGTGCAGCGGCTGGTTTGCCACGGCCAATGGCCCGGCGCAGAATGGCGTGACGGTTCCGCTGGGGAACGAACGGGTGATTCGCGGCGGTTCGTGGAGCGACACGCCGGCGCGGCTGCAGATTTCCTATCGCCGCGGCATCGCGCCGACATTTCGCAGCAACAATCTCGGCTTTCGCGTGGCCGCGAGCTGGCCGCCGTAAAGGCGAGTGCAGCGTCAACTCGGTGCCGTTGCACCTGCCGACACTTGTTGCGCCCACCCACACCATCTGCGTCATCGGCGCCAGCCGCGGATCAAAACGCCGGCGCCCCCGCCCGCCGCGCTTGCCACTTGACAACTCAGCGTGCGCCTTCCCCTTCATACCGGCCGAGGACGAGCGTGGCGTTGGTGCCGCCGAAGCCGAACGCGTTGGAGATGGCATACTGCAGTTTGGCCGGCCGCGGTTGATTCGCGACGTGATCGAGATCACATTCAGGATCGACCTCGTCCAGGTTGATCGTCGGCGGCAACATTTGATAATGCAACGCCAGCGCCGTGTAGGCGGCCTCCACCGCGCCGGCCGCGCCGAGCAAATGGCCGGTCATTGACTTGGTGGAACTGACCGCGACCTTCCTGGTATGCTCGCCAAAATGGTGACGAATCGCGGCGGCTTCCGCGCGATCGCCGAGCGGCGTCGAGGTGGCGTGCGCATTGATGTAGCCGATTTGCTCGTTGGCAAGTCCGGCGTCAGCCAGGGCAAAGCGGATCGCCTTGGCGGCACCGGTGCCGTCGGTGCGCGGCGCGGTGGGATGATAGGCATCGGACGAGGAGCCTGAGCCCAGCAGTTCGGCCCACACGCGCGCGTTGCGGCTGCGCGCATGCGCTTCACTTTCGAGCACCAGCACGCCTGCGCCTTCCCCCATCACAAAGCCGTCACGCGCCAGATCGAACGGCCGGCTGGCTTTTTCCGGCGGATGATTGTGTTTGGAGAGCGCCTTGGCCGCAATGAAACCCGCCACGCCCAGCTCGATGACCGCAGCCTCCGCACCGCCCACCAGCATCACCTCCGCGATGCCCTTGCGAATCATTTCCAAACCTTCCCCGATGGAATGCGCACCGGTGGCACAGGCCGACACGATGGAAAAATTTGGGCCTTGAATGCCGTAGCGAATGGTGAGAAAACCGGAGGCCATGTTGGCAATCACCGCCGGCACGAAATATGGCGAAACGCGGCGCGGCCCCTTCTCGATCAGCGCGCGCGTGTTGTTCACGAAGGTTTCCATGCCGCCCATGCCGGAGCCGATCAGCAGGCCGGTGCGCTCGTGCGGCAGATTCTCCGCGGTGAGGCCGGCATCAGCCAGCGCCATGTCCGCCGCCGCCGCCGCGAGATGCACGTACCGGTCGTAATGCCGGACTTCTTTCACGTCCATATACTGTTCGGGGTGAAAGTTCTTGACCTCTCCTGCAATCTGGGTGGTCAGATGGGAGGCATCAAAATGGGTAATCGGGCCGATCCCCGAGCGTCCCGCCATCAAGGCCGACCAGTTCTCTGCGATGGTGAGTCCCAGGGGCGTCACCAAGCCCATACCCGTGATGAAAACTCGTTTGCGCTGAAGGGATGAATGCATGTTGATCTCCGCTACGTGACAAATCGCGAATGCCTCCTGCTTTTTTACTTGCTCCGCGGTTGAAGGCGCCGGCTTGTAGTTGCCAAACGGTTCGCGGAAAATAAGCTTTATTCCCCAAAACGTCAACACTGTTTCTGGAACGTGGCCGCGGCCGCCCAAGCCGCGCGTGATGAGGCAGGCAAAGGCCCATGAAAAACAAGGCTAATTTTGTCCTGCTGCTTACGCATTTTTGACAGCAGGCGGGTACGATAACCGCGATAGCATTGTTAGCAGGCTGGAACGCTCCTTGGGACTGCCCTCGTCCGGCCGGACAGCAGCCGGAAGACAGCGGCGGTGAGGGGCGACCGCAACTGCTTTTGTCAGAAACCTTTAACGAACCAGGGCCAAAAACTTTCTGCGAACGCACAAAATTGTTGGTATCTCCTGGCGACAATGAAAGGGCGTGAGCCTTCGGCGAAGAGGAAGCGCGGCCGGCCCCCAGGAGGCCGCCGCCAGCAGGGGAAGGCAGCCAGCGCAGCCGGGGGGTGGCAGCAGTGGCCGAAGGAACAGTGCGTTGTCCGTGGTGACTGGACGTCATGATGAGCCGCAGCGCCGTCTGCGCCAACCTGCCGCCAGCGTGCGCGTACCGCAAAACTCGCGCGGCGGCGCAGGCGAACGGGCGGACCGCAATGGGCAACAGGGATTTGCACTTTTCAGTGTAGTTGATCACCTCCTCCCGTGGGATGAAAGCCGAAAAGGCAACCCCGATTGAGCCCCATCCGGACGGGCTTGCTTCCGACCGCACGCCACCAATCTCCACGACCAACAGACACGGCGAGCCCCCCCAGCGAGTTTATGCGAGCCTATGAGCGACGACACGATTGCACGAGCTTCGCACCGGCGACCGCGGCGAAGCCCGCAGGCGATTTGCTCGAAATCAGTTCAGATCCGTAATTCTGCCGTGACACAAATTTTTCTGGAGGTTTTCATCATGATTCAGCTTACATCTCGGCTTTCCTTCTCAGGGCGGTCCGCTGACGGCTCGCCCCGAGGACGGTTTGGGATGCGCATCGCGCTGTGCAGCCTGGTGGCGTTGCTCGCCGGCGCGCCGGAAACGCAGGCGCAGGTGCCGTTCCACGGCGGGCGCGGCCCGACCTTTGTCCGCTCCGCCTGGAACCTGGAGCCGGGCTACCTGACCCTGTACACCCACACCCGTTTCTACGGCAAGGTGGTCAATGTGCCGCCGCCGGCCTCCTCTCCCAATGGCGATACCACTGCCGTGGCTTATTGGAACGTGCAGGGTGGCGCGGCTTTGAATTACGGCATCAGCCGTCACTTCGAATTGTCGGTGGTGCCGATGATTTATCAGGACACCAACCGCCGCGGCAAAGCCTTCAACATCCCCGATGACATTTTTCTGCGCCTGAAGATCGCCTCCCTGGGCCAGCGCGGCGCAGCCATGACCTATGGCATCGAATTGGGCACGCGCCTGCCCACTGCCAAGATGCACAACCTGCCCTTCGAGCCCTATTCCGCCGGCAAAGTGAGCTTTGGCGCCACCGCCCTGGTGTCCTTTGCGCGCGACCCGCTGTATCCGGAAGACGGCTTCAGCGCGCATTTCAATCTGGGCTATTGGAATCATAACGACGTCGGGCAAATCCTTTCCAGCGATGCGCCGCAGATTGCAGTCACCAAGATGACGCAGGAGTTTCTCTATGGCGCGGCCATGATTCTGCCTTCGGAAAAATTCAACTTCCGCTTCGAGTTGTTGGGCAGCGCCTTCATCAACGCGCCGCCGCCCACCGCCTTCAGCCGCAGCGCGGTCATGTATCTCACGCCCGGCGTCTCTTACAAGCCCTATCGCTGGATGGCGCTCGATGCCAGCTCGGATTTGCGCCTGTCCGGCAGCGCCACGCCCGCCCGGAACGAGGCCCGGCTTTTCACCCTGCCGCGCTACTCCGCCTGGCGCGTCAGCCTGGGCATGAGAATCACCCTGCTGCCGACCTCGCTGTACTCGATGAGCGAACGCGATCTGCTCATGCGCAAGGCGGAAAGCCGGCGTGAGCTGTTCGAGCAGATCATCAAGGAGCAGCGTGAAACCGAATCCGCCGAAGCGGAGTTGGAACGCATCAAAGAAGAGCGCCGCAAGGCCGAGCGCGAACTGGAACGCTTGCGCCGCATTCTGGAAGGCGAAGCCCGCCGCCAGCAACAGGAAGGCCAGAATGGCGACGACGGCGGCATGCCGCCACGCTGACCATCCGATCTGTGCACGGCGGATCGCGGATCACAGCGGTAGCAAAACAAATCCCCTGGCATTGCCCGGGAAGGGCAGCGCCAGGGGATTTCCATTTACGCGGCGCGTGCCACCGCGGTGGCCGCCGCCCGGCGGCGTTGCTTCAACTCCTCTCTTCCTTCACCCACACCGCCTCGAAATAACCGCCTGATTGCGTCAACCGCTTGTGGGCCTGGTAAGCGTGCTGCTGTTTCCGCAACGTGTAGCCCGGCAGATAGCTGGCGTAGTCTTCAAACGTGATCGGCTGCCGCACCTGGGCCCGGCCCACGGTTTCCTTGCCGCGGCGCGCTTGCAGCAAATAGATCCATTCGGCATTCCCCAGCACATAAGACAAATAGTTTTGCACCACCGCCGGCTCCATTTCGCCGAAGCTGGCCGCGTTCCAAAAGCCGTCGAACTTGAAATGCTCGAGCAGGGGAAATTGCCAATTGCCGAAGCAATAGACCAGTCCGCGCTGCAGACCGGACAAGTCCGTCAGCGCCGCAGTTTCTGCGGTGCCAACAATCTGGCCGCGGCCCAGCGCGTGCGTGAGATAGGTTTCACACAAAAAGATCTGCGCGGGTAAATCGAAGCAGAGAATCGTCATTCCGGGATGGAGCTTTTTGAGAATTTCGATCTGATAACCCGACCCGGAGCCGAGCTCCACCACAGTCTCCTCCCCCTGCAATCCAACAAACTGTTGCACGAAGCAATAGCGCAGATAATAGCTCAGGAAATGAACCGAGTAGGCCCGGCCCTGAATCTTGAAGAGATCACCGGGATTGCCGAAGGTGGACATGGCGAGGTCGCGGATCGGCCTGGCGCCGCTCAACTCACCCCTCAGTTTGCAGTAGTGATAGGCCATCCGCTGAATGTCCGGAATGCGCAGGCCGTAGGGCAGCACCCGCCGGTCTTTGATGACGTGGCGGTGCAGGAGCTTGAGCAGCCAGTTTTTCCACCACGGCGTGTTGGGATGGTAGGTGTAGACCACGTCACTGAATCCGAACGAGGCAAACACCGGATACTTGCCGGAGCGCAGCTCGTTCAAATCCGCAGCCGCAATGGTCTGGAGAATCTCTTTTTCGTAGGACTGCCAATAGCTGGTCGCGTGGAACTGGGGCGGCGCCTGGCGGTAGGCTTGCAGCAACTGGGAGAGCCGCGAGGTGTCCAACCCTTCCCTCAGTGTTTGAAGTTTTCACGCTTGCGCTGCCGCTTGTCCAGGCTGCGCACCAAAACCACCCACGTCACCCAGCCCAGCACCACCATGCCCAGCGAAAAAATCGCATAGGACAGCCGCCAGTCCAGGCCTTTGGTCATCATGCTGTATTCCGACATGCCGCCGATGCTGGCGATCAGGTTGAGCGGCAGAAAGATGATATTGATGAGTGTGAGATTTTTCAACAGCACGTTCATGTTGTTGTTGATGATGGTGCCGCGCGCGTCCATCAGGCCGGAGAGCACCGAGCTGTAGATTTGCGCCTGCCGCGCGCATTGCTGGTTTTCCAGCAGGAGGTCGTCGAGCGCTTCCACCTGCTGGCGCAAAAGCTTGAGGCGCTCGACGTTGCCGCGCAACTTGGCCAGCACCGCGCCGTTGGCTTCGATGGCGTTGAGATAATAGATCAGGCTCTCGCCGAGTGTGAACATCTGCAGCAGGTAGCGGTTTTCCATCGACGAGCTGATTTTGGATTCCAGCTCGACCGTGAGTTGTTTGATGGCCTTGAGATGCCCGAGGTAATGATGCACCGTGTGCAGCAGGAAGCGCAGCAAAATCTCCACGGCCGAGCCTGCGCCCTGAAACTCCTTGGCGGCGAAGGGAATTGCCACTTCACTCATGATCACCAGCAGCCGGTCCTGGTGCAGAAACAGGCCAAGCGAGGCGACATCGAGCTGCAAGCGCTGGTCGAAAGATGCATTCTTGGGCCGCTTCCAAATTAGGGCCACCCGGTCGTTGGCAAACTCGACGCGCGAGATTTCATCGGGATCAAGGGCCGATTCCAGGTCATAGGCATCCAGCCGCAGGGTTGCGATGAGCTGCTGCTTTTCCTGCTCGCTGGGCGCGGCGTAGACCAAAATCGTGGGCTGCTCACTCGTACTGGGGACGAGGACCCCGTCTTTGAGTTCAAATCCGGCTTTCAATTTCTCTCCTCCAGGCGCCTGGGGCAGGCGCCGGCAAAATCATTACATGCGTGTCAGGCGAAACTTTCAATGACTATACCCTCAAATACCGATGGGAGGAGAAACAGGGCCAGCAAATTTTCCGGCGTACCAATGGTTCGGGCAGATGAGATTGGGCGCAGGCTCCTTGCCGTTGCATCACCGCGACAAAAGCAGCGCCATTCTCATCTCCACGGCACGAAGACGCCAGGCAGCGACTGCGTGCCGCAGCAGCAGAATTTGGTTCCGGCTCGTTCGGTCAGGGCGACAGACGACTAATTCTTGCCCCGTTGATGCACCCTGACCGACACGATTTTGATCTCCGGCTGCGGCTGGGATTGTTGATTCACCGGTGAGTTGCAAATCTTGTCGACCACCT
>JBBIKM010000081.1:14592-25031 GCA_037445455.1 bacterium | reverse complement strand
GTCAGCAATCGCGCCGCCATGCGTGTCAGCGGGCATTGGTCGCTGCCGGCCTTCAAGCCTTATCTGGAGAGCGGCCAACTGCGTCTCGGGGTGACCGCGCTGCCGGTGCCCGAGAACGGCAGGAAGGTCAACATCATGTATGAATCCGGCTGGTGCGTGCCGGCTGCCACGCCGCATCCCGAGCTGGCCGTTGAGCTGGCGCTTTTTCTCTCCGGTGAATTTGCAGCGCGACTGCGCCGTGACATGCTGATCGGCCTGCCGGCGATGAGGGCCGTGGCGTTGGAACAAGTGCAGGCCGACACGCTCGGCCTGGAAGAAGTGTTCTTCGCGGAGGTGCCCTATGCGCGCCAGCATTGGGGTTCGCGCGTGGAACGCTTTTCCGAAATCGAGCCGCTGTTCGAAGACGCCATTGACGCGGTTCTTTTCAACGGCGAGTCGATCGACGAAAGTTTTGCCCGCCAGGCGCGGCGCATCGATGAAAAACTGCGGCAAATCCGCGCCCGCAGCGCCGGCCGCGCCACCGGCTTGCAGGGCAACCCTGAAGTCGTGAGCTTCCTGTTGGTGCTGGCGGCGCTGGCTCTCGCGCTGGCGATCGGCGGCATGCTGGCCGGCCGCCGGAACGCCGGCATGGCGTGGCGCCGCGATCAGACCTGGAAGGGCTTTCTCTTTCTCCTGCCCTCGTTCGTGCATCTGCTGATTTTTTTGCTGACTCCCATTGTCTTTGCCGTTTACCTGAGCGTGCACGATTGGGAAATCATCGTGCCGGACAAGCCCTTCGTGGGTGCCGGCAATTACGTCGAGATGTTCCGCGATCCGCTGTTTTGGAACGCGCTGAAGAACACCCTGCTCTATTCGCTCAATGTGCCGCTCGGCATGGCGGTGGCGCTCGGTGTGGCGGTGCTGCTCAATCGCCGGCTGGCCGGCGTGAATGTGCTGCGCACGCTGTTTTTCCTGCCGAGCGTGTCTTCCTTCGTTGCCATCGCGCTGGTCTGGCGGCTGCTCTACGAGCCCCAAATCGGCCTGGTCAATTTTCTGCTCGAACTCGCCGGGCTGCCGAAATCACCCTGGCTCAATTCCCCGCAAACCGCCATGCTGGCGATTGTTCTGATGAGCATCTGGCTCGGCCTGGGCTACCAGATGGTGGTCTTTCTCGCCGGCCTGCAGAGTATTCCGGCGACCTACTACGAAGCCGCGATGATCGACGGCGCTTCCGGCTGGCAGCGCTTTCGAAGCATCACCCTGCCGCTGCTGCAGCCCACGACGTTTTTCATCCTGGTGACTTCCCTGATCGGTTCCTTTCAAGTGTTCACCGCCATCTATGTGATGACCGGCGGCGGCCCGGCGCGCAGCACCGACGTGGTGGTGCATCACATCTATCAGGCCGCCTGGGCCAATTTGCGCATGGGCTATGCCTCGGCCATGTCGATGGTCCTGTTCGTGATCATCATGATCGCCACCTGGCTGCAGTTCCGGCTGTTGGGAAGGCAGGTGGACCATGCCTAGCGCCCTCAAAGCAAGATTCATCCAGTTTGCGCTCTACTCCGTTTTGCTCGTGCTCGCTTTTTCCATGTTGCTGCCGTTTTGGTGGATGGTTTCGACCTCGCTGATGACGGACACGGAGGTATTCCAGTATCCGCCGCGCCTGTTGCCGCACGCGCCGCGCTGGCAAAACTATCCCGAGGCCATGGCGCTGCAGCCCTTTGGCCGCTTTTTTGTGAATACCATCATCATCACCAGCTTTTCCGTGCTGGGCCAACTGCTGTTCTGCTCGATGGCGGCCTACGCCTTTGCCCGCCTGCGCTTCAGGTGGCGCGACCGCCTCTTTGCCCTGTATCTCGCCACCATGATGGTGCCGGCGATCGTGACGCTGATTCCGGCCTTTTTGCTCATCGTGGCCTTCGGCTGGATGAACACCTACGCGGCGTTGATCACGCCCGGCTTGTCGAGCGTCTGGGGGATTTTCCTGTTGCGGCAGTTTTTCCTGACCATTCCCCAGGAGTTGGAAGAGGCGGCGCGCCTCGATGGCGCCGGCGAATTTGCCATCTACGCGCGCATCATCCTGCCGCTCTCCACGCCGGCACTCGCAACGCTCGCCATTTTTGCCTTTATGAACAGTTGGAAGGATTTTCTCTGGCCGCTGATCGTCACCAATCAAACCGAGATGCGGCCGGTGGAGCTGGGCATCGCGGCGTTCAGTACGATCTACGCACTCGATTGGACTCATCAAATGGCGGCGGCGGTGATCGTGATGCTGCCCATCGTGCTTGTCTTCTTTCTGGCGCAGCGCTATTTTGTGAGAGGCATTACGCTGACAGGAATGAAGGGGTAATCCGCAGGTCAAAGGACCCCTCCAAACAAGTTTGCATTTCAGCGCACGAGTCTCAGGAGTTCCTATGAAGAAATTCGGCAGCGTCGCAGCTTTTCTGTTCGCGCTTCTCATTGTTGGTCAGGTCATGGCCCAGCAGGGCTTGATTCCGGCCTTCAAGCTGCAGGCCAATGATCTTGAACTCAGCCGTCCGGCCCGTCCCGGCACGTACTTCGACAAGGCCGGCAGCAAGTTCGCCATTCTGGGTTTTGAGAGCGGCACGTTCGAAGCCTGGGCTTATCCGCTCAAACTCTTCCGCAATTTCGAATTCTCGTTTCTGCTCGGCAGCTCGACCCAGCCATTGCGCGGCAGCGAGCTGGTGCGCCACCTCGCCGTGACGCCGGAAGCCACCACGCTCACTTTCACCTATCAAACATTCACGCTGCATGCCATTTTCATCACGCCGGTTGCCGAGCCGGGCGCGCTCATTCTGCTCGCAGCGAATTCTACCGAGCCGCTCACCATTGTCTGCAGCTTTCTGCCGGTGCTGCAGCCCATGTGGCCGGCGGGCTTGGGCGGCCAGTATGCCCGCTGGGAGGCCGCGCTCAAGGCTTATCTGATTTCGGAATCCTCGCGGCGGAATCATGCGTGGCTCGGCTCGCCGGCTGCCACCGGCATTTCCTACACGCCGGCACACATGCTGTCCGATCAACCCAATCAATTCAAGATCGAAATCCCCGATCCGGCGGCCGTGCGAGGCAAGTTCATCCCCGTAATCATGGCCGGCGGCAAGGGCAAGCGTGAAGAAATCCGGGCCGTCTACGAAAAACTCGCGGCCAATCCCGGGCTGTACTATCGGCAAAATGTCGAATACTTTCGCGCGCTGCGCGCCAACACACTGCAAATCGACACGCCGAATCGGGAGTTGAATCTCGCTTTCGAATGGGCCAAGGTCGCCTTCGACAATTTGCGCGTGGAACATGCGGAGCTGGGCAAGGGCCTGGTGGCGGGACTCGGCGCTTCGGGCAGCAGCGGCCGGCCGGGCTTTGGCTGGTTTTTCGGGGGCGATGCCTACATCAACAGCTTCAGCATGAACAGCTACGGCGCGTTTGCCGTGGTGCGGGAAGCGCTGGCCTTCACGCAAAAATGGCAGCGCCGTGACGGCAAGATGGCGCATGAGTTGTCTCAGGCTGAAGGCTACATCAATTGGTTCAAGGATTATCCGTACGGCTATCTGCACGGTGACACCACGCCGTTCTACATTTGCGCGATGTATGACTACTACCAGGCAAGCGGGGATGGGGCATTTATTAAAAGCAGTTGGCCCTCACTCCGGCGCGCCTTCGAATGGTGTCTGTCCACCGACGCGAACGGCGACGGTTTGATGGACAACCGCAAAGCCGGCCTGGGCGCCCTGGAATTCGGCGCGCTCACGGATATTGAAACCGACATCTATCTTGCCGCGGTTTGGGTACGCGCCGCGATGGTGATGCCCGATCTCGCCCGCGCCGCCGGCAAGACGGACTTTGCGCGCACCGCCGCACGCGTGGCGGCGCGCGCACGAACAGCCTTCGATCAAAAATTCTGGGACAGCCGGCGCCGGCATTACGCCTACGCCTTCAATGCCACCGGCGAGCAGGTCGCAGAAGTGACGCCGTGGCCCGCCGTCGGCTTGATGTGGCAACTTGGGGACCCCGGGCGCAGCGCCGCCACCTTGCTGAAACTGAACTCCGCCGAGTTGACCACGGATTGGGGCACGCGCAGCTTGTCGAACCAAAGTCCGCTGTTCGAGCCGTTGAACTACAACTACGGCGCGGTCTGGCCTTTTCTGACCAGTTGGGTGGCAGCCGCGCAGTTTCAGCACCATTTTGCGCTGCAGGGTTACAACTCCTTGCTCACGAGTGTGCGCCACACGTTTGACAACGCGCTCGGATTCGTGACCGAAGTCTTCTCCGGCGCACAGAACATCTGGCCGCAGGAGGCCGTGGCGCATCAGGGTTTTTGCAGCGCCGGCGTGGTGTTGCCGCTGGTGCGCGGCCTGCTCGGCCTGGCCGCCAATGCGCCGGAAAAAAAGATCACCTTTGCCCCGCATTTCCCGGCGGATTGGGGCCGGGTGACTATGCGAAACGTTCGCGCCGGCCAGGCCGCCTGCGATTTTGACTTTCAAAGGGAAGAATCACAACTCCGGCTCCTGGTCACCTCGCGCACTGCCGTGCCCTGCAGCGTGCAGTTTGCGCCGGCGCTCGGCATTGGCAGCCAGATTCAAAGCGTTGCGATGAACGGCCAGGCAGCCGTTTTCAGCGAACGGGTGTCCGCGCAAACGATTCAACCGGTGATCAACTTTCTGCTGCGCGACAGTGCCAGAGTCATCGTCGACTTTGTGCCCACGGTCGAGTTGTTGCCGCCGGTGATCGCCAGCAACACCGGTGACCGCAACCAGGGCTTGAAAGTGCTTGCCGTCAATCGCGCGCAGGGAATGCTCACTGCCGAGGTGGAGGGGCTGGCCGGCGAGCGCTATGAGCTGCCGGTGGTCAATCCCGGGAAGATCATCAGCGTTGCGGGCGGGGAACGGCAGGGCAGTGTGATCGCCATTCAGATGCCGGCGGGAGAGTGGGACGAGTTCGTCCGGCAGGAGATTCGGATTCGAACCGAATGAAGCACGTTCCTCTCAAGATTGTGTGGCAGAGTAAGTATAGGCGCGCGGAACGAAATCCGCGCTGTTCAGCAGCACGATGTTTTCGCCCGATTGGGAGAACACGAAGAGGCCGTTCTTGTAGGCGTAGCGGTCAACGCCTTCATCGATGCTCATGCCGGCGACCGCACCATGCAGCACGAGGCCGCGATAGCGCGGGAAGAAATCGAAAAAGCGCGGCAGCCGCTCCAGGGTTTCGTCCACGTCCCGGCGCTCGAGTTTGAGCTTGACCTCGACGGCAAGGACATGCGTCGGGCCGTAGCCGAGCACGTCCCATTCCATGCCGTCGCCGTTCAGGTGGCCAACGCTGCGAGCGGAAATGTTGGTCAAACGGAAGCCGCGTTCGCGAAAAACGCGGGCCACCGCAGGGCGCACCGAGCTTTCCGCGAACAAGCCGAGTGAATCGGTCAGGCCGGCAAAGCGTTTGATGAGGTCTTGCAGCTTCTGGTCGGTCACCTCGGAACGCCGGGCAATTTCTTTGACCAGGCGATCAGTATCCAGAATTTGGCGGTCGGCTCGGTCGATCTGCTGCGTGAGCTCCCGGATTTTCTGATCGGTGATTTCCGATTGCCGGACCATCGCGCGCATTTTTTGGTCGGTGATTTCAGATTGCTGTACTAGCTCGCGCATTTTCTGGTCGGTAATCTCAAACTTTTGCGTGACTTCGCGGATATGCTCGCTGAGCTGTCCAACTTGCCGGCTGCTTTCGAGTACCAGGCCGTTCGTTTGCTGGAGTTGTCGTGCGGTTTCTTGATGTTTCTCGGCCAGCATCGTAAGCTGTTCCTGAAACTGCTGACTGGACTCCACGAATCGCCGGTCGATTTCCTTGAAACCGTGATAGACCAGTGTTTCGAGCTTTTCCAATTCGGTCATGAGTTTGTCCCCAGGTCAAATGATTTCGTGACTTGCCCGCCGGCGGCCGGTGGCTATTGCCCAGACCATCAATAGTCAAAAATATGGCTTCTGTCAAGCAAAAATCTTTTGCCAATCAACCCACAAAATCGAGTTCCCATGAACCCCGCAAAGCCGCTCAAGTTTCTCGCCCGCGCCGACAAGTGGTACCTCGGCGGCGGCAATCGCCTGCTCTGGGCGCCGCCTTTTCCGCTGTTCCTCGATTTCCCCGGGCTGTGGGATGAGGCGCAATATTTCAACTATTCCTTTCAGCCGTTGTTCACCTGGACGCTGCTGGAGGAGGATGGCAACGAGCTGGCGCTGCGCTTTCGCCGCCGGCGCTGGTCGCCCGCGGTGATGACGCAGAGATACTTCACCACCAGCGCGACGTGGTCGCGCAAGCGGGAAGACGGGCTGACTGTGCGCGAGCGCAAGATGATTCTTCCCCAGGACGTGGCGGTCTGCACGGTGCAACTGCGCAACCGCTCTGCCAGGAAAAGGCGCCTGCATCTGATTCTATGGACCGTGCAGGAGAATTATCCCTCGAAACGAACCTCCTGGCTTTCCGAGATCAGCCGGGAGAACGGAGTCATCTCGTTCCTCAAGCATCTCGAGCCAGCCAACCTGCCGCATCTGCCGGTGGCGCTGGCCCTGGGTCTTGATACGAAACCGCAGTCATACGGCCTGCAGCTCAGCCAGCGCGCGGCGCTGCAGCCGCACTGGCGATTCACGCCCTTCTACGAGAGCTTTCGCGAAGGCCGGCTTCCCGGCGGTGCCAGGCTCAGCGGGGCCGAGCGTGAGGGACTGGTTTACGCGGCATTGCATGCCGAGATCGTGTTACCCGCCGGGCGCGAAGCCGAAGTCACTGCCGCTCTGGCGGCCGCGCCTGATCTCGAGCAGGCCCGCGGCAATCTTACTCAAGTGCTGGCGAAAGGCAAGGCAGCGAAGGCGAGCCGCACGAACTGGCGGCGCCACTTTGCCGGGGTTCCGTCGTTCGCCTGCTCGAATGAATATTTTTCCCGCTATTACTGGTATCGCTGGTATGGGCTGCGCCTGAACACCATCGCCGTGCAGGAGGGAAACTATCGCCGGCCATTTGTTTGCGAAGGCATCGAATACTTCCGCGCGCCCATTTCCTACAGTGCGATGTGCCACATGCTGGAGAATCGCTGGCGCCACGATCCCGCCCTGGCTGCTGGCAGCCTGCTCACCTTCATCGACAACCAGCAGACGGACGGCAGTTTTCCCGGCTACCTCGACGTGCACCACCACCGCCCGCATCTGTTCTATCACGCCAATTGGGGCAATGCGGTGCGCGAACTGCTGCGCGTGCATCCTTCTGCTGACTGGGCGGCGGCCGGCTACGACGGATTGCAACGCTATGCCCGCTATTTTGACCAGACGCGCGATCCGGAAGACAGCGGCCTGTACGACATCATCAATCAATATGAAACCGGCCAGGAATTCATGTCGCGCTATCTCGCGGTCGAACGCCACGCCGATCGCGATGCCTGGGGCGAAGTCTTCCGCCTGAAGGGCATTGACGCCACGGTGTATCTTTATCAGCTCAAGCAAACCCTGGCGGTGTTGGCGCGCAATTTGGGAAACGAGAACGCGGCGCGCCAGTGGCAGGCCGGTGCCGAAAGAATCAAACAGGCAATGCGGCGCGAAATGTGGGATCCGGAACAGGAAATGTTTTTCGATGTGGATCCGCGCACAGGCCGCCGCACCGGCGTGAAAGCCGCGGTCTGCTTTTATCCCTATTTCACCGATGTGGTTTCGGCCGAGCATTTGTCCGGATTGAAAAGGCACTTGCTGAATCCGCGGGAGTTTTGGACGCCCTTTCCCGCGCCCGCGGCCAGCGTCGATGATCCCCACTTTTGCGCCGAGCCGGAATGGAAGGGCATGCGCATGAAGTGCCCCTGGAATGGCCGGGTGTGGCCCATGGCCAACAGTCACCTGGCGGAGGCCCTGGCGCAGACGGCGTTGCGCTTCGGCGATGCCGGTTTGCTGCAAGCGGCGGTCGATTTCATCAGCAGGTTCATTGTGATGATGTTCCACGACGGCGATCCCCGCCGCCCGAATTGCTTCGAGCACTATCATCCTTACACCGGCAAAGCGGCCGTCTATCGCGGCGTCGATGACTATCAGCATTCCTGGGTGAATGATCTCATCATCAAGTATGTCTGCGGCATTCGGCCGCATGACGCCGGCGTGACCATCGATCCGCTGCCGTTTGACCTGCCGTGGTTCGAAATCGACAACGTGCTGGTGCGGGGCACTCACCTGACGGTGCGCCGCGCAGGGGAAACCTTCCGGGTGTGGCGCGACGGCCGCCGGCATGCGAAAAGCACGCTCGGCCGGCCGGTTGAAATTGCAGGGTGACTGCCGTGTGCAGAGGTTTTGTGGCGTCACGCTCAGAAAACCATCACGGCAGCGAAGAGTATTTGATGAACTGGCGGGACGCCAGGACCGCGAAGGAAAACAGGCTTGACTTCCTTCGCAGCCTGGCGCTTCACATGGGGCTTCGTCTTATGCCGCGCGCTGTCTGCGCGGCCGGCACGACACCGGAGCGGCGATGAAGCGCATTGCCTATCTGCTGGCTGATCCCGAAAATCCCTCCCGCGAAGAGCAGGCGGCCTGGAATTTTCTCGCGCGGCAGACGGAATTTGCCTGCACCATCCTCGCGCTGCCGGACTTGGTGCGGCAGCCCGGCCGGCTGCAAGGCGGTGATTTGCTGTGGTGGCATTTTGATTCAAGCCTTGCGCTGCCGGCCGCGGCACGCGATCCCGATTTCTTGATCGCCCTGCGGCAATGGCTCACTGCCGGCGGCTCGCTCTTGCTGACGCTGCTCGCCGCGCCTTTTGTTTGTGATTTGGGCCTTGAAACACAGCCGCCGAATTTTCTCGCCAAAGGCGCGTGGCCCCATGATTGCTGGGCCGCCGGCCACCATGATCGGCGCGGCTTCGCGAGTTACGATGGGCACCCAATCTTCGCCGGACTGCAGAAGGGCGTGTTCACATGGAGTCCAACCCGCGCGAGTGCCTTTGCCGCCGCTTTCTACGAAGCGCCGGCCGCGCCGCAGCAGGGCAGGGTTGCCGCAGTGGGCCGGACTTACATTCGGATTGAAGAACATTGGCGCGTGATCACCGAGTATGCAGCCGGCGCCGGCCGCGTGCTCACCATCGGGTCCTTTCTGTTTTTTGATCAGGCCGGGAATCTCTATCGCACAGCTCTCGAAACTTTTGTGCGCAATTGCCTGACGGATCTGCTGGCGCCCGCGCCGGAAGCGGCACGTACCTACTGGCCGCTTGCGCCGGCGACGGTGAAAAGCATCACACGCATTTCCCAAGCCGGGTCGATTCAATCCAAACAAACGTGGCGTGCTGCGGCGAGCGGGCTGGGCTTTGCTGCGCGGCCGGCTGCCAGCAATCCTGTTAGTCTCGGCGGCCGGCGCATTCTGTTGCTGGGCAGCGAACGCGCCGGCCTCGATGAAATTTGGTGCCCGCCCTTTCGCGGCCTCAAACACCTGCGCCCGGCCTTCAGAATCGGAAAAGGCGAATGGCAGGCGAGTGACACGCTGGTGCCGCTTGTCACGATCACGCCGGAATCGCTGCAGCGCGAATACCGTCTCGCCGGCGCCGTCATCACCGAGCATGTCTTTGCCGATTTGAGCGAACCCTCTGCGGGCTTGCATTATTGCGTGCAGGCGCAGGATGAGGTCGGAATTCTCATCACCGCGGTTTGTGATTTGCGCATGATGTGGCCCTACTCCGAGGCGGCCACCGGCAATTTGTTCTTTGGCTGGGAGGAGGGCCTGGCGGCTGCATTCGTACACAACGAAACCGGCACGAGGTTCATCCTTTTGGGCGGCTCCCGGCCGGTTGCAGAGCAGATGAGTGGGCAGTATGCGGAGATCACTGCCAGCGCCGAATGGCTGCACGGAGCGCCGACGGCACGCCTGCAAGTCGCGATCGGGCTGCGCTATGTGATTTCTCCGGGAACGCACGAGTTGACCGTCGCCTTTGCCGGTACCGCCCAGGGAGAAAAAGAGGCACGGCAGGCATATCGCCGGATGTTGCAGCAGCCGGCGCGTGCGCTTCATCGCCAGGCGCGGCATTTCAAGAAGCTGTTGCGGGAATCGACACACCTGATCACGCCAGATGAAACCTTCAACGACGGCTTGCGCTGGGCGCTGGCAGCGACCGACCGCTTCTTTGTTGAAACGCCCGGCGTGGGCGGCGGCTTCATGGCCGGCTTCGCCACCTCTGCCAGCGGCTGGCAGGGCGGACATGAAATCAGCGGCCGGCCGGGCTATGCCTGGTATTTCGGCCGCGACAGCGTGTGGACCGGCTTCGCGGCGCTGGCGCTTGGTGATTTCGAAAAAGTGCAGCGCACGCTCGAACTGCTCGGACGGCATCAAGATCCCGACGGCAAAATCTTTCACGAACTGACCATGAGCGGCCAGGCGCATTTCGATGCCGCCGATGCCACGCCGCTCTTTGTCATTCTGCTGGGCCGCTATGTGCGCGCCAGCGGCGACCGCGAGTT
>JBBIKM010000081.1:10870-14550 GCA_037445455.1 bacterium | reverse complement strand
GCGCCAGCGATCGTGATGGTGATCAATTCATCGAGAACACCAATGTTGGCCACGGCTGGGTGGAAGGCGGCGCCCTGTTCCCCGCCCATGCGGAGTTCTATCTCAATGCTTGCTGGACGATGGCACTGCAGGAAGCGGCCTGGCTCGCACAGACCCTGGGTCAAGAGCGCCTGCTGAAGAAGTGGAGAGGGCAGGGGCGGCAAACTGCGCGTCTGCTTGCGGCAAAATTTTGGAACAAGCAAACACAGTTCTACAATTTTGCCAAGCGGGCCGACGGCTCTTTTGAGGCGGAAAAAACGATCATGCCGGCAGTGGCCGTCTGTTTCGGGTTGATCCCCGCAAAACGTGCAGAGATCTGCCTGCGGGAACTGGCCGGCCCGCATTTCTCCACGGACTGGGGCGTGCGCTTGGTGAGCCGCGACAGCCCGATCTACAATCCCGCCGGCTATCACTCTGGCAGTGTCTGGCCGTTGTTCACCGGCTGGCTGGCGCTGGCGGAATACCGCTCCTATCGCCCCACGCAAGGCTTCGTGCACCTCATGAACAATATGCAGATCTACCGCGAATGGGCGGCGGGCTATGTCGAGGAAGTATTGCACGGCGAGAACTACCGGCCGGCAGGCGTGTGCAGCCATCAAGCCTGGTCGGAAGCCATGGTGTTGCTGCCGGCGCTGGAAGGCATGTTGGGATTGGAGGTGGACGCGCTGCAGAAGCGGATCACTTTGCGGCCGGCATTTCCGCCGCAGTGGGAGTCGGTCACCGTGAAGAACATTCGGGTGGGCGAAGATCGTTTGCATTTGCGCATGCGGCGGCGTCACAAGGAAACCAGTTACCATTTCCGCTGCGACAGCGCTGCGCCGATAACGCTGCGCTTTCAGGCCCTTCTGCCGCTGGGCACGCGTGTCTCCTTTTTGCGATTGGTGGGTGGCAGGAGGTTCGGAGGCCTGGAGATCACCAGCTTGCGTGATTTCCCCGAGGTCGAATTCGAGCTGCACGGAAGCGCTATTTTGGCTTTCACGCACCACGGTGGTATCGGCGTGATCCCGCCCGTGTTTCAACCGGCAGTGAACGCCGAGTCCACTGGTTTTCGCCTGATGCAGGAGAGTTGGGAGCGGCAGAGCTTGCTGCTCACCGTTGCCGGCTGGCCCGGCCGGGAATATCAACTGCAGCTTTTCGATCCTGATCACACGATTCGCGCCTTGGCAAACGCCCGCCTCGTAGCACGGCGCGGCGAGTTCGTATTGCTCAGTTTTGAATTGGAAGGAACGGCGCCCGTGGATGGGCCGGTGACGAAAACCATCGAGGTCATGTCCGCATGAGCGCCGGCGTGATCACCGGCGGTGCGAGATTTCTCCAAGGCAGACATCGGCTCGCGCCTGCCGGCGAAGCGATTTCAGGCGCGCGCCAGGTCAGTCGGCGACAGCGCCCGGCAAACCGATGGGAATACTGACTTTCAAATTGACAATCAGGCAATTTTTGGCTAAGTTGCGCTGCAAAATTCGATGCACCCTGTGCCTTCATGCGAAAACTAAAGCATCTCTTGGAATATCTCGGGCTGCGGCTGCTGGTCTTGATCGCCGCCAGCGTGCCGAGAGCGGCCCTGCTTGCTCTGGGCGCGGGATTGGGCAGATTCACCTTTGCGATACTTCGCATTCGGCGCCGGGTGGCGTTGGACAATCTGCAGCAGGCCTTCCCGCAAAAAACGCGCGAGGAAGTGCTGGCTCTTGGCCGGCGCAATTACGAAAACTTCGGCATGATGATGATGGAGTATCTGCGTCTGCCGAAGCTCTCCCCGGCCGAACTGGACGAGCTCGTGCGCTTTCGCAGCCCGGAAGATGAACGGCTTTGGCAGCAGGCGCTGGCAGAGGGCCGCGGCGCGATTTGCATGACCGGGCACTTTGGCAACTGGGAGTACATGGGCGCGATGCTGGCGCGGCGCTTTCCGATGGTCTTTCTGTATCAGACACAAAACAACCCCCACGCCGATCGTCTCATCCGCCGCACGCGCGAGTCGCTGGGCATGGCGAGCCTTCCGCGCGGCTCCGCGCTAAAGGGCATCCTCAGGGCGCTGCGCGAGAAAAAGTTCGTCGCAGTGCTCGCCGATCAGGATGCGGGCCAAAGCGGCCTGTTCGTCGACTTTCTCGGCCGGCCAGCCTCCACGGCGCGCGGCCCCGCCGCCTTCGTGTTGCGCAGCGGCGCGCCGATTCTTTTCGTTGCCGCCATTCGCCAGACCGGCGGCCGGCATCTCATCGCCAGCGAGTGTTTGCGTTTTGATGACCTGCCCGCATCGTGGAGCGAGGAGGCGAAAATTCGCGCTGTGACCGAACGCTGGAGTGCCGTGCTGGAACGTTTCATTCGCCGCCATCCCGATCATTGGTTTTGGATGCACCGGCGCTGGAAAACCGCGCCGCCGGCCGGGGCGCTCGAACACGGGCCCGGGAGCGCATGACTGCCGCGCCTGACAAGGCTGCGCCGGCGGCCGGCACGATCCGAAAAATTCTGATCGTGCAGACCGCATTCATCGGTGATGTGATTCTGGCGACGCCGCTGGTGGAGGCGGCACATCAAGTCTTTGCGCCTTGCGCGGTTCATTTCATGGTGATTCCGGCAGCGGCGAATGCCCTCGAACGACATCACGGCATCGAGCGAGTCTTGATTTTTGATAAACGCGGCGGCCAGCGCAGCCTGGCGGCGTTGTGGCAGTTGGCGCAAGACCTGCGCCGGGAAAATTATGCCGCGGCGATCGTGCCGCACCGCTCGCTGCGCAGTGCCCTGCTGGTTTGGCTGGCGGGCATCCCTCTGCGCATCGGATTTACCCGCAGCGCCGGCAGCCTGTTGTTCACGCAGCGCGTGCCCTACCGCCACGTGCATGAAGTCGAACGCAATCTCGATTTGTTGCGACCCTTTGGCGGCCTGACAGAGGCGCCTGCGCCCCGCGTGGTGTGGGATGACGCCGATGCCGCCGCAGTCACAGCAACGATTCACGACTGCGGGGCGGGCCGCCGGTGGTGCGCGCTCGCGCCGGGATCGGTTTGGGCCACCAAGCGCTGGCCGGCTGACCGTTTCGCCCAGCTTGCCCGCGCCTTGATTGCGGAGCACAACGCCGTTGTTTTTCTCGTGGGCGGCAAGAGTGATGCGGAACTGTGCGCCGGCATTCAAGCGCAAACCGGCGCGCATTGCCTCAATCTCGCCGGCGCTCTGACGTTGCGGCAATCCGCTGCCCTGCTGGATCGCTGCGCGGTGCTGGTCAGCAACGACAGCGCGCCCACCCATCTGGGCGTGGCCACGCGCTGCCGCGTGTTGACGATTTTTGGACCCACGGTGCCGGCTTTTGGTTTTGCGCCCTTCGGCGCCGGCCACGCCGTTCTTGAAAAGAATCTCTCGTGCCGGCCGTGCAGCGCGCACGGCAGCCGGCGTTGCCCCCTCGGCACGCATGCCTGCATGCTGGAGATTTCGGTTGAGGAAGTCTTGAAGCAGGTGAGTGAAATGCTGGCGGCCGAATCCCTGGTGTAAACCGGGGCGGGCAGGTGTGTGGTTGCTCGCAACTGTGCGGGCGGCCCGCTGCGCAGTCAGGTGGGCCAGCACCGGGCAGAGTGCTGAGCAAACGTATGCACGTGAACTCGAAGCAAGACGAAGGCTGCCGCACGACCGGTATCATCAAGCCCGGGCCCCGGGCAGAC
>JBBIKM010000081.1:0-10857 GCA_037445455.1 bacterium | reverse complement strand
GGTGGTGAGCCGATGAATGTGATCAAGATCAACGCCGATCATCCCGAACCGGACAGAATCACGCTTGCCGTGGATGCCCTGCGGGAGGGGCAGGTCATTGCGTATCTCACCGATACGCTGTACGGCCTGGGCGTCGATGCGCGGCTGCCCGGCGCGATCGATCAGATCTATGCGCTCAAACGCCGCGTGACGGAGAAGGCGCTGCCGGTGATCATCGGCAACCGCGGCATGCTTGCCGGCTGGGTCAAATACGTGTCGCCGGTCGCAGAAAAGCTGATGCACGACTTCTGGCCCGGCCCCTTGACCCTGGTTTTCGAAGCCACCAAGAAAGTGCCGCAGAATCTCATTGCAGCCTCGTCGACGCTGGCGGTGCGCGTGCCGGCGCGCGCCCTGCCGCGGCTGCTCAGTGAAATGCTCAACGCGCCCATCATTTCCACCAGCGCCAATCTCGCGGGCCAGCCGGGCGCCACCAGCGCGGAAGAAGTGCTGCAGCAATTCGGCAGCGAACTGCCCCTGCTTCTTGATTCCGGCCCCGCCGGCACCACGCTGGCTTCGACCATTCTGGATGTCACCGTTACGCCACCGCGTCTGCTGCGCGCCGGCGCGCTGCCGCAGGAAGCCATCATCAAATCGATTGGAGCCGTGCAAACGTGAGCACGCACCGTCCCTTCACCATTTTGTTCGTCTGCAGCGGCAACAGTTGCCGCAGCCCGATGGCCGAGGCGCTGCTTCGCCTCAAGCTGCCGGCGCGGCTGCAGGATGAAGTCGAGATTCGATCAGCCGGCACGCTCGGCATTGAAGGCATGCCGGCGGCGGAGGCGGCGATCAGCGTGGTGGAGGAAATGGGCGGCGATTTGCGGGGCCACCGCTCGCAGGGACTTTCGGCGGAACGGGTGGCCAATGCCGATCTCATTCTGGCGATGGCGCGCGAGCACGTCGATCACTTGCAGCGCCAATATCCCAACTATCGCGAGAATGTCTTTCTGCTCAAGCGCTTTGCCAATGACGAGGCGCCTGAAGATCCCGATATCGACGATCCCATTGGCTATGGCCGCGAAGTCTATCGCGAGTGCGCGGCCACGATTGCCGAGGAGCTGGAGCGCGCCCTGCCGGCGATCGTGCAGCTCGTGCAAAACCGCCGGCGCGAGGCCACGTGAATTCGCTGCGGCGCATTTTGCTGGCGCGCACCGACCGCCTGGGCGATGTGATTCTGGCGACGCCGGCGGCCACCGCGCTCAAAAAAAAGTTTCCCGGGCTGGAAGTCCATTTCCTTGTGCGGCGCTACACCGCCGGCATCCTGGAGATGCACCCGCATGTCGACCGCATCATTTGCCTGGATGAAGCGGGCGCCGGCGCTCTCGCAGGCCGGCTCAAGCAATGCGGTTATGACGCCGTGGTGGCGCTTTTTCCCCGGCCGCAACTGGCGTGGAGTTTCTTGCAGGCGGGGATTCCGCTGCGCGTGGGCACCGGCTATCGTTGGTACAGTTTCCTGTTCAACCGCCGTGTGTATCAGCATCGCAAGCGCGCCCAGCGGCACGAAGCGGAATACAATCTGCAACTGCTGGAGCCGCTCGGCCTGACCGGCGCGGCCGTGGAGTTTCATTACCGCCGGGATCCCGCAGTCGAACTCGAAGTGACGCGCCTGCTTGCCGCGCAGGGCGTGGCAGACGGTTTCGTGGTGCTGCATCCCGGCAGCGGCGGCTCGGCGCGGGAATGGCCACCGGAACATTTTGCCGCCCTCGCCCGGCAATTGACGGTTGCGAAGAAACGTCAGGTTGTGCTGACCGGCGACAGGAGTGAGCGCGAAGTCGCGCAACGCATTCAGCAATTGGCGGCGAAGAAACTGATTGATTTGGCCGGCGGTTTGACGCTCAAACAACTCGCCGAAGTGATTGCGCGCGCGGCGGTGTTTGTGGGCAACAGCACCGGGCCGTTGCATCTCGCGCGCATGGTGGGTACGCCGGTGGTCGCGTTTTATCCGCCGATCACCGCGTGCCGGCCCGAGCGCTGGGGGCCGTATGGCCGCCGCGCCGACGTGTTGATGTCGCAACAGGAAGAATGCTTTCGCTGCCGGAACTCGCGGCTGCGCGTGTGTGCCTGCATGCAGGCGATCCCGGTGGCTGACGCCCTCAGGAAGGTCGAAGAGAAATTATCATGATCAGGAACTGCTGCGGAAGTGTGCCGGCGCGCTTGCGAACGGTGCTGCTGTTGATACTGGCGCTGGGCTGGCCGGATTCGCGGCTGTGGGCGCAACCTCCGCAACCCGCGGCCCAGCCGGATTCGAGCAATCGCGTTGCGCCCTTGCGCGTGGTGGTGAACCGGGCTTTCAACGTCGGCGAGAAGCTCACGTTCATCGTGCGCTATGGCCCCATTGTCGCCGGCACCGCCATCATGTCGGTGCCGGAAGTGATGACGGTGAACGGCCGGCCGTGCTATCATCTCCTGTCCCAGGCGCACACCAACTCCTTCTTCTCCCGGCTGTATCGCGTGGAGGACCGGGTGAGCTCGTTCACCGACGTGGACGGCATTTTCAGTTGGCGCTATGAGAAGAACCAGCGCGAGGGCAGTTTTCGTGATGAGCGCGTGGTCGATTTCGATCTCGCCGCGCAGATTGCCGTCACGACCAGGAACGGCCAGCGTGATACCGTGGCCATTCCCCTGTTCGTGCAGGATATCATCTCGGCGTTCTACTACATCCGCACGCAAAAGCTGGAGCCGGGCGACACGGTGTACGTCGACAACTACGACAACGGCAAAATTTTGCCGCTCAAGATTGCGGTATATCGGCGCGAGAAGATCAAGGTCCGGGCGGGCAAGTTCAACTGCCTGGTGGTGGAGCCTCATTTGAAAACGCCGGGGCTTTACAACCAAAAGGGCCGTCTCATCGTCCATCTCACCGATGATGAGCGCAAGATTCCGGTGATGACCACCACCCAGCTTTATATCAAGGCCTTCAACCTGGGCAACGTCGTTGCCGAGTTGGAGAAGATCGAGGGGGTGGAGGGGTATTGAAGCGTTCTCCCGCTGTGACGATGGCAATCCCAGAGCTCGTGGCGCGGAGACGCTGCTGAGCAGCAGGTCCGGCAGGAGCAATCGGGGTGATAAGTTTCAAAAGCAGGAGGAGAATGAATCATGACAAGCCAAGAAGACGTACTCCAAGACTTGCAGCAGGAGGCCAATGGAAATTGCTGGTTTGAGGAGGACAGCACACGCGACGACAATGACGACTTTCCCATCGGTGAATATGATCTGACGGCCTCGCCGAGCGATTTCAATATCAGGACCCTTTTTGACTTCGTCGAATCAGGGGCCATAAAGATTCCAGGGTTTCAGAGGAACTATGTCTGGGATATCAGGCGGGCTTCCAAGCTCATCGAGTCCCTCATTATCGGCCTGCCCGTGCCGCAGATTTTTCTCTACGAGGAGGGACGAAATCGTTTCCTGGTTATCGATGGCCAGCAACGATTAATGTCGATCTACTATTTCGTCAAGCAGAGATTTCCAAAAGAGGAGAAACGGACGGAGCTCCGTCAAATTTTCGATGAACGCGGCAGGATACCGGATGATATTCTGCATGACGATCGATATTTTACGAAGTTCAATTTGGAACTCGCTGAGAAACTGCCGGAGCGCAGGAACAAGTTCAATGGATTGAATTACTCGACCTTGGGAGATTATCGATCGGCGTTTGAGTTGCGCCCCATTCGAAACATCATCATCAAGCAACTGGCCCCCCAGGACAAAGAGTCGGCAAAGTATGAGATCTTCAGCAGGCTGAACTCGGGCGGTGTCAATTTGACTCCGCAGGAGATCAGATTGAGTCTCTATTATTCCGACTTTTATTCCATGTTGTATCGGCTCAATACCAGGCCGGAATGGCGGCAGCTTCTGGGCGTCCCGGTTCCGGACCTGCACCTGAAAGACTTGGAATTCCTGTTGCGCGGGTTTGCAATGCTGCTCCGCGGCGAACAGTACAGCCCTTCCATGGTGAAGTTTCTGAACAGCTTTTCACATGAGGCAAGAGCATTCAAAGACGAGAGGGTCGCGGCTCTGGAGGCGTTGTTCCTCTCCTTCATCGGCAGTTGCTCGGAATTGCCGCGCGAGGCATTCCAAAGTGTCAACAAACGATTCAGCATCGCAATTTATGAATCAGTTTTTGCTGCTGTCTGCACTGTGCCCCACGCCCAAGGCAGTTTGGTGCAGGGCAAGATCAGTCTGGAATCCATCAAGGCACTCAAGAGCGATTCTGCCTTTTTGGCGGCCTCGTCGAGCAGGACAACCGATAGGGCAAATGTCTTGACTCGATTGCGCCGTGCCCGGGAGATTGTGCGATTGGCATAGGGGAGAAAGATGGAGACAACCGTCATTGATCGCCTGTATGAGGAGAATAAATTGCTGGTCGATTTCCTCGAGCAGCGCGGGGAGAGTTCCTTGCGGAACAACGCAGACAATCATTTTAGGAAGGTTTTGCTTCTCTCGGCCGCGAGCTTCTTCGAATCAAGCATCAAGGAAAACTTGATTCACTTTTTTGAGGGCCAGTTCAGTGACGGTGAAGTGATCATTCATTTCATTCGCAACAAGGCAATCGAGCGCCAGTATCATACCTACTTCGACTGGAGTCGACGCAATGCGAATTCATTTTTCGCCTTGTTTGGCAGTGACTTCAAGGATTTCATGTCGGAGGAAATCAAATCCGATCCCAGACTCGAGTCTGCGATTGCGGCATTTATGGAGATCGGTGAGGTGCGGAATCAACTTGTCCATCAGAATTTTGCGATGTACCCGATCGAAAAGACCATGGACGAGATTTATGAGCTTTACAGGAGTGCCATCAACTTTGTCAATCTCTTTCCTGAGAAATTGCACAAGTATGTCAGATGGAAACGCAGTTTTGAATCTGTTTGAGTCAGTGATTTCTTGATCCCATACCGGAGATACGAGTGTTCCTTCAACACCTATACGACAAAGCCTCGGCCGGTGAGCGCCTCACGCCGGAGGAGGGCCTGCACCTTCTCAAGAACGGCGAGCTGCTCGAGCTCGGCGCCGCCGCGGATACCGTCCGCCGCCGCAAGATTCCCCAACCCTGGGTGACTTTTGTAGTGGACACCAATCCCAACTACACCAACATCTGTAACGTCGACTGCATCTTCTGCGCCTTCTATCGCCACGAAGGTGAAGAGGGCAGCTACACCCACTCCGTCGATGAAATGATCCAAAAATTCAAAGAGACGGCGCAAAAGGGCGTGAGCACGATTCTGCTGCAGGGCGGCGTAAATCCCAACCTGCCATTTGAGTACTATCTCGAATTGGTGCGGCGCACGCGCGCGGAAGTGCCGGAAGTGCATCCGCATTTCTTCTCGACTTCGGAAATCAAGGGCATGGCCGAAGTCTCCGGCCTGACCGTGCGCGAGGTGTTGCACCAGTTGAAACTGGCGGGCTTGAACACCATCCCCGGCGGCGGCGCGGAGATTCTCTCCGAGCGGGTCCGGAAAAAAATCAGTCACAAGAAAGGCAGCCCCGCCGAGTGGCTGGACATCATGCGCGAGGCGCATCTGCTCGGCTACAAAACCACGGCCACGATGATGTACGGCCATCTCGAAACCGACGAGGACATCATCACGCATCTTGAGAGCATTCGCCGCTTGCAGGATGAAACCGGCGGCTTCACCGCCTTCATCCCGTGGAGCTTCAAGCCCGGCAACACGCCGCTCGAAAAGATCATTCCGACTTACGCCACTCCGACGCGCTACCTGCAGATCATCGCGTTCGCCCGCATTTATCTCGACAACTTTCCGCACATTCAGGCGTCCTGGTTTTCCGAGGGCAAGAAGATCGGCCAGATTGCCCTGCATTTTGGTGCCGATGATTTCGGCGGCACGCTGGTGGAGGAAAACGTCCACGCTGCCGCCAATTTCGTCAACAAGACTTCGACGGAGGAAGTGATCCAACTGATTCGCGAGTCGGGCTATCTCCCGGCGCAACGCAGCACCCTGTATGAGATTTTGAAAGTCTATGAGGCCTGAACCCGCGGCCATGCCGCTTGCCGCGCGCCTTTTGTTCTTCCGCTGAGGTTTGCGCTGCGCTCTCTGTGCCGGAGAGCGGCGGCACGTGCCGGAACGCGGCCCCGGGTTTGGGATGAATTGATCAACCGGACTGAGAAGCAACGAAGGAGGCAGGTCTGCAATCGCAAAGCTGTGAGGGAGGAAAAATGAGGAGCACTCCGCAGTGGTCATCGCCGGCGGCGCGCTGGCTGTTGATGATCTTGCTGTCGGCTTCGGTTTATTTCATCAAAAGTTCTGATTCACCACCCGCAGCAACACCCCCGCTGCACCCGGGAGTTGATTCGACGGCCACCGCCCCGGTCTCGCCGGGTTATATGGTTGTCGATCACACCATTGCGCACGGCCAGACGCTGGCGCAAATTCTCAGCCGGAGTTATGTCCGCCCGGAGGATATTCTTCCCACCATCGAGGCGTTGCGTTCGATCTTTGATCCCCGCCGCCTGCGCGCCGGCCGGCCGCTGCAACTCAAGCTCGATTCCCTGGGCACGTTGCACGAGCTGGCCTACCAGCCCTCGCCGGAGCTGGTCATTCGCGTGCAGCGCGACAGCTCCGACCGCTTCATCGGTGAAGCGGATTCCCTGCACCTGCATCGCGAAGTGAATTTGCTCGTGGGCGAAGTCACCTCCACGCTCTACGAGGCTGTGGTGGCGCAGCAGGAATCGCCCGAGCTGCTGCTGCAGTACACCGACATTTTTCAATGGGACATTGATTTCTTCATCGACACGCAGCGCGGTGACCGTTTTCGCATTCTCTACGAAAAGCTGTTTGTGGAAAGAGCGCCGGGTGAGCGCCAGTTTGTGCGCTACGGCAGGATTCTGGCGGCCAGCTATGAACAGCGTGATTCGAGCTATGCGGCTTTTCTATTTGATCCCGACAGCAGCGGCCGCGGCGGCTATTTCGACCGTCACGGCAACTCGTTTCAAAAGACTTTCCTGAAATCGCCGTTGAACTATCGCCGCATTTCCTCGCACTTTTCCTACGGCCGCATGCATCCAATCTTGCGCAAGGTGCGGGCGCACACGGGCGTGGATTTCGCCGCTGCCGCCGGCACGCCGGTGGTCGCCACCGCAAACGGCACGGTGGCGGCGCTGGGTTGGGAGGGGGGCTATGGCAATCGCGTGCTGATCAGTCACAAGAACCATTTCTCCTCGCTCTACGGCCATTTGTCGGGCTTTGCTGAAGGCCTCAAGGTGGGAGACGCCGTGGCGCAAAGCCAGGTGATTGGGTATGTCGGCGCCACCGGTCTGGCCACCGCACCGCATCTGCATTACACCATGTATCTCAACGGCCGCGCCATCGATCCGCTGCGCATGAAACCGGCGGCCGCCGACCCGATTGCGCCCTCCTTGCGCGAGGCTTTCTTTGCCCATCGTGATCGCCTGCTGCATGAATTGCAGCCATTGGTTCCGCCGTTCGCGGTCGCGCCGGGGGAGAAAATGGCCGCCCGGAAATGATCGCGCAGCATCCACCCCCGCCGCGGGAGTGCGGCGCGAGCGAATGTGGCGCCCGCGACGGGGGATGATGCTTGCGAGAATCACACGCCAGCCGCCGCCAGCCCCGGCCCAGCCGGGGCTGATCAGTTCGCGGCTCAGTCGATGGCAAATTATTGGAACGCCGGGCAGGCGGCGGTGTCAATACAACTCCACCTCGGGCTTGGTGGGAATGAGTTTTCGCTGCACGGCGAGATCGTAGAGCAGTTCCAGCGCGCGCCGGCCGCGCTCCCCCATGTCGAGGGTCACCTCATTGACGTACATCTTCACAAATTTCTCCCCCAGCTTCTCATCGATGCCCCGGCCGAATTGCAGCGCGTAGGGAATCGCTTCCTCCTGATGTTGATAGCCATAGGCAATGCTGTCGCGCAGGCCTTGTGACAGACGATGCGCCATCTCCTCGCCGAGATCCTTGCGCACGACATCCAGCCCGAGCGGCAGCGGCAACCCGCCGGACTGTTCCCGCCAGATTTCGCCATAATCAACCAGCTTGCGCAGGCCGAATTGCTGATAGTTGATCTGGCCTTCGTGAATCAACAGACCGGCATCGACCTCGCCGGCCTGCACGGCCGCGATGATCTGGTCGAACGGCATGTCGACGTTCTGCACTTCCGGATGGAAGATCTTGAGCAGCAAGTTCGCGGTGGTCCACTTGCCGGGCGTGCCAATGCGTTTGCCCTCCAGCTCTGCCGGACGGGACAGCTTCTGGGAAACGATGATCGGGCCGTAACCCTCTCCCATGCTGGCGCCGGTGCGCATGATCCAATATTTTTCACCAACGTGAGCGAGCGCATGCGCGGAAATGGCCGTGACTTCCAGCTCGGCATGCAAGGCCCGCTCATTCAACGTTTGAATGTCGGCCATCACGTGTTCAATCACCACGCCGGGAATTTTCACCCGGCCGCTGGCCAGGCCATAGAACATGAAGGCGTCGTCGGGGTCCGGACTGTGGCCGACGCGCACGAGTCGATCTTGCCTCAAAGCGAAATACTCCCTTTTGGAAATGGTGCGGGGCCGATCGCCCGCCACTTTGGTGAGTTGTTGCTGCCGTTGGGCGCCGGGCCTATTTGATCAAGCCCAACTCGCGGCCGGCTTTCTCGAAGGCGCCGATCGCGAAATTCAAATCTTCGGTGGAATGGGTGGCGGACATCATCAGCCGCAGCCGCTCCCTGCCCTTGGGCACGGTGGGGAAAGTGATGGCCATGGCGAAGATGCCGGCTTCAAACAACTGGCGGCTCAGCGCCTGCGCCCTGGCCGTGTCACCGATCATCACCGGCGTGATGGGCGTCACACTGTCGCCGAGATTGAAACCGAGAGCGGCCATTTTGCTCTTGAAGTATTTGGTGTTGTTCCACAGTTTCGCCACCAGTTCGTCCGAGGCGGCGAGAATATCGACTGCGGCAATGCAGGCGGCCACGTCCGCGGGCGTGACCGCACTGGAGAACAGAAAGGGCCGGGCGCGCTGGCGCAGGAAATCGACAATTTTTTTCCTGCCGGCGACATAGCCACCCACCACCCCAAAGGCCTTGGACATCGTGCCGATTTCGATATCGACGCGGCCGTGCAAACCGAAATGATCGGCGATGCCGCGGCCGGCGCTGCCGAGCACGCCTTCGCCGTGGGCGTCATCGACCATGGTGAGGGCGTCGTATTTTTCGGCGATCGCGACGATGTCAGGCAGCGGCGCGATGTCGCCGTCCATGCTGAACACGCCGTCGGTGATGATCAGTCGCCGGCGTACCGCGGTTTCATTTTTGATCTTGGCTTCGAGGTCGGCGACGTCGTTGTGACTGTAACGCACCACCTTGGCCTTGGCGAGCCGGGTGCCATCGATGATGCTGGCATGATTCAATTCATCTGAGAAAATCACATCGCCGGCGCCGGTGAGGGTGGGGATCACCGCCTGATTGGAGATGAAACCGGATTGGAATGAAATCGCGGCTTCGACGCCTTTGAAGGCCGCCAATTTTTCCTCCAGCTCGAGATGCAGCTTTTGCGTGCCGGCAATGGTGCGCACCGCTGCCGGCCCAACACCGTAGGTTTCGATGGCCTTGATCGCCGCTGCCTTCAATTGGGGATGATTGGCCAAGCCAAGATAATTGTTGGCGCACAGATTCAGCACCCGTTTGCCGTCCACCTGAATCCAGGCGCCCATCGCGCTTTCGATGGTGCGAATCGTGATGAACTGGCCCTGTTCACGCAGCGCCTGCAGTTCCTCGTCAAGAAACGCGAGTTTGGACATGGTAAGAACTCCCTGATCAAGAAAATGTCAATGACCCACGGCCGGGCCTGACCCAAAATGTCAACGGATGGCGGCGCCACAGGCTCCGGCCATCCGTTGGAAGACGCTGCCGATTGCCGCGCTTTGCATGCACATGAAAGGCGGCTGGAGACTCTGCCGCCGGCGGCGGAACCGTGCGCCGCAGCGACCGGAAGCGCCCGGCTTTGCGGGAACCGCCAGCGCGTGCCCGCGAACCTCAGTCCTGCAGGATGAACGTGACTTTCATCGTCACCCGGTAGTCGGTGATCTTGCCGTTGCTGATCACCACTTTCTGTTCCTTCACCCACGCGCCAGTGAGGTTCTTCAGGGTCTTGTTGGCGCGATCGATGCCCATCTGAATGGCGTCCTCGAATCCCTTGGGGGATGAGGAGGTGATCTCGGTTACGCGTGCGACAGACATGGTGCTCCTCCTTTCAAAATTTCAGACAACGCGATCAGCGCATGGGCTCTGCGAATGTGGCCGCCGCCGTCGGCGGACCCGGCTGGTGGGTTGCTGCTGACGGGCGAGCTGCAGCTTCCTTTCAACCGATTCCTGCGCCGGACTTCATAGGCACGGCAGGCACGCGCACACGGCGAATTGGTTTGCGCGACTCTGCCGGCCCGGCTTCAATCTAACATGATTTCGGTGAATGTCAAGTTTGGGTCTGGTCCGCTGGCCAGCGGCACGCCGGCAGCTCGAATCGCCTGCTGCGGCCGCGTTGCGTCTGCCAAGCCGCCACCCGAGGGCAAGCCGCTATTGAAAAAAACAGTGGTTTTAAGCCTGAAAAAAAGATTGACTCCACCTTTGCTGATTTGTATATTGCCCCGCTAAATTTTTGAAGCCGGAGGGCTAGACCTAATTGGTAAGGCGGCGGTCTTGAAAACCGTTGGGCTCATCACCCTTGGGGGTTCGAGTCCCCCGCCCTCCGCATGCACGATCGGCAGTGGCTGCCTCCCGATGTCGGGTGTTGCAGCTTCACCCGGCGCAATCCGGAGAGGTGCCTGAGTGGCCGAAAGGAGCCGCCTGCTAAGCGGTTGTAGTGCC
>JBBIKM010000080.1:15126-25263 GCA_037445455.1 bacterium | reverse complement strand
TTCCTCACGGGGTTCCCTCGCGCCCCGGTGGGGCTTGGTGATTTTTCTTGATGACAATGTTTCCAGGGCGTTGCCCTTCGCTATCACCTTTCGCCCCTGTGGGGCTGGTTGGATTTGCGAGTCGAATTTCTCGCCTGTAGTCCTGTAGTGAAAAAGCGACCGAGTGATCTCAGATCATGATTCCGCCGAGAACGGTTCGATTTTTTTCTGAGTTTGCCTGACAATCCGCCTGTCGACTGTTTCTTGCCGATAGGGCGCTGATAAACGCCTATGAACCGGGATACGCATTTGAAAAACGCTGCAGCGTCTTGCTGGCACGATCTGGTACCGGCTTGTTCGCGTTGGGTATTGGCTGACTTCAGACGGGTTTCAAGATTCAGCCAGCCGATTCATCGTCAGATGCCGAAGCGCTCCAGCGCGCTGGCGAGCACGCCGAATTGATCGGTCAACAAGCCTTCATAGCCGCAGGGCCGGTCATCCCAGAAGCGCCAGTCCACGCCGCTTTTGTTGCCGCCAAACACCAGGCCGCGCGCCAGGCCCTCGCACAAGCGGGTGAGCAGCTCATCGGCCTCCGCTTTCATGCCAACCCAATAGAGCGCGTTGACAAAATGCCGGGCCTGCGCCATGGTGCGGCCGCCGTTTTGATAATAACCCAGCGGATAGCCCTGCATGATGTCGGCGAGATCGGCATCAGGAATATGCCAGAGATTGCCCGGCAATCCCAGCAGGGGATCAGGCATGGCCACACGTTTGGTTTCCTGCCACAAGCGGCCCATGATGCCACGCGCCTCATCCAACTCCAACAATCCGCAACTCACTGCCGCACCATTGACAAAGAGGAAGGCATAATCGTGCAGCTTGTTCTCGGCGCAACGCCAGCCTGCCAGCCAGCCGGTTTTCGGATTGTAGAAGGCCGGGCGGAAATTCTTGCGCAGCTCAGCAGCCCAATCCGCAAGTCCTGCGCTGAGCTCATCGGCTTCCAGCTTGGGCAGAATCCCGGCGAGCACGGTCAACGCGCGATAGAGAATTGCGTTCGAGAAGGCATCCTTCCAGCCAAAGGAAATGACATCGAACCAGCAGGTACTCCATTGACCCGTGCCGCTCACGCCGGTGCGAAAGCGGCTCTCGATCAAGCCGTCGCCATCGAGATCGCGGCCGCGCATCTTTGCCAATTGCTGCCGAATCGGCTCGCGATAATCGCGCAACCACGCGGCGGTGCCGGAATGTTGCAGATATTCTCCGAGTCCCAGCAGGCAGGCTGCGCCGGTGAGCAGGTATTCGTCTTCGGCTTCGTGAAAAACGCCGTGTTGCAGCATGTTGCCGCTGGTGTAGCCCTGGCCGCCGTCCAGCCAGCGTTCAAGCGAATCGCGCAGCAGATCGACGGGGTGCAAATGCGGCAGCAGCCCTGGCAGACGCGTCGTCAGGGCCGACCAGTTGTCCATGCAAATCGGGCAGTGCATGGAGGCGCCGTTGTTGCTGAACGTCGCGGTGTCGGGTCGGTAGGTGAGTGCGGTGAAGGCGCATTTCTGCAGCGCCGCAATGACCGGGATGGGCGTGTCTTCAGCCAACTTCAGCTCAGGCCGGGCGAGCGCGAAGTGCAGCTCGCATTCGAATTTTCCGGCGGGCAACAGATAGTGGCCTTCGGGCTGGGGAATTTCACCGAGCTTCAGTTCGCCGGTGGTCATATCCAGCGGGCGAAAGGCATCGCAGCGCCACAGCGCATGGCCGTTGCTGGCGGTGATACGCAGGGTGCCGAAGCGCGGCGCATGCAGCAACGCGGGCAATTCCACCAGGCCGGTTTCTCCCGCGCGTGTGATCTTGCCGAGGCAATGCGCCGGTGAAACCGTCGGCCGCAAGCTCATGAGCCAGGCACTGCTGTACCAGGCCTGGATCTCGCGTGCCGCCGAGCGGGAGGCGCGCAGGATGAGACGATCTTCTTCGATCTCCCAACAGAGGCGATACTGCTGGCCCGCCTCCGGCAGCGCCAGTTCATACTCCACACGATTGCCCTGCACGCGCGTGAGACCCTGCACCTCATAGCGCAACGTGGCTGCGGCCAGCGGCCGGGAGGCGAGGGGATGCAGCATCACGCCTTGCGGAAAACTCCCTGCATGCTGAAACAAAATACTGTGCGAGGTGTCGCCGCCGCCGGATTCATCGATGCCGAGATGAGAAAAGCCGGCGCGATTCAAATAGAACCCAACCTGCAGAAAGCGGGTGCGATAGCGAACTTCACCATCACTGCGCTCGGCGGTCACGCCCGGCGGCAAATCTGCCAGCACAACTTCCCCGGTCGCGAGCGTGCGTTCCTGCCGTGGCGCCAGGCCGGTGAGCATTTCGCCCTCGAGCAGGAAGGCGCCGGACACCAGATTCCACGAAGGCCACCAATTGTCGATGCCGCAGCGCCGCACTTCGAGAATTGCGGCGGAAGAGATCGCATCGCCGAGATCGAACCACAACACCTCGCCGGCCGCAGGCGAGGCCAGCCCGCTGGCTTGCAGATGCACGCGCCAGCGGCCTTCCTGCCAGAGCAACACGCGGAAGGAAGTCACCCAATCCAGGTCTTGATAGCTGCCGCATTTGTGATAGCCCTGCGCCGGCCGCACGCCCAGTCGCTGCAGCCTGGCGGGGCCGTGGCACTGCAGCACCCGCGCATGAATGATGCGGCGGGCCGGCGCCTGCGCCTCATCCGCCAGCGGCGCAGTCCACAGCGCGCGGCAAAACGAGAGACGCGGATGCGAAAACAAATCACCCATCGGCGGCGTGTGATCCGCCGCCTGCAGCAAATCCATCGTCATGGAAAATCACCTTGAGAGAACGAAAAGACTTGTGATCTTTTGAAACGCGCATACCTGCGCGTGCCGAATGTTGATGCTTCCTCAACCGCCAAACTTCCAGCCGTTCACTGTTTTGTCATTTCGAAGGGGAATCTTGCTCACGTTGCGGTGCGCGCCGCTTCCTCGTCAGACGGATTCGCCGTACTGCAGCCAGGGCGAGCCGTTTTGCAGCGCGGAGAAGCGTCACCTCCTTCCGCTCTGCTGCGTTTACGCGAGATAACCATAATGCCGCAACAACTCCAGCGCGCCCGGCTCGCGTTCGAAAGCGGCGAGGGCTGCCGCGTGCTTCTGCTCGCGCCAACGCCCGATCGACCGGTCATTCATTTTCTGGGCGGGATTGAACCAGGCGAGGCTCTCCTTCACGCGCGCGGTATCCGGATAGCGCAGGAAGGCCTCAGTGAAATCTTCCTCGATGAAACGACAAAGGCGGCGCATGGTGGTTTCATAGTCGCGCACCAGCTCTTCATAGCGCACCGTGAGAACTTGCGGGTGGTTTTCCCAACGCCGGCCGGCGGTGACGTCCATCACCCAGCGATGCGGGGTGACCCAATAGCGCGTGGGATCATTGGGATGCACCGAGGTGACCACGTCACGGCCGTCGCGCACGAGGTGAATCAAGCGCACGCCTTTGCCGAAGTGCTGCAGAATGCGGCCGAAGTAGATCACATTGCGCGGCGTTTTTTCGCACCAGCGCGTGCAACTCGCGGGAATCTCGTGTTCCCGCAAATAGCCGTAGATTCGCCCCAGCTCAAAAGGCGCGTCGAGATCGGGCGTGCGATTGTAAAGCCCGTCGGCGCCGTAGCCGTCACGGCACAGGGCGGTCGTTTCGATGTCGATCGCGAAGAGATGAGGATGGCAGGAAAGGATCGACAGCAGCAGGGTGGTGCCGGAGCGGCCGCAGCCGCCGATGATAATGGGCCGGCGGCTGAGCTGCCGGATGCGGCGGGCTTGAGACCACCCGGCGCGGCGGTAAAGCTCGAGTGTCGCACGCCAATTGGCGCGCTGCCAGGACAATGATTTCAACAAACGTCGCATCGCTGTTCCAAGACAAATCGGGCTTCCTCATTTCACCGCCGGGGCGCGGTGATCGCAAAACGAGATTTCCAAAATTCCCGGCGGACTTTGCGTTTCTGCGGTGGCCCTGAGAACAACTCCAAATTCTGCCAAACCTGTCGAAAGAAATCGCGCGCAGATTTAATTTTTTACCGCGAACAAAATGCCGCCGGCGAGCAGCAGCAGCATGACGCCGGCAACGAGGTTGGTGGCGGAGGAGGCCGGCGGTGTCGCGGGCAGCACGGTGCACACCACCAGCACCGCGCCGAGCACCAGGCAAATCCGGCCCAGCAAACGATAAACGCCAAAGCTGCTGAGCTTCACCTGCTCGTGCTCCACCAGCACCGGCGTGCGCAAATCCGCTTCGAACTTGAGCAGCTCGGCGTGGCGCGGATCATGCCGGTTGTACCACCAGGCCGATCCGAAGAACACGATCACTGCCGCCACTGTTTCGCTCAGCATGTTGCGCACGAACGCATGCTCCGGCCACACGCCGGCAATCATCAAGCCCAGGCCCGCCGCCAGGGCCGCGCTGCACGTGGCAATGCCCGACCACCAGGGCGTGCGCGTGTAGAGAATGCCGAGCGCCACCGGCATCATGAAGGCGGCGCTGAGGGAATAAAACCCCAGCGCAAATTGAAACGCGCCGCCCAGCTTCGGAATGTAGAGCGCGACCGCGATGCCCAGCACGCCGACGATCAACATCGCCAGCCGTGCCACCACCAGTTGATGGCGATCGGAGGGCACAGTCTTGCGCACGCGCTGATGCAGCGGCGAGTAGATATCGCGCGTGAGCGTGGCCGAAAGCCAGTTGAAGCTGTCGTTGGCCTGGCCCAAAGTGGCGGAGAGAATGGCGGAAACCACGAAGCCGATCATGCCGTGCGGCAGCAGCAGCAACGCGAGACTGACAAACGAGGCTTCGGCCGGCACGGCAAACGAGGGCCACAGCGAGGCGATGTCCGGAAATACCAGACGCGAAGCCATCACCGGCAAAATCCACAACAGCGGCCCCACCAGCGCAAGCACGGCGCAGAGCAAAGCCATTTTGCGCGCATCGCGCTCATCCGGCACGCTGTGATATCGTTGTACCAACGCCCAGCCGACGTTATAGCCGAGCATCACATTGAGCAAATAGGCGAAGAGAAACCAGACACTGGCCGTTTCATCTTTCAGGCGAAAAAAATCCGGTGGCGCTTCGCGCAGCAAACGCTCGAAGCCGGCGAACAGGCCCTGGCCCTCGCCGAGATGGAGATAGGAAACCGGAAAGATGATCAACGTCATGATGGTGATGATCACCGCCTGCACCGCATCGGAGAGCACCGCGGCCCACAAGCCGCCGATTACCGAGTAGATCACCATGATCGAACCGACCAGGATGATGGCGAGCTGGAATCCGGAAATGGTCAGACTGCCCAGCGCAAAGGAGCGTTCGTTGAAGCCCAGCGCGGTGGAAACGAAAATGCACAGCACGTACAGGCCCTGCGCAATGCCGACGATTTGCGGGATGACGGCCGTGATGGAATAGAAATAGGTGGTCGAAGGCGAATAGCGGCGGTTGAGAAACTCCAGCGGCGCACCCAGGCGGGCGCGGCGCCAGCGCGTGCTGAAGACGAAATAGCCCAGCAAATAGGCCCACACCGCGGAGGTGAACAGCACCACCGCGCCAATGCCGTTGCGATAGGTGAAACCGGCCGCTGCCACGAACATGAAGGCGGAATAGCCGGAGACCCAGTTGGAGAGGCCGGCCAGCACCCAGGGAATCTTGCCGCCACCGCTGAAGTACTCCGTGGTGTTCTTGTTCTGGCGCGCGGCATAGAACCCCACCCAGATGATAATGGCGAAATACAGGCCGATGAGACTGTAGTCAACGGCATTGACGGTTTTCAGATCAGGCATGGTGCGTGCGGCATCGGCATGTCGGGTTCATATTCGCGGCCAGTCTCCTCTCATAATCTGAAAAAGAGAAGGCAGAATGCTTGATTGGCCGGTTGGTGATAACACCGGTTGTCTTCCGCCTGCCTTCGGTCTGTCATGCCGGCGAATCAGGTGAAACACCTGGCACCGCGTCCAAATCTTCACGAGATGCCTGGCGGCATGACACTTCGAATTCTATTGGCAGGTCACCTGGCGTCGCAGTTCGAGTTATTCCACCCCGGCCGATTGCGGCGGAATGAAGAACTCCACGTCGCCCAGCGCCAGGTTGAGCGTGTGCTGGCGGGCGATCCCGCCGCTGGCAAAACGCTTCATCTCTTTGGGCAATGTGAGTTCGCGCGTGCCTGTTGAAGTGGCGACCAGCATCGCCACGTCTTGTGAGGCCACGACAATATCCGATTCCGTGCTCCACAAACGCGCGCCGGCTTGCTGCGCCAGCCAGCGCAGCATCTCCACCGGCAGCGGCGCGCTGCCAAGGTAGACGGAATGCCAGCCCCGGTGGGGTTTGCGCGCAAACGCGACTTCATCGCAATCAGTCCAATAGCCGAGCGCCGTGGCGGCCTCATCGCGAACGGCAAAGCGTGGCGACTCCTTCTGCTGCACGCCAAACTGCAGCGCAGGAACAGGCGCGGCACTGCGAATCAGCATCGGACCGGGTGTGGTGAGCAGCTTGAAGCGAAAGCCGGTGAGATGCGCCATGCGGCCGAGATCGAGCCGATCGCTGGCGAGAAAACCTGGGGCATAATACCACACCACCGTGGCGTGACTATCGGCGAGCAGTGCGTGCAAGTGCGCCAGCTCGGCATCGGTGAGCGCGAACAGATTCACCATCAACAGCAGGCGATACTTGTGCGGGTCAGCCGGCTGCAGGTCGAAGTGATAGAGAAAATCCACCGGCGCGCCCAGGCGATGCAACGCCCGCGCTTGGGAATCCATGAACCAGCGGGTGAAATAGTCCAGGCAATGGCCGCCCTTGGTGAAGGGCGCCTCGGCGCGCCAATGACGGGTGGCAAACAAGCTCCTGGCATCGTAAACCGCGGCGATTTGCGCGCACGACCGCATGTCCCAGTGCTCGCGCTGTGCGCCCAATTTCATCAGACGCGCCACTTCGGCAGTGATCTTGTCGTCCGCATACCAACTCCGCCGGGTGCGCAACACCGGACCAAAATCAAACAGCCAGCCGCCGTTGCCGCTGGCCAGCAGCCGGCCGAGATCACGCTGCAAGATGCGTTGCGTGCCCTCCCAGGTGGTACAACCCACGCCGCCCACCATGCACAGCTCCTTCTCAACCTGCGTTCCGCCGCTGCCGTCGGGATTGATCGGCGGCGGCTCGAGGAAGGTCGTGGGATCGATTTCCGCAAAATAAAGCTTGCCGTGGCGCTTCAGCGATTCCAACAAAACGCGATAGCCGGCATCACCGCCGATGCCGCGCGTGCGGCCCAACCAGTTGCCGGCCTCGTCACAGATGTCGTGCTCCCACCACTGCCGCCCTTCCTGGTTGGTGGTTTGATAGGAATACGGGCTGGCGAGAAAGTCGATCTCCGGACTGTTGAGAATCAACTCCGGCGCGAGATGCCCGCCCTCCTGCATCCACACGTTTTCGAGTTGATAGCCGTAGAAAGCGCCGCACAAGACCCGGCCGTTGGTTTCCTCCTTGGCGAGGCGGGCGAAATGCAGCAGGGTACTGGCGTTGAACTCATGAAAGCGCCGATAGTAGGCGATCACCTCCTGCTCGCGGGCCGGGTCGCGCAGCAGTCCGAAGGTGTTGTGCAGGCGCGCCTCGAGTCCGGGAAGCGGGCCGAGCTTCTGCTGCATGGCGGGATGCAAGTCCGGCACGAATTCCGCGAGCGCATAGTGCCATTCGCCGTAGATGCCCCAGCCAATTTGATAGCCGAACACGCGGCTGCGCAGCGGCGAGTCTTCGATATGCTGCAAAAAGGCGCGAAACAATTTTTCCATGTCCGCCCGCCAGATCTCCGAAGCCAGCGACGGCTCGCGCAATTGAATGCCCCACAACCAGCCGCCTTCTTCGCTGCGCATCACCGGCCGGTACTGGCGTTGATCCTCGGGCTGCAGCGGCAGCGCACAGACGATCAATTCATTTTCATGCTGATCCTTCCACCAATCCGGCACGTCCAGCAAAACGCGCGGGAGGAAGAAGGCTTGGGGATGCTGCGCCAGCAATCTGGCAAACAGCGCATCGAACGCGGACCAGTCATACTGCGCCGGCGCCGGCCAGGCGGCGTTCAGCCCCAGAATGGGATGCAGCAGGTTGATGCCCGCCTGTTTGAAAAATGGCGTGCTGTGCTCCAGGCCCCAGCTCCAGGCGAGCAAGGGGAACACTTCCCTGCCGTTCAGCAGCAGCCGCGGTGTGCCGTTGCGCGTTTCCACGCGGCCGCGCGCGGCCGGCTCAGAGCGCAGGTTTTCGATTTCAGGAAGCATGGTCATATCGGCTGGTGCATCTGATGACATCCTTGATGAGGCAAGGGCTGACGCGCTACTGCAGATTTCAACCCCGTGTCAATACACCAATCTCTCCTGCAACAGATCCCGCATGTAACAGTTGATCTCCCAAAGATCAGCCACCGGCTGCCGGGTATAGGGCAGAGTCGCCATGTAATCCGGCGGGCCAAACTCGGGGCAAATGGTCAGCAGTTTCGTGCCGAGCTGCCTGTGGTGATCCACGATCTTCTGCCACCACTGCAAATGCGTTTCGAGTGCCTCGTGCCATTCGGGGGCGCGCGGGTCATTCACCTGCGGACCTTGCGGATGCCCGACGCGGGCGTGAATGTGATGGCTGCTCGCAATCGCCCGTTCCACTGCGGCGGTTTGATCCTGCAAGTACGACTCGTGCACGCAGCACCAGTGCGAAAAATCTGCAGTGAATTTCAGCTCCGGCATGTCGTCCAGGAGCGCCATCGTCGCCGTCGTGGAAAACGTCATGCGACCGCGGTGGAGCTCGTGGGTGACGGTGACGCCGAGCTCGTGTTCGAGAGTGGCGGCGTGCCGGCAAATCGCGATATTTTCAGCAGTGGTGAAGTAGTCCTTGCCGGTATGGGAATTGACCAGCACCGGCTGCAACTCTGCGTTGCGGCGATACTGCGCTGCAAAGCTCTGTGCGTGCTCCTGCGCTGTGACACCCTGTGTCCATTGCTGCGCGATGAACAGCAGATCCAGATCGCGCAGCAGCGCGCGCAGCTCCTGGCGTTGATCTGCCTCGACCGGCGCATTCATTTCCACCGCCGCGAAGCCGCCGGCTTTTATCTCTTGCAGATTCGCCGCGAGCGCCGGCCATGGCATTCCCCACAGGCTGCAGCAGTATTTGATTTGCATGAATGGCTCGCCTTCTCCGCAAGGCATGGTGGCTGAGCGCTCCCAGGCGAAAATTAGAAACGGTATCCCGCGGTCAAATGCAAAGAGTGAAGCGCGGTTTCATCCAGGAGCGGAAAGATCTGATGGGTTCTTGCCAGCGGCAGCTTGAACTTGATCTCAAACATCAAATGCGCGACGGCAACGCCGGCTGCAAAATCCCAGCCGGGATAGAACCAAATGCGCGCCGGCTCGTCTCCGACATAGACGAAATCATAAGGAAAATCGCCAGCACGAGATTCTTCATTGCTCAGTATCGTGTAGTTCGTCTTGTCCACGACCACGACAGAGAGTGCCGGACCCAGGGCCAGCACCAAGTGCCGCTGGCCGGTGAACGGAAAGCGGCGGGAGAACAGCAGGGCGATGTCCACGTAACCAACGCCGAAATTGACGTCGGCGAGCAGCTTCCTTGGCACCGGGCTGGAGTAGTAAAGCCTCTGGGCGGGCAAGGAAAAACGGCGAAATGCATAGCCGACTTCGCTGCGCACGCCCAAGTTCCCGTCGGAACAATACTCGCGCCTGATGCCAAACACGACTCCGCTGTTCACACCGGAATCATGGTTGCTCGCAGTCAATCCGACGCCGGCTCCCAAGCCGAGGCCTCGCAGGCCGCGAATGGCCCCTTGCCGGCGAGCGAGGAACTCATAGTTCACAAAGGGGAAAGCGCTCGCGCCAATCAGCGCGCCCCTTATCATGCCGCCCTGTTCGTCATCACCAAATGGCGCGCCCAGAATCGCGCCCAGAACCGCACCGAAGGCGATACCCGTCGAAATACTGACAACCTTATCCACCGTCGAGAATTTCCTTGCAAAGTTCGCCGTGCCGGCAGTGTCGCACGCAGGAGTCCTGGGGGTGAGCATGCGACTCGCCTCCAGCTCGTGCAACCAGGGATTGCGGTGAGCGGCAGCGAGTAAGGAAGTTTGGGCCTGAGCCCAGCCGGCGGCAC
>JBBIKM010000080.1:0-15102 GCA_037445455.1 bacterium | reverse complement strand
ATGATACCATATCACGCGCCAACTTGCTTGAATGAACTCCCCGTTCAGCGAGGAAACCGCGCCGCGCGCGGCGGCATGGGCGGAAAGGCCTGGTGCGGTTCGCTTTGATACCAATAAGCCACCGAGGCGATGTCATCGGTCAGCGGTTGATATTGCCGCGTGGGCCACCACCCCAGCGCTTGCACGGTGACGCGCAAATCCCGGCTGAAGCGAATGGGATCAGGCACATGCCAGCGATACATGGCATGCCGGGGAATTTCGCCGGCTTCCTTGCGCCACAACGGGTAGCCGAGAAACGGCGTGGAGTAGGTGTCGCCAAAACACCACGCGCCGCCGAAGTAATCCTCCGTGCCGGTGCCGCAAATGGTGGGATATTCGCCGTCGCCGTCGATATAGAACTTCACTTCGCCTTCGCCCCACCAACCGTTGGCGAGTTGTGCCCACGCGAGAAACGTGCCCACGTAATGGCCGCGGCCGCTGACCTCCGCAAGAATGACGTGTTCGGGATGCTCACGCTGCGTCATGCTGCGGCGCCACTGCGCATGAAAGGTGCCGGCCTGTTCCGGCACTTCTTCCAACGCATAAGTGATCTGATAGAAGAAATGCGGCACCTCCTCCTCGCGCTGATTCTCGATGGTCACGCGCGCCTGCTGGCGGAACGGCATGGGCCAGTAACAGTTGCAGCCGCCGGTGGGATTCACCGCCACCATCAGTGAATTGACGGTGTAACGCAAGCCGTGGCCCAGCGCAAAGAAATCGCCCAGCGGCACCTCGACCGAGGGCCAGGCCTCGCCCTCCCAGTAAAAGCGCAGGATGCAGTCGCGATAGGCTTTCGCATCGGTGGTGATCCAAATGTGTCGAATCACGCCCGGGCCGGCGATATCGGCCAGCACCGTGGTCTGCTGCGGCGGCAGCGTGAGGCACGGCCGCACTTTCCAGCCTTTGCCCAGAGTAAAAGCAGCGTTTTTTGAATCCTCGGGCACGGCCTGCGCGCCGCCGCCTTTTTCACCGGTGGGATTCTCAGCGGAAATCGAGCGCGTGCGGCCGGAGGTGATGAGGGGCAGTCGGGCGAAATTGAGGAAATCGTTCATGGCAATGTCATTCTTTTCTGCGGCATCAACGGGCGTGGAATAACGGGAGTCATCAAACGGCTTGCCTCTCTCAGCCGTGGCATCAACCGCAGGCTACTTCGCGACTTCTTCCTCCCAATAGCGCAGTTTGCCCACGCCCGGCAAATCCGGGCTGCCGTCGAAATTGAGATTGAACTGCGAGGGTGCCTGCTCGTGCAAAACGCGATCGCGATAGTGGATCTTCACTGCGCCGGTGACGGCATAGTGAATCTTGTCCTGCTCTTCCACCACGAACAGATGATAGGCGTCGGTCTCATAGTCGCCGTAGCGCGTTTTACCGGACTCATAGGTGTACTTGGGCCGGCGCCAGTCGCGCACCAGCTCCGCCTGCAAATCGAGCTTGGCGCCGATCAGATACTTCTTCTGCGGGGTCGTGATGGTCAATCCCACGGCCTGGGGAAAACTCTCCACCTCCAGCATCTTCACCTGCTGCACGAGTTGCTCCGGCGCTTGCTCCTGGTGATGCGGAATCAAAACCGTCACGAACACCTGCAGGTCGTTGGGATAACCGTGGCGGCCGATCATCTGATAGATGACTCTCTCCTGCTGCCAATAGCGCTGCTGCGTTTCCACGCCGGTGGTGAGTGTGTGGCGCAGCGGGAAATATATCAACAGCCGTTCCTCCCCGGCCACCGCGAGCGTTTGCAGGGAATCATAGGTGGTGTCGTACCAGCGCTCGCCCTGCGCCAGAATTTGCCGGGTATGCCAAAGATTGGCGAGGGTGAGATAGGTGTCCTTGTTGAAACGGACCACGTCGAACACCACGAACCAGTCCAGTTCTTTGACGTAGTTGATGATGCGATCGGCTTCATAGCCGAGATGATCGTCGCTGAGCCGCGTGCGGGCCAGGTCATAATGCTTGAGCGTGAGAAAATCGATCTTGCGGGTGCGCACCGGGCGATAGGCGCCGGAATTGCGGAAGAACTCGAGCATGCTTTGTCCCGGGACCGCGGCGCGCTGTGGCGCGGCATAACGATACTCACCCGCCTTCTGCCCGAGCGCGATCTTGCCGTCGCGCGCCACCACGCGATTGTGGAAATAGTCGGCGCGATAGGCGCCATAGGGCCCGCTCGGCATGAAGTCGCGATAGCCGCCGTCGTGCAGCAACACGGTGTTGTTCTTCATTAGCAACACGATGCTGTTTTCGTCCGAGTTGCCGTGGTGCATCTTCTCTTCCTCCACCGGGATGGTGGTGCGCAAATACTCGCGGAAGAGCCAGCCGCCGTCGCCTTCATCGCGATAGTTGAACAGCAGGTAGGTGCTGTGCGGTTGCCAGCCGTTGCGCAGAACCATCTTCTTGCCCACGATGTCTTCGAGCACTTCCTGGCTGCCGCCGGTGGGCGCCTCTGCCGGCAGCGAGAAATCAGCCCAGCGGCAGGTCTCGGCCAGGGTCAGGGCAACAAACACGCTCTTGCGCTCCGGCAGCGGCGTCAGGAACTTGCGAAAGTATTGCGCCGCGGCCCAGCGCAGGCGCGGGTCACGATAAACCGCCGCGCCTTTTTCAAAGAACGGAATCATGCGTTCCCAGCCGCCGCCCCAGGTGGCATCGCCGAAATCCGGCACCAAGCCCGCGGGGCTCATCAAGGCGAGGAAGTAGTGGAAGTAGTAATTCATCACCGCTGTGCGATACAGGCTCTCGTCTTCGCGGATGTCGCTGGCATAGCCCAGCAGCGAATAGAGCCAGACGGCATGATAGCCCGTGGCATCTTCGATTTCCCACTGGCCCCAATTGTCGTTGGCAATGGCATTGCCCATGGTCGCCCAGTGCGATTGCCGCGGATGGTGCGGCAGCACTTTGGCTGCGTAGAGCAGGCCCTCCGCCCGCAGCATGGCGCGGTTCATCGCGCCCCACTCCTGAAAATCGACAAAGTAGTCGGCACTCTCCGCGATATTGTTTTCGATGGTGGCGCGCTCACTGGCGCTCAGCCGTGCGTGCCGCTGGAGCACGGCATAGGCATGCACGTACTTGCTGAAGGTGAAGATATTGGGCAGCGCCGGCAAGCCGCGGGCATACTGTGCCTGGGTCTTGTAGTAGCCGGCCGGATAGGCTTTTTTGTGCTCGCCATAGCCGAGCAACAGCGAGCGGCTGCGCTCGAGGTACTTGCGCTCCCGCGTGATCTCGAAGAGATTGGCGCACAACGCCGCGAGGTAGACTTCATTGTTGGGCGGCAGGTAGCCAAAGACGTTGTTGGTGTCGAGGTTCTCGCGCCAACGCGCGGCCTCGGCGGCGACATTGCGCCAGCCCTCTTCGGCCGCCGGCACGGCATAGGCCAGATACTCGGCTTTGGCAACCGCCCTGGTTTGGGCGCTCGCGGTCACGGCGACGGCCAGCACTGCGGCAAACATGCCAATCACTCTCATGCGCTCCTCTCAAGCCTGAATCTCAAACTCCGGAATCGTGCCGGTATCATGGACGCGGCAGGTAAGCGTGCGATCGTTTTGTGCGAGACGAATGTCGAAGAGGCCCTCTGCCGGCCGGGTGATTTGCGCACTGGGCAGCGCGCCCGCGGTGGTCGCCGGAAGCAAAGCCGTCACCAGGAACGGCGCCAGCGCCGGCGTTTGCGTTGCCACTTCCGCAAACGGATGCTGGGCTGCAACCGCCGCGGGAATGGGCAGGCGGCCGGCTGCGGGGTGAATGCCCTGGCCGCTGGCCGCCACCGCGAGCAGGCGCGCCAACGGCCGCAGCGTGACAAAACCATCGGCGTTCGCATTGATGCTGCCCCTGCCATCGAGATTGTAGGCAAAGAAACGCGCCTGAATGGTCGCGGGCTGAGCCGCTTTGATGACTTTGTCAAAAACCAACACCGCGGGAAACTGATGCAGCACCACCACCGTGCGTGTGACAGACTGCACTTCGGGAATGACCAACTGATAAGCCGGCGTCGCGTCACTGGTCCAGTGAATATAACCGGCGCGTTCGCCGGTGCGCACCACGCGCGCCACTGCCTCGGAGGGATTCGTGCCCTGCGAGCCATCATGATACTGGTGCGGCTTGCCGTCAATCAACAACGCGCTGTGTCCGAGCGTCGTGCGCATCATCCAGCTCGGGTCGCTGAAGCTGTAGGGCGGGCGATAAGGATCAGCCACCAGGGTTTCGCCGAAGCATTTCACGATCAGGCTGTTGCGGTCGGCATGCTCATGATTCGAAGGCCCGCCGCTGCGCATCGCCACCACCAAGTCGGCGGGTGCATAACCCGTGCGCGCCACGATCCAATCCAGATCGGAGTGCCAGAGCTGCGGCCCGGCGGGCGGCGCTTCGGCGCGCAGTTGCGCGGGATACCAGGCCAGCGACCATTCATCCAACTCACCGCCCAGGTTTTCGGCAAACCACAAGGCGCGACGATCGTGAAATTGCGCCGCCACCCACATGGGCACCGCGCTGCGCTTGGGCTTGCCGGCTTCGCCGGACTTGGCGTTGCCGTTGTCGCCAAAGTTCACGATTTCGTAGGGATCATCCTGCACCGGCATCGCCATGCCGAAAGCATAATCGACGTGGCCCGGCCAATTGATCATATCGATCAAATCGGCCACCTGAAACCGTTGCAGCACCGCGGTCGCCTGCACGAGGTTGAGGGCAGTGTAGTTGCCGTACGAGACGCCTTCGTTGTAGGAGCCGTCCCGGCTGAAAATTTCAGCGAAGCTGCGCAGACTGAAGATGGCCTGCTCCAGCCAGCGCTCGGTGTTTGCACTTTTGCCGAAGTGTTGCTGATACACCACCGCGCCGATGGCAAGCGCCGAGGCCGGCACGGCTTTGAGGTTGGTCTTGTCCAGAATGTGCGGCCAGTTGCTGAGATCAACACGGTCGCCGGGGCGATGCTCGAAGTAGGTGCTGGTGGGATCCATGCTCCAACCCACCACGGCCTCGGGATGGCGCATGCCGTACAAGCTGCGGAAGCAGGGCTCACAGCCGCGCTCGCCCATGATCGCGAGCCACTCGGCGCGTTCGTTGGGCGACACGGATTGGCCCAGCCAGTCCGCGCACAGCGCCGCCGCGATCACCGAACTGGAGGCGCGTTGAATGCCGATGACCTCCCTGCCGGCTTCGAGAAAATAGTCCCACTTGGGGAAGCGCATCATGGTGCGCAGACACTCGGCGGACAAGCGCGCCGCATCCCTGTCACCGGTCATCAAATAATGAAAGGCCAGTTGCTGCGCCGCGTCACTCAGCCGCACAATGTGATAAAGGTGATCATTGTAGCGCACTTCCTTCTTGAGAAACTGGCGCTCTTTCGCCCGGTCAAAGGCGGCGAGACGGGTGCGCAGCGGCGCGAACAGCGGGTTCTCGGCGTAATGCCGGCGCATGTCCGGCAGGCGGTCTTCCGAGAAAAACAACGCAAAGGGCAACGCCGCGCCGGGAGTGGCAAAGCCGGTACGCCAGCCCGACAAGTACAGCGCAGGAAGACTGAAGGAAGTGAGATGGAGGAATTTGCGACGGGATAGCATCTGCCGCCTCTTCATTTCCATGAAGGTGAAAATCCAACCCGGGCTTCGATTCGACCAATCATCGCTGCAGGAACAGTGCAAAGGGACAGGGAAGCCAGAGGCACGTCGTTGCCGGCGCCCTGCACCACGAGTGTTCTCCTGCACCAATTCTTGCGGAGGTTCGGCATGGTCATGCAGCAGGAATCTTGTGAAGCGCCGGGCAATGTGCCGGATTTTTCAAAGGATTCCTGCAGGATGGCAGCGCACGAGGCTCGCGCGCCGGTGCGCTGGCCGCGATGCTCACAATTAATCGCGCTACTTCAGTGACACATTATCCTCCCAATACCGCCACTTCACATACCCAACGCGATCAGGGCTGCCGTCGAGCTGCAGGCCGTGGGTATTGGGCAGGGCTTCCATCAACACTCGGCCCTGGTAGATCACTTTCAAAACCTCGGAAGCCGAGTAGCGCAGCGTGTTGCCTGCGCGCGTGACGAACGCGAAATGCGCGTCGGTTTCCACATCGCCGTACGCGATGCGGCCGGCCTCCCAGGTGTAGCGCGGCCGGATGTTCTCGCGCACCAGCTCGGCGTGCAGATCGATTTTGACACAGAGATACGAAACGCGGTCGCGGTCTTTGATCTCGAGGCCCACCGCCGCCGGGAACGCCGCCAGCGGCAGCAGCCGCAGCTCAGGCAGTTTGGCCGCGGCCTGTTCGCCGGCTTTCAGGGGAATCAGCGCCGTCACGAAAATTTCATAGTCGCCGGCGAGATAATGGCTCGACTGGGTCTGATAGATCGCAATCTCGTCTTGATAGTGCCGGGTCTCGGCGTAGGTGCCTGCGGTCTTGGCGCGCGTTTCCAGAAAACGAATGAGCAGCCGCTCGTTCTGCGGCAGCGCGAGATCGCCGATGGAATCGATGGCGGTCACGAAATAATTCTCGCCCTGCTCGTGAATCTGGCGCGTGTGCCAGAAGTTGGTGAAGGTGTAGTAATCCGTCTGCCTGACCGCAACCGCATCGATCACCACGAACAGGTTTTGCGCTTTGAGATAGGTGACGATGCGGTCCCAGGCATAACCGAGCGCGTCATCCTGCAGGCGCGTGCGGCTCATGTCCACTTCGCGCAGGGTGAGAAAGTCGATTTTTTGCGTGCGCACCGGCCGGTAGGCGCCGGAGTTGCGCACGAATTCCTGCAGCGGTTGGCGGTTGTCGCGCTTGTTCTTGCGCACCACCAGGCGGTTGTGGAAGTAGTCCGCGCGGAACTGGCCGTAAGGCCCGCTCGGCAACCCGTCACGATAGCCGCCGTCATGCAGCAGCACTGCGCCGCCGGACATGAGCAGGGAGAGGTCGTTCTCGTCGGAATGGCCGTGGTGCATCTTCTCCTCTTCCACCGACAGGGTGTGGCGCAAAAATTCACGGTGCACAAAGCCGCCCTCGCCCTCATCGCGATAGTTCAGCAGGAGATAGGTGCTGGTTGGCTCCCAGCCATTGCGGAAGACAATTTTCTTGCCCACGACATCATCGAGCACTTCCTGGCTGAGGGAGTGCGGCGGCCGCGACACCAGGCTGGCATCGCTCCATTGATGGGCCAGGGCAAACGAGGAGGCCGCGCCGGTGCCGGTCTGCGGATGGAGCGTGGTCATCTTCTCGAACATGCGCTCCGCCACCCACTTCAGCTCAGGATCGCGATAGCGGCTCGCCAGCCGTTCGCACACCGCGATGTAACGATCCCAGGTGGGATTCCAGTTGGCATCGCCGAAGTCGGGAATATTGCAGGCCGGGGTGAAGAGGCGTTTGAAATATTCGGCATAGTAGCGCATCATGGGCGAATCGAACAACTCCTCGCGCCCGCTGATTTCGGCATAGGTAAACAGCGACAGCAGCCAGATGGGATGATAGATGCTGGCATCTTCGATTTCCCACTGGCGCAGATTGTCGCTGGCGATGGTTTCCGCCATTTGCCTCCACCGGGCGGCATGCGGATGATTCGGCATCGCCAGGCTGCCGTAATACAGGCCTTCGGCGCGCAGCATGGCGCGATTGTGCGCGCCCCACTCGGGGAAATGAAATACGAAGTCCAGGCTGTGCGCCAGGTCGGTTTCGATTTTCGTCCGCCGCTGGTCGGTGAGCACGCCGCTGTCGCGCACGCGCAAGTAGGCGCGCACGTAGGGCGGCAGGAAGAAGAAATTCGCCAGCGCCGGAATGCCGTTCACATATTCCGCGCGCGTCCTGGCGTAGTCTTGGGGATAGGCCTGGCGCAAATCGCCGTACTCGGCGAGCAATTGCGCCGCGCGCTCGGCATGGATTTTCTCGCGCGTTTGCTGATACAGGAAGCCCAGGGCATCGGCGAGGTAAATCGGCTCCGCCGGTGAGTTGTAGCCCCATAACTCGCTGGGATTGACCCTGGCCCGCCATGCGGCGATCACTTCCGGATGCTTCTGCCAGGCGTGGGCCACGGCCCGGTTAATGTAATCCAGGTACTGCGATCTTTGCGGTTGTGCCGATAACGGGAACGAGAGAATCATGAGCAGCGCGAGTGTGGAACGGATGGGAAGGATGGTCATTCGGATCCTTGCGTTGGCCAAACTATCGAGTCGATTCAAGTGTGGTCGCAGGGGGAATCTCCGCCTCTGCCGTCGAGCGCACGCGGGCAGATTCGCGGAGGGAGGCCAGCGGACCAGGCTGCGCGCCCAGCTCATGAAAGTCGCCAAAGACCGGAGGGTTACAGCGCGAATGGCATCTTCGGCGACTTTCGCAACCTTGCCGTGCCGCCCGGCCTGCGCCGGCTGCGGCGGTCACTGCGAACAAAAAATGCTCCCAAGGCGGCGCTCATCCCTGGGAGCATTGACAGCACAAGGGCGCGACGCAGGCTTCAGAACGTCAGGTTCAGCGAGAAGCGGTGCGTCGTGTCGAGAATGCCGAATTCCGTGAACGCATAATCCAGCATCACCCGGTTGTCGCCCATCGGGACTTTGATGCCGGCGCCGGCGGAGAAACCTTCCTCCGTGCGCCGCGCTTCGATCTTGCGCTGGTCAAACTCGTTGCGCTTGGAGTCGGTCACGCCGGAGTAGTTGAATTTGTAGCCGCCACGGATCGCCAGCTTGTCGCTGAAGGCAAACTCGCCGCCGGCGAAGACCAGTTGGTCGGCATCCTGCGGCTTGGTGGCATCCGCGAGCAACGCCACGGTATACTGTTCCGCCTGCACCAGGTTGATCGAACCGCCCACGCTGAACACCAGCGGCAGCGGTGAGCCGATGTCGAAGAACTTCAGGTCGCGGCCGAGGTTGTTGATGCGGGCGCCGATGACCGCCCCACGAAAGCCGAGCTTGTAGAGCGAGCCGAAATCAAAGGCGTAGCTGGTGGCGCTGGCGTCATCGATGCCCTGGCGGATGAACTTCACCGTGGCGCCGAGCGACAATTTGTCGGTGAAGCTGCGTGCGTACGTCACCTGCACCGCCAGATCAAGATAATCATAGGTCGAGGCGGTTTCGGTGTCATAGGGCTTGAACGTGGACAGCAGGAAGCTGGGCACGGCATCGCGGTCAGCGGTAATCCCGGAGACGCCCAGGGTCACAAAGCCGATGCCCAGCGTGCCAAAATCGCCAAAATCATGCGCAATGGCGCCGGCGTTGTGGGTGAGGTCGGCAATCCACTTGTTGTAGGTGAAAGTGGCCTGCCATTGGTTGTTGCTCAGGGCAATGCCGGCCGGGTTCCAAAACATCTGGTTGACGTCGCCGGAGACGGAAGTCGCGGCCGACCCCATGGCGACGGCGCGCGCGCCGACACCGACCTTCAGGAACGCCGCGCCCGTGAGTCCGGTTTTTTTCACCTGGCCGAAGCCCATGCCGGCAGTCACGAGCACCACCAACAGCGCTGCGATGAGGCGTTGTATGTGATTCATAGTTGATCTCCAAAAAAGTGGACAACTGCGCAAATTCAAAACGGAGGCGAATCAACCGCAGCGGTTATCTCAGAATCGAGAAGTAGCCGGTTTGCTGGCCGCCGGGGTACTCCGCCACGTAGATATACAAGCCACTCGTGACTTCAATGCCGTCTTTGGAGAACATGTCCCAAAACAGCGTGCCGTCATTCGGGTTGGTGCCGGTGAACTCCAGCACATCGATGACCTGGCCGGCGACATCGAGAATCGTGATCTTCGTGCCGGTGGGCAGATTGAAGAACAGAATCTTGTGCTCCAGGCCGGTGTCGTGCAGGGCTTGTTTCTTGTAAGGATTCGGTTTGACGCGAATCTTCAAGTCGCCTGAGGCAAGCTTGGCCGCGTCCGCCAGCGGCGCCTTCAAGATGAAATCAGCACCGATCTTCTTCAGGCCATCCAGCGTCTTCGGGAAGAAGGAGTTGCCGGTGGCAAAGTGATAGGTGCCTTCCCACAGGCCGCTGCGACCGTTCCAGTTGCCTTTGTGGCTTTCCAGGCTGGTGAAGGGCTGGCCGGCAATGTTGCCGCTTTCGTTGTCGTAGGCGGCGACATAGTACCAATACTTGAAGCCGAACTGCACCAACTCGTTGATATCTTCAAACACATACTTGTACTGCCCGGCGTCACTGCCGGTGTTGAGGTAGTTGGCCAATTCCGCCTTCGGGATGGTGCGCACGAGTTTGTACGGGCCCCAGGCGTTGGGATCCTGCACGCGATAGAAATCGGACGCGGTGCTGATGTTGGGATTGTTGGGCCGGCCCAGCGCTGCCAGCTCGGCGTCGGTGGGGTTGGCCTTGGTCTGCAGATGGTAGGTCTCCATGATGCGGGTGCCCACCTCGAGCGAATTCACCCGCGGGAAGGCGGTGGTGCGGTAAATCTTGTAGCCCGCAAAATCGGCCGCGCTTTCCGCACGGTTGTCCCACTTCACGTTGACCTTCACGCCCACGCTCGGCTCGATCTTCATATCAGGCGTCGGTGGCGGGGTCGGCACGTTCCAACTGTTGTCATAGGCCCACTGCGCCGCTTTGCGCGACTGCCGTGCACCCTGTAACCGGAAGCCCATGTATTCCACCAACACCAGGTTCATCGTCTCCCCGACTTCCAGTGAGAAGGGGCCGATGCCGACGTAGAAGTCGCCGTCAAAGCCGTGGGAAATGGAATAGCCTTCGGTCCAGTCATCCTTGGCGTTGGGATTGCCCAATTCCCAGTTCTGCGCCCAGGAGCTGTTGTACTTCATGCTGCCATCGGGACGGCCGCGCTGGCCTTCCGGCTTGACAATGTTGACGAAGGAGAGCGGATTGCCTTCGACATAAGGCTTGCTGGTGTCAAACCAGTTGGGATCAGGCTTCAGCTCAAACTTGGTGCGGTCCCAAATCTTGCCGCCGTTGGCATACCAGGTGCCCATGGACAGAATGTGGTTTTCCCAGGCATTGTGATCGTTGTTGCCGTAACCTTTGCTCACGGAGGTGAACCAGCCGCGTTGCACGCCGGTGCCCACCGGGTGGCTGTCGTAGATCGTCTTCTTGTCTGGCTGCGCCACGCTGCTGCCGTTGGCGGGCAGGGGACCCTGCTTCGCCGCGATCCATTGATGGCCGACGTACAGGTCTTGATACCAGCGCCGCGAATTCATGGTGTTGCCCAGCGTGCGCGCGCCATCAGGGGCCCAGGGAATGGTGACCGTCTTGCCGGAGGCGGTGGTGAACGTCCGGGTGGTCGTCAGCGCAGAAGGAGACGGCCCGCTGAAATTGACCGGGACATCCCAGGGATTGCCGTCTTCATCCGGCGTGGCATCGTAGCCGGTAATGACGCCGGTGAACCAGCCGGAAGCGCCGCGCGCACCGGCCAGGCTGTTGGTCATGCTGTTGATCGGCTCGCTGCGCATGTTGAGCACCAGGCAGTTGATGCGATTGTTGGTGCTCTCCGGCGTGCCGTTGCCGTCGGCATCGAGCACACCAGTGTTGGTCAATTCGAATTCAACCGCGATGAAGTCGTTCATGTTGGCGTGGTTGATGGTGTATTGCCGCACGCGCATCTTCACATAGATGCCCATGTTGGTCGGGCCTTCGGCCTGATAAAGGATTTGGTTGCGCGCATTGGGATCGACCCACTGCGCCGCATTGTCCGCCAGGCGCTGGTTGTAGGGCGCCGGCAAACTCACCTTGCTGGTCTCAAAGGCATAGAGATAATCCTTGGCCCGCGGATCGGTCGAGGAAGTAAAGTTGTTGATGCCGGGGGTGTACTCGATCATCTCGATGGCCTGCTTCCACGGAATATGCATGTCGGTGCCGGCAATCATTTGCGTGGGCGTGGTCCATTGCCGCTCGAGATTGCCGACGCGCACGACATACCAGGACTGGTTGGGATTGTCCTGTTGCTCGTAATATGTCTTTCTCACCCAGGTGGGCGCGAACGTATCCCAGAGATCGCCGGCGGTAATGACGCCGACCTTGGGATAGGGATCATTGGGTTTGGCGAGGCTCTGCGCCAGGAGATCTTGCTGAAACAGCACTCCGGCCAGGAGTCCGACAAGTATGACAAGAAATTTGGTTGATTTCATAGGTTTCCTCACGATAGAGTGGAGAACGCAAAGTTCGAATCACGGCTGCAGCAGGCCGCGCGGCGGCTGCGCTTAGAACGAGAAATCAATGCCGACATAGATCTCCCGCGCGATGTCGTAGAGCGGCAGACCGTCCTGGGTCGTCGGCCGGTTCAAATCGCCGGTGGGATCCTGATTCTTCTCCCACAGGGTCGCGCTGGGGATGTTGTAGTTGTCCCAGGTCAGGATGTTGCTCTGGTTGAACAGGTTGCGCGCTTCCGCAAACACGCGGGCGAAGCGTGTGCCGCCGAGATTCAGGCCCTTGGACAGGCGCAGGTCGGTGCGATAGCTCCACGGCGAGCGGTCCTGTTCACGGCCGCGCGGATCCGTGGTGGTGTTGGTCAGGAAATACCAGAACCCGCTTTGCGCCGTGCTGATGCCGGTGACATCGATGTCATACGGCAGATCGAGCAGGAAGGTCAACGACAGGCGGTGTTCCCGGTCGAAGCCGGAATCGAGCGCGTTGCCGCCGCCGGTGATGTTCACCGGATAGGTATTCCATTGATAGCGATCGTCGAACGGGATCGGCCCATCCACCACCGAGAAGGAGCTCTTGTTGATGGAGATCGCGGAGGCATTGGCCGCGCCCTTGATGTAGCTGTAGGCATAGGTGAAACGTCCGGACAGCCAGCCCGAGGGCCGCTTCTCCAGCGTGACTTCGATGCCGCGGGAATCGGCGTAGCCGAAACTGGTCAGATAGGTGTAGGAACCAAAGCCTTGTCCGGGCACCGGATTGATCGTGTAACCGGCGGTGCCGTAGTTGCTGATGTCGCGGTAATATGCCGTGATGTCAACCGAATAGTCCGGCAGGAACGACCACTGCGTGCCGATTTCGTAGGCTGTGGCCTTGGAGGGCTCCAGGCCGACGTCCTGCAGCACCGGCAGTGAAGGATTGGCCCAGTTGCCGTAGTTTTCGAACAGCAAGCCAAACGGCGGCGGGGAGAAGAAACGGCCCCAGGAATAGTGCATGGCCGCATTGTCGGAAATCGGGTGCGAGATGCCCAGGCGCGGACCAACGAACCATTCCACCGGCACATTGGCGGAGCGCAACTGCGTGCGTTGCAGGGCGCCGTTGGCAAGCGTGTCGGTGCGGGAAACGTTGTAGAAGTCTTCGAACTGCTTGGCGCCGGTGTCAAACGCATCCACGCGCACGCCGGCGTTGATGATGATGCCCTGATACTCGATGCGATCCTGGGCGTAGAAGGCCCATTCTTTGGGATGCAGTTTGTACTCGGTTTGCTCGAAGGGAAAGTTCTTGTCGAAGGTCTTGATGACCTGGGTGCGTTGCTGGAAGTTCTCCACCGTGTGGTAACGGTACAGGAATCCGGCTTTGAGCTGGTGGTGGAAACTGATCTGGCTGGTGATATCGCCTTTGAGTTGCAGGGCATTGCGCTTCAGTTCTTCATAGTACCAGCCGGGCTGGCCGAAGCGATACTGGCCGGAGCTGAAGGGCACATCGAAGTAGCGGTCGTTGCCCGGGTCGCCGGTGAAGGCGGTGCGGCGATTGCCGATCACGCCGTTGCCACCCACGCCCAGGTACTTCTCGGATTGTTCCTTGGTGCGCAGAATCAGGAACTCGCCGTCTTCGCCCTCTTCAATGATGCCGTCGCCGTCGTCATCGGAATAGCCGAAGCGCGAGGTGCGGCCGGTGTAGCTGGCGCGCACGTCGAAAAAGGTCTTGGGCGAAATGTTGTTGGTCCACGCCAGGTAGCTCACAATGCCGAGCTTCTCGTTTTGGGGATTGCCGAGCGGGAAGAATTTGTACTTGCTGGTGAAGGCACGATTCTTCCAGCCGCCCAGCACGCCGCCGTCGTTGACGATGGCATTGCCGGTGATCTTCTGGGTGTTGGTCAGATTGTAGTTCAACTTGAGCGAAACGTTGGCTTCGCGGTTGAACTCATTGAGAAAGCGGCCATTGGAGTTCAGCAAACGGCCGGTGAAATAGAAGTTGCCCTTGCTCGTGAGTGGGCCGCCCAGTGACAGCTCGGCGTCGACGGTGGGATCACTGGCCAGGCCATAATGATCGATTGTCGCTTCGCTGAACGTCATCAGGTTGGCCTTCACGCTGTCAGCCGCCTTGCGGTTGTTGAGCAGGGACTGCTTGTCGGCCAGATAGCGCGGCAGGTCGTTATAGAGCCGCGGGCCGGCATAGTCCAGGCCGCCGGCGCTGCTGCGCACGAACAGCTTGCCGGAAAGCTTGCGGCCGCCGTCGCGCGTCGCGATATTGATGATCCCGGCGGAAGCGGCATCGTATTCTGCATTGAAGGTTCCCGCCAACACGGCCAATTCCGACACCGACTGCGCGTTGACTTCGACCATGTTGGTTTCGTTGCCTTCCGAACGGCGCACGCCGCTGTAGAGCTGATAGACCTGGTTGCTGCCCGTGCCGCCGGAGAAATAGGTGTCGGAGATATTGATGCCGTCCACCAGAGTGCGGGAATCATACTTGCGGCCGCCGCGAATGTAACCGCGGAAGGTGCTGGCCGTGGTTTCGACGATCTGTGCGATGCTCGAAGTCGGCAGGGTATTGTTCAACTCGGCGATGCCGATGTTCGAGCGCGAGGCCGTCAGCGTCCGGTCGACCAGCGGCCGCTCCGCCACCACGGTCACCTCCTCGCCGGCCACCATGGTTTGGGTGAGCGAGATGTCGACCGGCGTGGTGACATCCAGGCTCACCGAGATATTTCTGATGGTGACGGTCTCATAACCGATGTAGGTGACCCGCATGCTGTAAACCCCCGGAGGCACATTCAAAATGAAATAGTTGCCGCTCAAATCGCTGCTGGCGCCCAGTGTGGTGCCGACCAGTACCATGTTTGCTCCCGGCAACGGCGCGCCGTTCTGCGCATCTTTCACCGTGCCGGCGATCTTGCCCAAGCCGGCCAGGGCGCTCGTCGCGCCCAGGAAAACGAAGGCAAGCAGCAAGGCGCCAACCACACTTCTCAACGTTCGATCATGCATAATGACCCTCCGTGTTAGAAACCAGGGGATAAATGAGTATCAGATCGTTTCGTGGGTA
>JBBIKM010000079.1:0-25419 GCA_037445455.1 bacterium | reverse complement strand
AACAGATGGATTAAGGCCAACTGATGAAGAACCTTTTATCAGTTGGGTAATTCCCATCGGTTGGAAAATTCTTGTGCTGCCCGCAGGGCCGGGTTCTCAGCTCGTCAGAAAACTTGCGTAGTCCGTTATCCTGTCAAAAACAGAGGCTGCCGTGAAGCGGTGCAGGTTTTCAGCTCGTCTGCCTGCCGGGCGCACAAAGTTGGAAAAAGATTCTGAAAATTTCCGGCAGATGCATTGTTCGGCAAGATGATGCCAAATCATTCTGCCGATAAATCATCCTGCCAAAGTTTTTGCAGCGATGCGCGGTGACTTCGCAGCATTTCGGTGGACAGACTCCATCGCCGATGGCCGCCGAAGACGCCGAGTTCCGCCGAACAGTAATTTGCAGCTTCGCAGTAGCTTTGAGGTGCAGCTTGTCTGCAAATCCGGGTAAATGATGAGCTCTTCAAACTTGGAAAAAATTCCAACTTCTTCCCAACTGATAGAAGAACCCAACTTGATAGGCATGCCCCAGCAGTTGGGTTCTTCCATCGACTGGAAAATATTTGTGCTGCCCGAAAGGCTGCAATTGTCAGCTTCGCTGACAATTGGCGTAACCTCTGACGATCGCCAGTTGCCCTGCCATTGCACACAATGATTTCTGACAGACCGCCAAACGGCCCGGCCCGCAACTTCCAGCGCATCCTGGTGAGCCGCCTGCGCTTTCTCGGCGACGTCCTGCTCACCACGCCGCTGGTGCGCCGGCTGCGCGAAGTGTTTCCGCATGCAGAGATTGTCTATCTCACCGAGGCGGCCTATGCGCCGTTGCTGGCGCACAACCCTCATCTCGATGAAGTCCTGGCGTTCTCGCCGCGCGCTTCCGCGGCGGCGCAAGCGCAGCTCTATCGCAGCTTGCGGCGCCGGCGCTTTGATCTGGCCATCGATTTGTTCGGCAATCCACGCACGGCGCTGTTGACCTGGCTGACCGGCGCGCCGGTGCGCGTGGGCGGCGATTTTCGCGGCCGCGGCAAGCTCTACAGCCATCGCGTGCCCGCGGCTGCCGGCAGCCCCGATGCCATCGCCTTTCATCTGCGCAGCCTGGAAATGCTGGGCATTGCCGCCGGCGACAAACGCACCGAATTTTTTCTGATGCCGGAGGAGCGCTTGTGGGCGCAGAGCTTTTTGGCGATGCAGGCGATCGATCCCGCGCGGCCGCTCGTCGGCATGCACCCGGGCGCGACCTGGCCGAACAAACGCTGGCCCGCGAGCCACTTTGCCGAGGTGGCGAAGGCGTTGCTGGCCGCGGGCGTGCAAGTGCTGCTCACGCAAGGTCCGCAGGAAGCATTGATCGTAGCCGCCGTCCAGCAACAAGCGCCCGGCGTCAGCGTGTTGCCGGTGCTGTCGCTGCGCGAAACCGCGGCGGTGCTGGCGCGCTGCGCGGCGTTTGTGTCCAATGACTGCGGCATTCTCCATCTTGCCGTGGCCGTGGGCACGCCCACCGTCGGCCTGTTCGGCCCGAGTCAAAAAGAAATCTGGTTTCCTTATGATGCGGCGGAAGGGCATGTGGCAGTGGATCTCGCGATCGACTGCCGGCCGTGTCACAAAAATTTCTGCCCGCTGCAACACTTGAATTGTCAGAAGCAATTGCTGCCGCAGCGCGTGCTGCCGGCGGTTTGGCATGCGCTCAAGCAGCGCCCGCCGGCCTGAGGCGCCGGCGGCAACGATTGCTCCGGCCCTGAACTGACCGGCGTGGCGGCATTTCACAGCGAATGACCGATGCCCCTTGCTTTGACGAAATCCTCGCGCGCCCTGGTTATTCTTGTGAGCGTGATGATCGTGCTGGTGCTGGCGATCTTCAACCTGGGAAGCTGGTTCTTCATCAACCGCATCGAAGACTCGCTGGAACAGGAGCTCGGCACGCGGCTGCAGGCCGTGGCGCGCTTGAGCGCCGAGTTGGTCGAAAGCGGCGCCTTTCCCCGCTACCTCGAGCGCGGCCAGGAGCTGAGCGCGCGCCTGCTGGCCCAGCCGATTCTCGAGCGCATGCCGGCGGCCATTGGCGTGCAGCAAATGTATCTTGTCGATCGCGGGCTGCGGGTGTTGGCGAGCAGCGACCCGGAATTGTTTCCGGCCGGCCGGGAGGTCATCTATTTGCGCGAAGACAGCGCCGAAGTCGCGGCGGCGTGGGCGGGCGCGGTGAGTGCCTCGACGGTGCGGGTGATCGCCGATTCGCGCTTCAAAACCGCTTATGCGCCCGTCACCAGCGCCGCGGGCGAGGTGATCTGCATTTTGGTGGTGGAAGCCAACGCTGATTTCTTCGATCTGCTGGCGGGATTCCGGCGGGGTTTGGTTTTAATCGGCGCCCTCAGCCTGGTGGCGCTGCTCGTGCTGGCGGCCTCGCTGGCGAGCGCGATTGCCTGGTTTCTGCGCACGCAGGAAAATCTGCGCCGCTCCGAGCGCCTGGCGGCGATGGGCCAGATGGCCGCGACGGTTGCCCATGAAATCCGCAATCCGCTCAGCATCATCAAGAACACCGCTGAAGTGCTGCGGCAGAAGTATGCCACGGCCGCGCCACCGGATGAGTTGTTCGAGTTCATTCCCTCGGAAGTGCGGCGGCTCAACCGGCTGGTCACCGACTTTCTGGCGTTTGCACGCGACCGCGAACTCGTGCGCCAGCGCGGCGATCTGGCGCAGACGGTCGCGAAGGCCATCGCGCTGGCGCGCAATCAGGATCAAGCCGCAGGCCTGGCCTGGCACTTCACGCCGGCCGGGCCGGTGATGATGGCGCATGATCAGGACGCGCTCATCCAGGTGTTGATGAATCTGTTCCTGAATGCCGCGCAAGCCATGGAGGGCAATGGCAGCATTACCATCACGCTGCAGGATCTGCGCCCGGCGAAGGAGCAGGTTCATCTCGAAATTCATGACAACGGCCCGGGCTTGCCGGTGCCGGCGGAGAAAATCTTCGAACCGTTCTTCACCACCAAAGCCCAGGGCGCCGGCCTCGGCCTGGCCGTCTCCAAACAAATCATCGAAAAGCATCACGGCCGGTTGGTGGCAGAATCAAGAGAAGCCGGGGGAACAACGATGCACATTTGGCTGCCGGCGGAAGACCAGTAATCAGTAATCAGTAATCAGTAATCAGTGATCAGTGATCAATACCAAGCATCAAGCATCAAGCATGAACGATTACCGCATTCTCATTGTCGACGACGAAGCGCGCATGTGCGCCGTGCTCAAGGCGGCGCTGGAACCGGAGGGCTATGCCGTGGCCACCGCCACCAGCGGCACCGCGGCGATGAATGCGCTCGACACGCACGCCTTTGATCTGGTTTTGACCGATCTGCGCATGGAAGGGCCGGACGGCCTGCACGTGCTGGACTTCGCCAAGCAGCGCCACCCGCAGTGCGCAGTGATCTTGATGACGGCCTACGCCACGGCGCAAACCGCGGTCGAAGCGATGAAGCGCGGGGCGTATGATTACATCATCAAACCCTTCGAGCTTGATGAACTCAAGCTCAGAATCCGGCGCCTGGCCGAGAGCCGGGCGCTGGTGGAGGAAAACCGCAGCCTCAAGCGCGAGCTGCGGCAGCGTTACTCCGTGGAGAACATGATTGGCAAGAGCGGCGCGATGCAGGAAGTCTACAAGATGATTCACAAAGTCGCGCCCAGCGACGCGACGGTGCTGATTCGCGGCGAAAGCGGCACCGGCAAGGAACTGGTGGCGCAGGCGATTCACTATCTCAGCCCGCGTGCCGACAAACCGTTCGTGACCATCAACTGCGCGGCGCTGCCGGAGAATCTGCTGGAGAGCGAGTTGTTCGGCTATGAAAAAGGCGCCTTCACCGGCGCCGACAAGCGCAAACCCGGACTGTTCGAAGTGGCGGGCGAAGGCACGATCTTTCTCGATGAGATCGGCGAAGTCTCCCCGGCAATTCAGGTGAAGCTGCTGCGCGCGCTGCAAAACCGCCAGATCATCCATCTCGGCGGCACCGAGGCGATCACCATCCGCAGCCGCACCATCGCCGCCACCAATCGCGATTTGGAAGCGGGCTTGAAAAGCGGGTTGATTCGCGAGGATTTCTACTATCGCATCAATGTCTTTCCGATCACAATTCCCGCGCTGCGCCGCCGGCTGGAAGATCTGCCTGATCTCATCGGACATTTTCTCACCAAAGCCGGCAAGTCGCCGGCGGCAATCACGCCCGAGGCCATGGAAAAGCTGCGCCAGTATTCCTGGCCGGGCAATGTGCGCGAATTGGAGAACGTCATCGAGCGCGCGCTCATCATGGCGGGCGGCCAGGCCATCAGCCTGGCGGATTTGCCGCCGCACCTGCAGGGCCTGCAAAAGCTGCCGACCTCATTCGACATTCCGGAGGAAGGCATCAACCTGGAAGACATGGAGCGGCGGCTGGTGCATCGCGCGATCGAAAAAGCCGGCGGCAACAAGAGCCGCGCCGCCAAACTGCTCGGCATCACCCGCCGCAAGCTTTATTCAATGCTGGAGAGGCTGGGGTAGGCGTGGGGCTTGTCAAAGTTGGAGTCGCATTCCAAATTCCTTTTCCGACTCCTGACAACCACCCAGCGGGGAAATCTTTGGCCGGTTGAAGCAAGCCACCGGCCGTGCGCTCCTGATTTGAAGCATCTGTGACGATTGCATTCCTTCGGCGATCGGGCTTCCAAAGCTTCCAGGCGTCCGGGCGGTTTTGTGAATAACCAAATTTCCACCTCAGCGGAAGCTCTTGTCGGTTGTCTTGTTGCCATTTGTTGGAGAATTTCTGCGCTGCCCGGCGGCATTGCGGTTTGTTGAAAAATACGCAAGCCTGGGCAGCGGTTGCCGGTGCGGCGAATCCACCTGCTGGTGCGGTTAAAATCCCTTCACTCAGCCGGCGCTGCCTCGCCGCGGTGACTCTGGTCTCCCAAAAACCCGGCACGCTCAAAACAACTTTCCCCACGCCTCCTTGAGCGACACCGGCATCATCACCAACCCCTCTTTCACCACCGGACTGAGCAGTTTCACGGCCTCGCGATTGGCGACACGGCGCGCTTGCTGGCGCACGAAGTTTTGCCCGCCGGCGAGCAGATAATTCTTCGCCAGCACGCCCAGCCGCAGCGTGAGAAAGGTATTGCCGATCCCCTGCAACAACGAGGCGGCAATCAGTTGAAATCCGGGAATCGCGCCCAACACGCCCATGCCGAGATTGGGAAAGACCTGCTCCAACTGCAGGTCTTCCAGGCCATCCGCAATCAAGGCCGCAGCCAGAACCGTGGCATACATTCTGACCAACTGCGGCAGCGGCGGCCGAAAACCCAGGCACTCCACCAACTCGCGCAGCATGCGAAAATTGGTGGCGATCACCATCACGGCGTCCAGGCGCCCGTTTTGCGAAACGGCGGTGGCTACGAACACCAGCCTGGCGTTGCGCGCCACCGACGCCGTCATCAATTGAGCGCGCTGCGCGAAGAGGTCGCGCAATGGCTCGCACAGATCGCCGCCCAACTGCAGGGTTTCCTGCAGACGCGCGCGTTCTTCCGCACGCAAGCGGCCGTGTTTGAGCAGCCTGCGGGCCACGCGCCGGCAGGCGGCGGCCTCCGGCACCGTGCCGTCTGCGGCAAAGGCCTGCAGCGGAATGGCCGGCGCTTTGAGCACCGCCAAGACCGGACGCACAAAGAGCAAGAAGGCGAGCAGCAATGTCAGCACATAGAAGCCGGCTTCCGCTGCCGGATGCAGCGCGCCGAGTTTGGCGCCGATCACCAGAATGTTTCCGAGGATCAGAATCAACAAAAAGAACAGCACCGCTCCGCCCAGCAGGAGCCAAAAAGAAGCAGTTTTGCGGTTGTTTGACATGTCGCGTCGCGTGAGAAGAATTCAAGGTTGCGCGGCGGCCGGCTGCGTGCGCAGCGAGGAAACGATGTTGCCTTCCATTCCCTGAATGATGGACATGATGCCGGTTTCCGGCTCGTAGAGCAGGCTGTGTTTGACCTCGACAAAATAATCCGCAATCGTCTGCCGCAGTTTCGGCCGCTCGATCTCTTCGGTATGATAATGATCCCACACGTCCCAAATGATGATGCCGAAGCCGACAATCAACCCCAGCAGCCGGCCGCCGGTTTTGGCCGTCACTTTGCCGCCGGTCTTCGCCGCCACTTCCGCGGCTGCTTCGCTCGCGGCTTTCCCGGCCAGTTTGCCCGAGACTTTGCTGCCGAGGCTGGTGAGCGCCGGGCTGAGCGTTTGCGCCAGCAACACGCCGCCGCCCACCGAAGCCACCGTCGCGGCCTTGAGCGAAAGCGCGATTTCACGATTGCCTTCGACCTGCGTCGTCAGCACGGCGATGTCGTTGAGATAGCGCTCCCACTCCGGCCTGGGAATTTTGTATTCTTCTGGAATGCCGGCCAGCCCGGCGGTCAAGCGGCTGAGGTACACTTCCAAAACTTCGGTGGTGATGCGCTCCAGCTCCAACTGCGCGATTTGCGGGCGCAGCACACGCTGGGCAAACTCCTGCTGCACTTCTTCGGTGAGGCGCGCGGCCGCGTCCGGTTCGTCCGTAAAAATGTAATGTTTCACCGCGTAGCCCAGCGCTTTGAGCCCCAGCTTCTGTTGATTCCAATAGTCGAAATACCAATCGAGAAAATCATGATCGACGCGCCACATCAAGTCTGCGCTCCAGGCCTCGAGCTTTTGCGTTGCCGTGGTTTCCGCGGCGGCATGCGCCTGCCGGAGCGAGGCCACGATTGCCGCATCAACTTGTGACCAGTCCACCGGCGGCGCCGGAATCGGCTTGGTCACCCGTTCGGGCATGGCCACCTCGCGGCCCAGCCACCATTTGCCCAGCGCTGCGGCAATGATCACCACAACGATCAGCCAAATGGTTTTGGAAAGCAGGCCTGCCCAGGCATTGAGTTTGTCCGAGTCCATAAAACGCTTTCGCAAAAAGTAAGACCGCCATCAACGTGAACGCAATTGCAGCCCTTCGCCGATCTTGTATCTCCCGGGAATCGTGACCGGCAAACGGCCGGTGAGATTGATTTCGCCGGTGAGCGCGCGCGCAATGGCGGCCTCACCCACCCGCGCACCGTTGTAAGGCGTCAAAATCGCGGCCGTCGCCGGCAGCTTGGCGAGCACGTAAGGATCGCCAAACGCGACGGTGATGACCGGCTGAGGCAAGGCGGCCGCGCCTGCCAGCAACTCCTGCAAGGCCGGTGAAAATCCTGTTTTGCCCTTCCACGCACCGATCGAGAGATAAATGCCCAACACAATCGCATCCGCTGCGTCAGCTTGCGCCGCGGCCTGCACCAGCTCGCGCGGCGATTCATTCGACAATCGCACCAGGGAAACTGCCGCCAGGCGGGAGGCGAGCTGGCGCTGCAGTTCGCGCCCGACTTCGGCATTCGGCTCGTCCGAGACCGCAATGATCTTGAGTCGCGCCGTCGCGGGCAAGGGCAGCAGGTCGCCGTGATTGCGCAACAGCGTCACCGAGGCGTTCGAAATTCTCTCTGCCAGCGCCTCGGTTTCCGGCGCTGCCACGATCTCCGAGATCTTTTCGATTTCGACGACGCGCGAGCGGTCCAGGCCCAACCATGACTTGACCCGCAGCACCCGGCGCACGGATTCCTCCAGCCGCGCCATGGTCAGCCGGCCGGATTGCACCGCGCGCAACACGCTGTTGAAGGACTCAGCGAAATTCGCCGCGATCAGAAAAACATCGGCGCCGGCCTCGAAGGCCAGCACCGCGGACTCCGCGGCGCCGTAGTGATCGGTGACGCCCTGCATGACCATGCTGTCGGTGATGATGATGCCGTCAAAGCCGAGTTGCTGCCGCAGCAGGCCGGTCAAAATCGCAGAAGACAAAGTAGCCGGACGGCCGGAGGGATCAATCTGCGGCAACGCAATGTGCGCGGTCATCACGGCCCGGGCGCCCGCGGCAATGCCGGCTCGAAACGGCACCAGCTCGAGCGCGGCCAACCGCCTGGCATCGAGCGGCAATACCGGCAGTCCCATGTGCGTGTCGTGCTGGTGTCGCCGTGGCCGGGAAAGTGTTTGAGGGTGGCGATCATGCCGCCGTCTTGCAAGCCGCGCACGCAGGCCGCGACGAATTTGGCAACTTGCGCCGGATCTTCGCCGAACGAGCGGGTGTTGATGATCGGGTTGTCGGGATTGCTGTTGACGTCGGCGACCGGCGAATTCGTCCAATGAATGCCGACCGCGCGCGCCTCGCGGGCCATGGCCAGGCCGAATTCATACGCGAGGTGGGGATCACCGGTCGCGCCGAATGCCATCATCGAAGGGAAACCGGTGCCGCCGCCGGAGACAAAGCGCGGCACTTCCGGCATGCGGCCGCGCATCCACCACCAGGGCAAATGATACGTGAGGCCGCTTTCGAGATCGGAGTTGATGAGCAGCGGCACTTTGGCGGCGCGCTGCAGCGCGTTGGTCATCAGCGCGATGTCGGTGAGCGTGCCGCCGCCGAGAATGAAACTGCCGACGTGATAACGCTGCACCATTTCTTTGGCATAGCGAAAATTGGGACTCTGCTGGTGGCTGTAGAGCGCCACCAGATCCGCGACAAAGAGCTGGCCGACTTTTTCCTCCAGCGACATCGCCGCCAGCGTCTTCTCGACCCAGGCCTGATCTTGCGCCCGGCCGGCAACCGCCAGCGTGAGGAAGAAAAAACTCAACAGAAGCTTTTTGAATGGGGGCATGTGAGTGGAGATGAAGAGTTCGCGTGCGCAGTCCGATTGGGCCAATGCATTGTTGCGTTGCAGGCGTTGTCCTTTCTCATGGTGAATTGCACGTGTCCCATTAGCAAAAATCGGCGTCAAGCGCAAATGGTTTTCAGGGCGGCGTCTTCAACGGAGGACGAGTGTTCATGCTGGGGAGGAGGCCTGCCGCCTGACACCATGAGGGCGGCAGGAATCCCGCCACGCGCCTCATTGACTATCCTGCTCACAAATGTTATATTCGCCCACCGCCGCAAAATTGCGGCAGCCTTGCCAAGACCGCCGGACGGCAGGATTCACAGAACGATGACGATGACGCGACTCAACATCCAAAATTTGAAACAAGCGCTGGCCACGGAAGCAGAGATCGTGTTTGCCTATCTGTTCGGCTCCACCGTGACCGGCGAAACCTCCGCCCTGAGCGATGTCGACGTGGCCATTCATCCCGATCGCCGGCTGAGCCTGGACGAGCGCCTTGCCATCCTGCAGCGGTTGGGAAAGAAGACCGGTTTGGAGAATCTCGATGTGACGTTTCTGGATCGCCTGAAGAATCTCTATTTGCTCAACCACCTCATCGACTCCGGCGTGCTGCTGGTGGATCGTGACCGCGACCGGCGCGAGCCTTTCGAAGTGAGGGCGCAGCACCGCTTGTTCGATTTTCGATACCACCGCAAACTCTACCTGGGAGAGTCAATGAGTATCGAGGCCATCACCAGGAAAATCGCCCGAATCCGCGAATATGTCGCCGTCCTGAAAAGCTTGCAACCGGATTGTGTGACGCGTATGAAGAGTGACAAGGTCTATCGCGGCGCGGTCCTGTACCATCCGTACATGATGGCCGATTCCTGCGTTACGCTTGCTGAAATGCTGATCAAGTTGAAGGGCTTGCGCCGGCCGCAAAGCTACGCGGAGACCATCGATATTCTGGGGGAAAGCGGGATCATACCGGGAGACTTTGCCTGCGACTTCGCTCACGTGGCCGGCTGCAGGAACTTCCTGGCGCACGATCATGAGAAAATCGATTATGCAGAGATCTGCCAGGTGATGTCGAAGAAGCTGGACGACGTCAACAGTTACCTTGGATATATTGAGAGCATCTTATGATCGCAACCCCTCTGCACTATTGTGAACATCCCTTTTTCTACCGCCGCCGGCCGACGCATGAAGTGAAAGTCGGCGAGGTTGGCATCGGCGGCAATAATCCCATTCGGGTGCAGTCCATGACCATCGCGGATACGATGGACACCGCCGCCACCGTCCGGGAGACCATCCAGCTTTACGAAGCCGGTTGCGAGATCGTGCGCATCACCGCGCCCTCGATGAAAGAGGCGGAAAACCTGCGCGCCATCAAAGCCGAGCTGCGGCGGCAGAACATTCGCGTGCCGCTGGTGGCGGATATTCACTACACGCCCAATGCCGCGCTGGTGGCGGCCGAGATCGTCGAAAAAGTGCGCATCAATCCCGGCAACTATGCCGACAAGAAGAAATTCGAAGTGCGCGAATACACCGAGGCGGAATATCAAGCCGAGCTGGAGCGCATCGCTGCGCGCTTCACCCCGCTGGTGCAGAAATGCCGGACCAACGGCGTGGCCATGCGCATCGGCGTGAATCACGGCTCACTGGCCGATCGCATCATGAATCGCTACGGCGACACGCCCGAGGGCATGGTGCAGTCCGCGCTGGAATTCATCCGCATTTGTGAGGCGCACGGCTACCGCGACATCGTCGTGTCGATGAAATCCTCGAATCCCCAGGTGATGATCCAGGCCTATCGCCTGCTCGCGGCGCGCATGTATGAACTGGGCTTGACGTATCCCTTTCATCTCGGCGTGACCGAAGCAGGCGACGGTGAGGACGGCCGCATCAAATCCGCGGTGGGCATCGGCGCGCTGCTGGAGGACGGGCTGGGCGATACCATTCGCGTGTCGTTGACCGAGGATTCGATCCATGAAATCCCGGTGGCGCAGGCCCTGGTGCGCAAGTTCAACGCCGCGGCAGCGGGCACAGAGACCGTTCCGGCCGGCGTCCGCCATGCACCGGTTTCGCCCGAGGATTTCGTGCGCGTCGTGAAACCCTATGAGTACAATCGCCGCGTCACACAGCCGGTGACGATGCCCGGCTTGACCTTCGGCGGCAAGGAACTGGTGCGCGTGGGAATCTCGCTGGCGCAAAATCACATCGCGGCCGAGGACGTGCGCAGCCTGGTGCCTGCCGCGGGTTTGGGAAAATTCAAGGTGCTGGGCGCGCCCGAGCCGCCGGCGGAGAATTTCGCCGAGTGGCTCGAGACCGGCGACCCGGGCTGGGATTTGCCTCGCGCCGCAGATTGTCTGAAAGCCACACGACAACAGGCGCCGCTCGCCGCGGATTGGCAGAACGTGAATGGCGCACACGATCCAATCATCGTCTTGCTGCCCATGGCTGAGGCCACCGCGGAAACGATTCTCACCGCCCGGCAGCAGGCGAAAAAAACCGGCGGCCACTTGCAGGCCATCTTCACCACGGAAATGATTGCCACCGGCTCCGCCTTCGCGCAAGCGGATTTGCTCAAGAGCTTGCTCGCGACCGAGTGCCCGTGGTCGGTCGGCATCACCATTCCCGGCAATCGCCTCGGCCAGGTGGGCTTGGTGCGCATGTTCATTGCTTATCTCGAGCGTCTGGGCATCAGCGTGCCGCTGGTGTGGCGCTATCAAATTCCCGGCGAGTGGGCCGGGGTGGAGGCCGGGGTGGAGGCCGGGGGCCAGGACTGGCGCCTCGATGCCAGCGGCCAGCTCGGTTCGCTGTTGTGCGACGGCCTGGGTGATGCGCTGATCATCGCGGGCGCGATTACGCCGGCGGAGGCGCTGCGCTTCAGCTACAATCTGCTGCAGGCGACACGCTTGCGCATTTCCAAGACCGAATTCATCTCCTGCCCGAGTTGCGGCCGCACGCTGTTCAATCTGCAAACCACCACCGAGCGCATCAAAGCCAAGACCGGCCATTTGAAGGGCGTGAAAATCGCGATCATGGGCTGCATCGTCAACGGCCCGGGCGAAATGGCTGATGCCGATTTCGGCTACGTGGGCACCGGCCAAAAAGTGGTGAGCCTGTACGTCGGCAAGGAATGCGTGCAGCGTAACATTCCCGAAGAAGAGGCGGATGAGCGCTTGATCGCGCTGATCAAAGCCCACGGCAAGTGGGTGGAACCGGCGGGCGCGGAGAAATCGCCCGCCTGATTGGGTCTCCGTTCGCAAACACCACCGCCAGGGCGCTTCTTGATCAATGCGTGCGCAGGAATCGTAGTCTTGCCCCTCGTGAGGCACTTTGGCAACCGCAAATTCATTGGCTTTGACCTCCGCCCACAAGGGGCGGAGGCAACAAACCCGCGCACCCAATTGAAAACCGCTGCAACCTGGTCACGCTAATTGCAAGAGGCATGAACGTGAGAGAGTTCGAAGCCACAGAGGCCGGCAGGCAGGTGGAAGGCGAACGTTCCTCACCGCCGGCAGTTCACCATTCTTCCGGCGCCCAGCGTCCGCATGCCGAGTTGCTCGAGTTTATTTCCACGGTCCCCCTCGCCGCATTCGATGACGCGCAATTCAACCAGTTGGCGCTGAAGATCTTTTTCCATCAAATTCGGGAAAACGCAGTCTACCGCAAGTATTGCGAACAGATTTCACCGGCCACGCCTGCTCCCCGCCACTGGCAGGAAATCCCCGCGGTCACCACCAGCGCCTTCAAGCAGGTGCCCCTGGCGTGTTTTCCCGCCGATCAAGCCGCGTTCATCTTTCACACCAGCGGCACCACGCAAGCGCGCAGCGGCAAGCATTACTTTCGCACGCTGGAATATTATCGCACCGCAGCCTTGCGCAGCTTTCAAGCCTATTGCCTGCCCGATCGGCCGCAGATGCGCATGCTGTTCCTCGGTCCCACCGCCGAACACTTTCCCCATTCCTCGCTGGGCTGCATGTTCACAGCGATTCGCGAGGAATGGGGCGCGCGCGGCAGCGTTGCGTTCATGACGCCCGCCGGACTTGATCTGGCCGGGCTGCGCCGCGCCCTCGAACATGCACAACAGGAGCGCGTGCCGATCTTCCTGTTGGGCACGGCCTTCGCGCTGCTCGAAGGTCTCGAGGCCTTTGCGGCCGAGGACTTCGCGCCGAAGCTGCCGCCGCACAGCCGCATTCTGGACACCGGCGGCTACAAAGGCCGGACGCGCGAGCTGCCGCGGCAGGAGTTTCAGCAGATGCTGAGCGCGGCTTTCGACGTGCCGCCGGAGTTCTTGTTGAATGAATACGGCATGACCGAATTGAGTTCGCAATTCTATGAGAGCCGCTTGCCGGGCGTGCCGCTGCAGGATCACAACCCCAACGTCAAGTTCATGCCGCCGTGGGTGCGGGTGCTGGCCGTTGATCCGGAAAGCCTGCGGCCGCTGCCGCCGGGCGAAACCGGCCTGCTGCGCATTTTCGATTTGGCGAATGTCGATTCGGTGATGGCGATTCAAACCGAAGACGTGGGCCGCGCCTGGCAGGATCGCATTGAATTACAGGGCCGGGCGAGCGCGGCAGAATTGCGCGGCTGCTCGCTGCTGACGGAGAAGATTGGGTGAAGAATTGCCGGCGGAAATTTCGCCGCGGCGGAAGGACGAACCGGTAGGCAGACCAGGGCCTCAGATTTCAGATCGTTTGAAATTTGGCGCGAAATGCCAGGCGCAGCGCCAACTCGATGGCGGCCATCATCATCTCGAAGCGCCCGCCCGCCGTGAATTGCAGAAACCAGCGAATCTTCGCTTCCATGGTATCGTGCTCGAAACCGTGACGGACTCCTGGCTCAAAAAGCATGCGTTCCATCTGTTTGACGTGAAGTAATTGTTGCGAAATATCGTCGGCGCCAGGCAAGCTTGCAACCATGAATTCTGCAAACATCGCCATCTCACCGCAACCGTTTTTCGTGCCACCCTCACTCGCCAGACGGGGTGACTTCCAGCACCCTTCTCCGGCTGAAGTGGCCGCGCTCGTTGCAGCCCTGCAGCGGCCCGCCATTGGCTTTGGTCCCGACGCCGGCTCCTGGCAGCGCCGCGCCCTCGCCGCCTGGCATGCCGTGGCCCGCGCCTGGGAGAATTGGAGTTTTCCCGGCGCAGAAACAGTCCTGGCTCAGCTCGAAACCGCGACCCGCATGAGCTGGCCGGTGTTGCGCGAGAGCATTGCCAATCATTTTCGCGTGCTGGTGGCGGATGACATGCAAGACTGGCTGGCCGAAATCCGCGCGGCGCGCGCCGGCGCCACGCCCGAAAAAGCGCTGCCGGAATTGGTGTTCATCATTGCAGCAGGCAACATTCCCGGGGTGGCCCTGCAACCGGTGGTGCAGCTTTCCCTGCTCGGCGTTCCCACGCTCGTCAAAAACGCCAGTGAAGAGCCCCATCTGCTGCCGGCGCTGCTGGCCACGCTGGCGCAACAAGATGAAGAAATTGCCGGACGCCTGGCCGCGCTGAGCTGGCCGCGCACGCAATCGGCCCTCACGCAAGCGGTGCTCGCAGCCCGGCCGGCAGTGGTTGCTTTTGGTGATGAGGACACCGTAGCGCAAATACGCAACGTCGCGCCGCCGCAGTATGTGCCGTTGGGCGATCGCTTCAGCGCGGTGCTGCTGCAGGCCTCTGCCGCCCGGCCTGAAACGCTGCGCCGACTGGCCTACGACTACGTCATGTTCGACGGCAAGGGCTGCCTGTCGCCGCAAGTTGTGCTCGTCATTGCGGACACGTGGGACGAGGTGGCAAATCTTGCATTGCATTTCGCCGGCATTCTGGCGGAAGAAACCAACCGCTGGCCGGCCGGCGGCTGGACGCTGGCGGAAAAGGCGATGATTCAGCAGTGGCGCGGTGCATGGCGGGCGCAACGTGCGGCGGGTGAAAATATCGTGCTCTACGAATCGCCGGACACCGCCTGGACGGTCGTCGCGGCGGAGGATTGCGATCTCGCGCAGCGCGTGGCGTTTCGGGTCGTGCGACTGTGCTGGGTGGGCAGTCTGCCGGAAGCGATGAACGTGCTGCGCAACTACAGTCACAAGTTGCAAGCGCTCGCGGTGGCGCTCGCGGAAGAACAGGATCTCGCGCAGCTCACGCTCGATCTCGCCGAGGAGGAAGAGCTGCTCGGCCGGGTGATTTGCGCGCCCGGCTTTCTTCAGCGGCCGCCTTTTGCCTGGCTGGAAGTCAATCACGCCTGGTTGGCTCTGCTGCGCGGACTGTGAGGCGCGCATCGCTGCTCAGCCCAATGTCATCAACTCTTGAGCGAGAATCCGCTCCAGCCCTGACTGGGCCAGGGTTTTGGGATCGTTCTTACGACGCGGATCGACCGGCAGCATTCCATGGCGCAGCCGTGGAAATTAACTCGTCGAAAAGTCAGCAGCATTGATCTCTCAACTGACGACAAGACGCGCCAGCCTGCTGTGCCGGCCTGATTTTCGCTTGCTTTCACTTTCACGTGGCGCTATCTTGCCGCGAATTGCGAGCATTGATTGCGCAAGTGTCACAAACGGAAGCTCAGATCATGGCTACTGGCGCCCCCACCCACGCGGATGAGCGCAGACTGCTGTACCGCAAGCTGAAGGCCGAAAAGTTCAGCCGCTATTTTCTGCTGATCGTCCTGGTCGGCACGATGTTTATGTTTTACAGCATCGTCAAGATTTTTCTACTGCCGGTGCTGCTGGCCACGGTCTTCTCGACGCTGTTCTATCCTTTTTATGAGCGGCTGCGCCGGCTCTTCCGGGGTAATCCCAGCCTCAGCTCGTTCGCCTGCTGCGCCATTCTCTTGTTGGGCATGCTCATCCCGGTTTACATTCTGGCCGCGATGGTGGCCCAGGAGGCCATTGCCTTCTTCCAAACCGCGCAGGTGGAAATTCAGAAGATCATCGCGCAGGGCGAAGCCAGCTTCTTTGCCCGGATCATGGATTCGCAACTGGCCAAGTTTCTGAATCTCCAGGAAATCGACTGGCATGCCTACCTGCAGGAGAGCGCCAAGACCATCGGCACCTGGCTGGCGAAATTCATCAATGAAACTTCGCAGGGCACCATCGCCCTCATCACCAACCTGTTCGTGATGCTGTTCACGATGTACTACTTCTTCAAAGACGGCGAGCGGCTGGTGCAGCGGTTGAAATACCTCAGCCCGCTGGATGATGTTTATGAAGAAGCGCTGATCCTGCGTTTTGCCTCGGTGGCGCGCGCCACGGTGAAGGGCACGCTGCTGATCGGCATGATCCAGGGCTTTCTCGGCGGCTTGACGTTGTGGCTGTTCGACATCAGCTCGCCGATTCTGTGGGGCGTGATCATGGTGGTGCTGTCGATCCTGCCGTCGGTGGGTGCCTGGCTGGTGATGGTGCCGATCGCGGTGATTCAAATCGCCACTGGCAGCGTGTGGGCGGGACTCGCGATTGCGTTCATGGGCATGGTGGTGATCGGCAACATTGACAATCTCATGCGGCCGCGGCTGGTGGGCCGCGATGCCGGCATGCACGATTTGATGATCTTCTTCTCCACCCTGGGCGGCATCAGCGTGTTCGGGGTGATGGGCTTCATTGTCGGCCCGGTGATCGCGGTTTTCTTTCTGACCATTCTGGACATTTACAGCGTCGAATTCAAATCCCACCTCGAGTTGTCGCGCGAGAGCGGCGCGATTGAAGGCCTGCCGGGGAGAAAGCCGGCGGCGCGCAAACCCACTGCCGTGCCGGAGCCGCCCGCTGCTGCTATTCAGCAGAGCGAACCGGCCAGCCCGCCCGTAACCGAGGTGCCGCAGGAGAGTCCCGCGGTGGCGGAGAAAGCAGCGGCGGGGAATTGAGCCAGTGCGCCAGCCATTTCCGCTATCACGATCCGCCAGAATCGCGCTGAGGCCAGGGATCAATCAATTAGCTCGATTTGAAGCCGCTTTCCCAATGCCAGTGCCGCACGTCCCAAAGTCTGCAAAGTCACGGAATCATTGTTAGGATCAAGCAGACGCTCAATCGCGGAACGGCTTGTCTGCATGCGCTTTGCGAACGTGGCTTTTGAAATACTCCTGGATTCCATCAATCGCGCAATTTGAAGCGCAATCACGCGTTTGACCGCGACGGCTTCTGCTTCGGCAAGCAAGCCTTCTTCCCTGAGAAAATCGTCGAAATGACTGCCCAAGTATTTCTTGTTCATCACTCAACTCCGCGAAGTCGCCAGTCGTTTTTTCGCGAGATTCAAATCACTTGCCGGTGTCTTCTCTGATTTCTTGATGAATCCGTGCAAGAGCACCATCACGTCTTCCTCAATCGTAAAGAGGACGCGAGCAATTCGATTGCCTAATCTTGAGCGAACTTCCCATAGACCAACATCCAATTTTCGAACTGAGGGCATTCCCAACGGCCAGCCCAACTGCACCGTCTTGATATCTTCTCCACAATTTTTCTGTCGCTATGGGGCAAGTTCTTGAGCCATTCTCAAACCGGCTCATTGCCGGATTCACTTTTGTAGAATATGACTGTTAAACGGAGTTCCATGCTCATGTGCATAGGTACCAATTTTGGTACTCATTGTCAAGCTTCAATTACTCCCCTGAATTCTCGACGCGCATGCGATATGTAATTTCGACCGTGTTTATATTTTTCTGGAGGCGAACCATACTCCATATCTCAAAGTGGTCCCTGCTGCCAGCTTCAGAAGCTGGTCAACCCCGGTTCCAATTCTCTACTTTAAGGTTTTTATAAATTGGATGTTGTAATTCCTGGGCAATCTGGCTTCACCCTGCTCCCTGATCCTTCACTCATTGTCACAAAAAAATTTAGCAAAACTAGACCTCTGGAAAAGCTTCAGATACAAAGCATGCAACTTCTGATCACCAACTAATCCATTGCTTCTCACCAAGAGGCGTATTATATTGCGCCACCAAAAAATGGGGGTTGGGCGGATGGATGGTACTCTCATCAAAGTCTGTAAAAACAATAGGCACACCCTTTGGCCCGCATTTGAAACTTTGCTCCTGCTGCTGCGTTTTCGAGACTGATTCACGTAATGACCAGGTGAGAGTTCTTAGGATCATCTAACAGTTCGCCGGTGACGGAGACCACTATGGCATTCGCCATCCAACCTGATGACTATAGCTGCGGCCCGACGTGCATCTACAACGCGCTGCGCTTGTTGGGCAATGCAGATATCTCCTTGGGCCGCATCAAGAAGGCGTGCGGCACCCGCCCCACCAGTGGCACCACGGAAAACGGCTTGCAACGCGGCCTGCGCCGGCTGGGCTATGAAGGCAAGGCCATGAGCTGGGATCACAAGAGCCACGGCCGGCAGGCGCTCGCCTGGGTGCGCGAGGAACACAGCCAGGGCCACCCGGTGATTCTGTGCGTCGATCGTTTCGAGCACTGGATTCTGGTGGCCGGCTCGAAGAGCCGCTCGTATTTCGTGCTGGACCCCGAGCGCGGCAGCAGCCGCCGCGCGAAGATCTACCGCGTGTCGGGCACGGAGTTGCTGCGGCGTTGGTGGAGTTATGACAAGGCCTCGGGCGCCGGCAGCTACTACGCCATTGCAATGGAGCCGCGCACGCAGAAGTCGCTGCGTCTGGCGCAGAAGGCGCTGCCGCTCACCAATCCCGAAGTGCTCGACCGGCTGCGCGAAAGTTCGAATGACCTGCTGACGGTTTCGGATGCCCTGGTGAGCACGTTCGGCGATGTCAAGAACGGCAAGCACGTGTCGGATCTGCTGCTCAAACGCATCGCGCCGATCTTGAAGAATCGGCGCTCAGATTCGGAATGGGCAGGCTTGGATTACGCCACGCTCTATCAGCAGTTGCTCAACTTCCTGGCGTTTGCCAAGGGCCGCAAGCTTTACTACCGCCCGCGCCACCGCGAGAAGGCGCTCATCGATCTCACGTTTCTCATTCTGCTGCACACGCATGCGCAATCGCGGCAGCAGCAGGTGGTGGCCTGACGGCCGGATTCGCAGCAAGCGCAAAAAACAAGCCCCGCCCGGTTTCCCAGGGAAATCGGGCGGGGCTTTGTATTTGAGGTGGTGCTGCTGCGCGGCGACGGCTATGCTTCCTCCCGCGCCTCCTCGGCGGCAGGCAATTCCACAATAAATCTCGCATAGCTCCCCAATTCGCTTTCCACCTGAATCTCGCCGCCGTGATCGCGCACGATCTGCTGGCTCAAGCTCAGGCCCAAGCCGGTGCCTTCATCCTTGTGTTTGGTGCTGAAGAAGGGGGCAAAAATGCGGGGCAGATTTTCGGGCGCGATGCCGATGCCGGCATCCACCACCGTGGCGCGCAGCCGCCTGCTGCCGTCCGGCTTGACCACCAGCGCGGTGTGAATGGCGATCGCCTTTTCCGGATGCTCGGCCGGATACTTCAGGTTGAGGGCATGCTGGGCATTGCTCAGCAGATTGACGAAGACTTCTTGAATCTGCTGGCAGTGGCAGCTCACCGGCGGCAAATCCGGCGCCGCGGTGTTGTCCACCCGAATGCCGTCTTTGGCCAGTCGCGGCTGCATCAAACTGAGCGCGGCGGCAATGACACCCTCCAGCGGCGTGGTGAGGCGCTCCTGCGGCCGCGGCCGCGCAAAGGCGAGAAGATGGCGCAAGATGCCGGTGACGCGCTCGCCTTCGGCAATGACGCCGCGCAGCAGGCCGGCCTCTTCGGTTTCCGCGGGCATGCGCTCGTGCAGGAGCTGGGCGTAACTGATGATGCCGGTCATGCGATTGATGATCTCATGGCCGGCATGCGCAGCGAGATCCACCAATTCCGTCAGGCGGGCGAGATGATGCTGATTCCCGGTCCCCGGCTCCGCAATGCGCACTTCCCGCAGGGTGGCCAGGACGCCGATCAACTCCTGGCGCGCGTCGAAGAGCGGGGAAAGGTTGATTGCCAGCTCGCGTTCGCGCCGGCCTTCCCGCCAGACGCACACGCGCCGATCCTGCACTTTGGCGGCCTGCCGCAGCGCAAGCCGGAAAGGATCGCCCTGCCCTTCTGCCGGCCGCAAGGCCCAGCGCTGGGAGGCATGCCGCAGCTCGCCCTCCACCAATGACAGGCCGGTGAAATCCTCCGCGCGCAAGGCCAACAGCGTTTCCGCCGCGCGGTTGTGGATTGCGGGCCGGCCCTCGCCGTCCATCACCAACAATCCATCCTCGAGGTTGCGCAACACCAGCTCACGCCACTCGGCAGCGCGCTGCAATTCATCTTGATAGAGGCGCTGTTCCGTCACTTCCCGCGCGATTCCGAGATACAATTCGCGCGACAGCGGGGTGGCGATCAAATCGAAAACGCGCCGGGCGCCGTCGGCCTGCGTGACGGTCATCTCTCCGCGAAAATCAGCGGCGGCCAGCAGCGCGCTGAAATCTTCCTGATCAAGACTGGTCTCGGCCAGGACTTCCGCGAGGGAGCACCGCAGCAAATCGGCGCGCCGCCGGCCCCACAACTCACAGAAGCTGTCGTTGACCTCCAGCAACTGCATCTCGCTGTTGGCGAGAAACATCAGGTCGCGGGCTTTGCGAAAGGCGTGGACGAATCGTTTTTCCGGGGCCGTTGCGCGCGGGCCGCGCAGACCGGCCATGCGGTGCAGAATGCGGCCCAAACGGGCGCGCGGCCGCAGCCGTTCCGGAGCCGCTTCGATTTCAGCAGACAGTGGCTCGCTCAGACGCGCGACAATCGCCATCGCCAGCCCGAGGCCCGCGAGGGGAATCAGGCAGGTCAGGACCGACTGCAGGAGCCGCGGGCTGAGTGTTAGAAAAAGGTAACTCGCAGCCAAGAGGGCCGCAGCCGGCAAGGCCAGCCGGGGCAGGGAAAGAGTGGACCAAATCGGCGGCTGCAACGACCGAAAGATTTTTCGAAGCCTCATCCGTGAGCCTCCAGTAATGCGCTGGCAGTGGAACGCTGGCAAGAGGGAGTGCGTGTTGGCGTGCGCGGGCAGCGGTCCGGGTAACCCAGCAATTCGCGGCGAAACGGGCAGCGCCGGTCTCGCCGCAGACAGCAAGGGAGAGTTCAATCTCTCCTGTCTATGCAGTGCAAGTACGAGCTAACAGAAAGATTGCGGAAATTTATTTCGACGAAAATCAGCCCAAGCGCGCGGCTAATCTTAGGGCCGAAAATTGTCAAAAACCGGGCTTTGCTTCTACATTATGCAACGTGTTTCGCGGCGGCCCGGCCACGGCAAAGCTGCCGCAATCATCCCTCGCCCACCGAAGCAGAATTTTCCGCAGCCGGCGCGCAGCCGCATTCTCCTGAAATTCCGCTTCTGTGGGCGACTTATTTTCACCTGAAATTCATTTCACTGCGAGACCAGGTTTTGTTACGGATCGAACTATGAGCCACATGAACCCGACTCCCGAATTCCCCAGCCTGCAAAAACTGCCGCAATATGTGTTCCGCCAGGTCGCGGCCCTGATGGACAAGGCCCGGCAGGAGGGCCGCGACATTATCGACTTCGGCATGGGCAACCCTGACGGCGCGCCGCCCCGCCATTTGGTGGAAAAACTACATAGCGCCATCGACGTGCCGCAGAATCATCGCTACTCCGTTTCGCGGGGCATCACCCATCTGCGCCAGGCCATCTGCGAATGGTATGGCCGCGGTTTTGGCGTCACCCTCGATCCCGAACACGAGGCGATTGCGTGCATCGGCGCGAAGGAAGGCCTTTCCCATCTGATGCTGGCGACGCTGCAGCACGAGCAGTCCGTGCTGGTGCCGGCGCCCTCTTATCCGATTCATCTTTACGCGCCCATCATTGCCGGCGGCCGCATTTGTCCGGTGCCGGTCTCGCCGGTTTCCGGGTTTCTGGGAAATGTCGAGGCTGCCATTCAGCGCGAGCGCAGTGCCGGCCGGCCAACGCCGCGTTTTCTGATTATCAGCTTCCCGCACAATCCCACCACCGCAGTCGTCGATCTCGGCTTCATGCAGGGTGTCATCGATTTGGCGCGGGAATACCGTCTGCTGGTGATTCATGATTTTGCCTACGCTGATCTCGTGTTCGACGGCTATCGTCCGCCTTCGCTCCTGCAAGTGCCGGGCGCCAAGGAACATGCCGTCGAGCTGTTCTCGCTCTCGAAAAGCTACAACGTGGCGGGCTGGCGGCTGGGTTTTGTGGTGGGGAATGCCGCGCTGGTGGCGGCGCTGGAGCGTTTGAAGAGTTACCTCGACTACGGCATCTTTCAGCCGCTGCAAATCGCGGCCATCTCGGCGCTCAATGGCCCGCAAGACAGCGTGCACGAAATCGTGGAGAATTACCGCCGGCGCCGCGATGCTTTGTGCCACGGCTTGCAACAGATCGGCTGGGAGGTGCCGCCGCCCAAAGGTACGATGTTCGTCTGGGCGCCCATTCCCGAGAAATTTCGCCAGCTTGGCTCACTGGCGTTTGCCCGATATCTGCTGGACAAGGCCAGTGTCGCGGTATCGCCCGGCATCGGTTTCGGCGAGCACGGCGACGGCCACGTGCGCTTTGCCTTGATTCAAAGTGAAGCGCGCACACAACAAGCGCTCGCCGGCATCAAAGCGGCCTTGACACTCTGAGCCGGACGGCACGCACGATCAATCCTGCCTCGTGACAGATCCAGACTCATGCGAGTACCGAGACAGAAGCATGCCGAAAATGGAAATCCCACGAAAAGGCGAAGACTTTTCGTGGGATTTTTCTTTTGGCCGAAACAACCACCGCAATCCCAGTCGGCTTCAGCCGACTTGCGCTACCAGCCTGCGATTTGAATCGCAGGGCTTTGAATCGCAGGGCGATTCGCAGGTTGAATTGCAGGCCTGAATCCCAGGCCTGAATCCCAGGTCCGAACCCCAGGGCGAATCGCCTGCCTTTCATGGGATTCCTCTCTCGCCTGCACCAACCACCGCAATCCCAGTCGGCTTCAGCCGACTTGCGCTACCAGCCTGCGATTTGAATCGCAGGGGGAATCGCAGGGCGCTTCGCAGGTTGAATCGCAGGGCTTTGAATCGCAGGTCGACTGACTCGCAGGGCGACTCGCAGGTTGAATTGCAGGGCGAAACGCAGGTCGAATCCCAAGTCTGACTCGCAGCCCGGAATCGCACACACCTGGCCCAACCTAGCCAATCAAAATCACCGCCAACCGCTTGGGCCCGTGCGCACCGAGCACGAGAATCTTCTCGATATCCGCCGTGCGGCTCGGCCCGGTGATGATGGTCAAACCGCTGGTCAAATGCTCACGCCCGGACTTGCGGAAGCCGGCGAGCGCCTCCTCCAGCGAGCTGGTCACCTGCTCAGCCGTCGCGATCGCGATGTGAAACGGCGGCAAAACCGAGAGCCGGCGGCCGCCACTGCCCGCCGAACTGACCACCAGGCTGCCGGTGCGCGCTACCAAGAACTCCACGGTGGTAATGCCCGCCTTGTAGCTCGCGAATTCCCGATGCGGCAGATCCGGCGCCAGCACGGTAATCGCCGTCTGCAACCACGCCTCTTGTGCCACCACACTTTCCAACAACGGGGCGGCATGCCGCAAGAATTGCGGCCGCGCTTCGGCGTCGCTGCTCGCCAGCGGCTGCAGCAGAGTTTTCAGTTGCTGCGCGGCGGCGGCGGCGGTAGGCACGCGATAAAACTCGGCCTTGAGCGCCGTGAGTTTGTCGGCAAAGTTTGCGATCGCCACCTCGCGGTCGCGCGCATGCCACGTGAAAATGTCAGCATCGCTGCGCGACGGCAGAAAATGACTGCCCTGCCGGCCGGCGCGCAGGCGTTCCAAAATCCGCTCACGGCTGGTTTTCATGTTCGATCCACAATTCCCGAAATGATTTTGGGCTGAGCGGCGGCAACTGCTCGTTGGGCCGGCGCAACACCCGCTGCCACGGCCATAACCGCAGCAGCCAGCGCCGCGCCCGCTGCAACCGCGCCGCATCCGCCATCACCCAGGCATAAACGCGCAGCGCCACGCGCCAAAACCAAGGCTGCTCACGCCGGCGCACCGCCACCCGGCGATTCTTCAAAAGCAAATGATGGATGTCAATCTGCACCGGACACGCGTCGCTGCATGCGCCGCACAACGAAGAGGCATAGGCCAAATGCTGATACCTGCCGAAGCCGCTGTAATGCGGCGTGATCACCGCGCCAATCGGCCCCTGATAGGTGGTGTTGTAGGCGTGCCCGCCGATGGCGCGATAAACCGGGCAGGCATTCAAACACGCACCGCAGCGAATGCAGCGCAAAATCTCGCGGAACTCCGCCTGCTGGTAGAGCGCGGACCGGCCGTTGTCGAGCAGGATGACGTGCATCTCAGCCGGGCCGTCACTTTCATGCGCATGGCGCGGGCCCAGCATGATGGAATTGTAACTGGTGATCTCCTGGCCGGTGCCGCTGGTTGCCAGCAGCGGCAGAAACAGGCTCAAGTCCGACAGCCGTGGCAGCATTTTCTCCAGGCCGGCAATCACCACGTGCACCGGCGGACAGGCCATGGTCAGCCGCGCGTTGCCCTCGTTTTCCGTGACCACCACCGCGCCGAGATCCGCCACCAGAAAATTCGCGCCGGTCACGCCAATGGTGCTGCTGAGATACACGTCACGCAAATGCCGGCGCGCCACCATGGTCAACTCTTCGGCGCTGTCGGTGAGCGGCGCCTGCAGCTTGTCGTGAAACAGCCGGCTGATCTCCGCCTTGCTCTTGTGCATCGCCGGTGTAACGATGTGATAGGGCTTCTCCTGATTGAGCTGCACGATCAACTCGCCCAGGTCGCTCTCCCACACTTCCACCCCGTGCTTTTCAAGATGTTCATTTAAACCGATTTCCTCGGTCACCATGGATTTGGACTTCACCACCCGTTTCGCCTGGTGTTTCTGCGCCAGTGCCAGCACATAAGAGCGGGCATCTTCGGCGGTCTCTGCCCAGAAAACCTTGCCACCCGCCGCCAGCATGTTCTGCTCGAATTGCTCCAGCAACTCGGGCAGGCGGGCCAGCACATGGTCTTTGATCGTCGCCGCCAGCGCGCGCGCCTGCGTCCAGTTTTGAAACTGCCGGCTCTTGGTCTGGCTCACCATGCCGTCGTAGCTGGCAATCGCCTTGCCGAGCTGATAAAAATGCTGGTCGTCGCGGGCCTTCACTGCCGCGCGCGCGAGAAACTGACGAGATTCAGACATGTCTTCTCCGCAAGGCGTTGACGCAGCATGCCGCAAAGCATGCAGAGAATTCGCCGCAATGCGCCATTCCTCAGCACCGGGAAGAGGCCCGATGCCTGTGGGTCCAGTCCACTATTCTCGAAACAACCTCAGCCCCCTGTCATCTACAAAGAATCGAGTAAAGGTTCACCGCCAGCCTCCGGCGATTCAACGGATTCTTCGGCAAGACCATCCACCGCGCCGCCCCGGGCAGCAGGACTCAACTTCTCACTACTGTGCCCGCCAATACTTCGGCGAGATGCAGGATTTCCAGCTTGCTGCCTTTCACGCGCGCCTCCTGCCGCATTTGCATGAGGCAGCCCGGATCATTGGAAATCACCGCCTCCGCGCCCAGCGCTTCGAATTGCGCCAGCCGGCTGTCCGCCATGCGGTTGGCAATCGCTGCAAACTTCAGCGAGAATAAACCGCCGAACCCGCAGCACACCGGCTCGCCGGGCAGCTCGAGCAACTGCAGCTCCGCCACTTCCCGCAACAAAGCGAGCGGCTCATCCTGCACGTGCAGCTCACGCAAGCTGTGACAGGAATTGTGCAACACCGCTTTGCGGGGATAGCGCGCGCCCAGCTTCGTGACCCCGGCCTGCCTGACCAGAAATTCGGAAAACTCAAAAACCCGCTTGCCCAATGC
>JBBIKM010000078.1:0-25573 GCA_037445455.1 bacterium | reverse complement strand
CTGAGGTGGTTTTATCGCGCCCCGGTGGGGCTTGGTGATTTCTCTTGATGACGGCTTTTCCAGGGCGTTGCCCTTTGCTATCACATTTCGCCCCTGTGCAGGGCTTGGGTCTCGATGATAAATCCCACACAGAGGCATTCCCGAGGGAGTGATACGGCGAGGCCTATCCGCATTCTGATTTCGTTCAGGCAAAATAGAAGGATTGCGAGCCGAACATCCGCACTGGGCGGCATGCAGGAACGAAGAGCAATGCTCTGGAAGCGGGATTCGCAACTGCAGTGCTGCGGCAGAGATTCCAGTGCGGGACTGCTTCCGCCACCGTCCTCACTGCCCCATGAATTTCGGCAGCCACAAGGCCAGATGCGGCACCAGGATCACCAGCAACAGCACCAGAAGCTGGATGATGATGTACGGCACCACGCCGCGATAGATGTGGGTCGTCGTCACTGTGACCGGCGCGACGCCCTTGAGATAGAACAGCGAGAAACCAAAGGGCGGGGTGAGAAACGAGGTTTGCAGATTCAGCGCCAGCAGAATGCCCAGCCACAACAAATCCACCTGCATCTTCACAAAGATCGGCGCGACGACCGGCACGATGATGAAGATGATTTCGATGAAGTCGATGAAGAAACCGGCAATGAACACCACCACCATCACCAGCGCCAGAAATGCGTGCGGGCTGAAATTGGAGCTTAGAATCAGCTCAGTGAGATAGCGGTCGCCGTGCATGCCGCGAAACACCAGCCCGAAAGCGGTGGCGCCGACGAGAATGATGAAGACCATGCTGGTGAGATAGGTCGTTTCGCGCATCACCAGGCGCAAGGTGGCCAAGGTCAAGCGCTTTTGCAGCAGGGTCAGCAGCGTGGCGCCCAGGGCACCGACGGCCGCGGCCTCGGTGGGCGAGGCAATGCCGAAGAAGATCGAGCCCAGCACCGCAATCATCAGGAAGACCGGCGGCAGGAAAGCCACCGTCACTTTGCGTGCCATGGCTGCGCCGCGAAAGCGCGCCAGCTCTTCCGCCGGCATGGCGGGCGCCGCCTGCGGTCTGATGCGCGTGACGATCACGATCCACAACAAGTAAGACACGACGAGCAGCATGCCCGGCACAAACGCGCCGATGAACAAATCGCCGATCGGCACATTGAGAATGCTGCCCAGCAGCACCAGCACGATGCTCGGCGGAATGACCTGGCCGAGCGTGCCGGCGGCCGCGATCGTGCCGGTGGTCAGTTGCGGACTGTAGCCACGCTTGAGCATGGTCGGCAGGCTCAGCAAGCCCATGGTGACCACGGTCGCGCCCACGATGCCGGTGGTGGCGGCGAGCAGCGCGCCGACGATGATGACGGAAATTGCCAGGCCGCCACGCAAACGGCCGAAGAGCAGGGCCATGGTTTCCAGCAGCTCTTCCGCCAGGCCGGATTTCTCCAGCATGACGCCCATGTAAACGAACAGCGGCACGGCGAGCAGCACGTAGTTGGTCATCACGCCCCAAATGCGCAGCGGCAGCAGATTGAAAAAGTCCAGCCCGAAGGTCAGCACGCCGAAGATCAACGACACCCCTCCCAGCGTAAACGCCACTGGATAGCCGAGCAGCAGCAACGCAAACAGCACCAGGAAGAGCAGCACGGCAGCGGCTTCATTCATTTCTTCTTCTCCCGCGGCTGAAGAGGCAGTTCCAGGATGACGCGCAGGGCTTCACCGGCCACCGCCAGGGCTTGCAGCAACAGGAGTGCAAAGCCGACCGGGATGGCCGCCTTGATCAGGAAGCGTGCCGGCAGTCCACCGGGATCGGGCGAAGTTTCGCCGATGAGAAAGGCATTCTTGACGAAGGTGAAGGACGTCCAGATGATCAACGCGGCAAAGGGGAGGAGAAACAGCAAGCTTCCGAGCAGGTCAATCCAGGCACGGCCCTTGGGCGTCAGCCGCGCATAGAAGACATCGACCCGCACGTGGCGGTCGTGCTTGAGGGTGAAACCCGCGCCGAGCAGGAAAATGACGGCGAAAAGATGCCATTCCAGCTCCTGCACGGCCACGCTGCTGCGCTTGAGCAGGTAGCGGGTGAACACGTCGAAACAGACCAACAGCATCATCACAGTGGTGAGCCAGGAGATGGCGGCGCCCACTTTCTCATTCAGGCCGCTGATGAACGCCAGGCTCGTGCGCCACAGCTTCACGCTTGTCCTCCTTCCGGCAGGATCATTGCCCGGGGCAGTGCGGCTGCCCCGGCCTCATTTGGAAAATTCCCGTAACAGCGCTGCGTTGGTGGGAAACATGGCCAGCAGCTTGAGCAGTTTCTGCAGGGCTTCTTTGGGGGGCAGATCATTGATGGCGCGCCGCAGTCTTTGATGGGCCACGGTGGCCTCGCCAAACAGCAGTTCTTCGCGCCGTGTGCTGCTCGAACGCAGATTGATGGCGGGATAAAGGCGCTCTTCCGCCAGGCTGCGATCCAGCACCAGCTCCATGTTGCCGGTGCCTTTGAATTCTTCGAAAATGAAATCATCCATGCGCGAGCCGGTGTCGGTGAGAATGGTGGCGATAATGGTGAGCGAGCCGCCGTGTTCGATCTTGCGCGCGGCGCCGAAAATCCGCTTGGGGATTTCGAGGGCGCGGGCATCGAGACCGCCGGTCATCAGGCGGCCGCTGCCCTGCTGGCCGGCATTGAAGGCGCGGCCGGTGCGGGTGAGAGAGTCGATGAGCAGCACCACGTCCCTGCCGGCCTCGGTCCGGCGCTTGACGAATTCCAGCACCAGCTTCGCCAGGCGCAGGTGATTGCCGAGATTGTCGTCATAGCTGCTGGAGAAAACCTGGCCGCGAATACTGCGCCGAAACTCGGTGACTTCCTCCGGCCTTTCATCGAGCAGCAGCACGTAGAGTTGATGCTCGGGCTGGTTGGCGGCGATGGCGGCGGCGATGTGTTGCAGCATCATGGTTTTGCCGGAGCGCGGCGGCGCGACGATCAAGGCGCGCTGGCCCTCGCCGAGCGGCGCAAAGAGATCGATCAGGCGCTGGCTGTGCCCCGTGGGTTCCCGCTCGAGCCAGATCGGCTTTTGAGGCGAAATCGCGGGCAAGTCTTCCAGCCGCGGCAACGTCTGCCAGGCGGCCGGCGGCATGCCCTGAACGGCCAGCACGCTTTGGGCGCGCACCTTGCCGTCTTTTTCCTGCTGCGCCGTGACTTCCAACTCGACGCCAGGCAGCAGGCGATGCTCTTGAATCATTGGCGGCGGAATGAAAACATCATTGGGCAAACGGTTGAGATTGCTCTTGATTTGCCGCAAAAAGCCGAAGCCTTTCGCTTCGATTTCCAAAATTCCTGTGGCGGTCAAAGTCGAACTCGTGGGTTGGAGAAATGAGAAACATGCTGCTGGGGGAACATCCGCCGGCCGCTCACGCCGGCAGTGAAACGGGCACCCCTCTGCCGCGTGTCCTGCCCGTCTCTGGCGGGGAATAATAGTAAAAACTCCCCTAGACGCCAAGTCTTTTCTTTGCTCGCCTGCCGTTCAGCAGAAATGATTTGCAATTGCGCTGCGGTTTTGCGTTTATCTGCCGTTTTGCGCGCGCGCCTGTGGCCGGTGCAAGCAGGCTGAAAGCCGGCGTGACACGTTTTCCGCGACGACCGGTTATTTTTGCAGCGCAAGCTCAAAGAAACTGTCGAAAAGATTTAATAGGAGAGCAGCAGTCCAGTGTGTGGCCGGAAGTCAACAGCTCGATGTGCCACGCCCGCGCGGCAAATCGAGGCATGGCACCTCGACCCGGCGGTCAATTTTCGGAGCAATGACATCCATCAACACCGTTCCCTCAACCATCTCATCCATCAAAGGAGGCAAGACATGGCAGCAGCACCGGTGGTCCATTTCGAAATCATGGGCAAGGACGCCAGGAAGTTGCAGAGTTTCTACGGCAAGCTGTTTGGCTGGGAGATTCAAAACATCGAGGCGATGAACTACGGCCTGGTGCAGGCCATCGCCAACGGCACGGAAGTCGGCAAGGGCAGCATCGGCGGCGGCATCGGCCAGACCGAGGGCGGCGCGCCAGGTTACGTCACGGTGTACATGCAAGTCGACGACACCGACGCCTACCTCAAGAAAGCGGAGAGCTTGGGCGGCCGGACCATCATGCCGACCACGGAGATTCCCAACATGGTGACTTTCGCGCTGTTCAAGGATCCCGAGGGCAACATCGTCGGCCTGGTGAAGGGCTGATTCCAGCCGGGGGAGTCTCTCAACTCCGCCGCACATTCGGCACAACGGAGAGCGGCCATCGCCGCCTGGAGATTCGCGATGACGCCTCTCCGTTGCTGCCTTCGTGCCGGCGCACCGGCACACCGCCAAGCGATGATCGTGCAGCGGTCTGCTGCGCAAACCAGGAGCAAAAGATCGCATGCCACTCTCTGCCAACCGGCCAGCCAGACACCGGCCCAAACGACCGCCCGCGTTGACCGCGATCCTGCTGCTGCTCGCGGTTTTCAATCTCTTCGGCCTTTATTTGGGGCTGAGCACAAGGGAGGATTTCTTCACACAATATCCCAGGTTCACGCCTGCCTTATGGGAGATCTACGCGACCAGTCCCCTGGTCAGTCTCATCGCCGTGGTTGCCCTCTGGTTCTGGAAAAGGTGGGGCTTTTGGTTGGCATGCGCCAGCGCCACGACTGTCATGGTCATCGAGTTGTACACGGCGGGTTGGTCGGCCCACATTCTGCGCGTGCCTGTGGCACTGGCGTTGCTGGCGTGTTTCCTCCGACCGGTGTGGCAGCAACTTCATTGATGGAGACGGCGTTGTGCCACACCGGCCGCCAGTGATTTCACTTGAACAGCGCTCGCAGAGCCTCCTCCAAATCCGGATGGCGAAACTGATAGCCCGCGGCCAGCAGTTTGGCCGGTTCGACGCGCGCGCTGGCGAACAGCAGGCCGTCGGCCATTTCGCCCAGCAGCAGGCGCAGCGCAAACTTCGGCGCCGGCATGACCGTCGGCCGCGAGAGCACGCGGCCCAACACCTTGGTGAATTCTCGATTGGTGACTGGCTGCGGCGCGACGAGATTAAACGGGCCACTCAGGTTCTCGTTGTGCAGGGCATGCAGCAATCCGCCGATCACGTCATCGAAGGCAATCCAGCTCCAGTACTGCCTGCCGCTGCCGAGCACGCCGCCCACGCCCAGGCGAAACGGCAGCAACATTTCCTTCAACGCGCCGCCGGCGGTTGTAAGCAAAACGCCGGTGCGCGGATGTGCCACGCGAATGCCGGCTTGTGCCGCCGGTTGCGCCGCCTGTTCCCATGCCACGCTGGTTTCAGCGAGGAATCCCGTGCCCGGGCCGCTGTCTTCCCGCAAGATGGTGTCGCCGCGATCGCCGTAGTAGCCGATGGCAGAGGCGCTGATCAGCGTTTTGGGCGGCGGATCGAGGCGGGCGATGGTCTGCGCCAGCAGGTGTGTGCCGGCCACGCGGCTGTCGCGAATGCGCCGCTTTCGCGCCGCGGTCCAGCGGCGGGCAATCGACTCACCGGCGAGGTGCACCACCGCATCAAGGCCTGCGAGGCCGGTGGCGTCAATGGTGCCGGCTTCGGGATCCCATTGCACCGTCGGCTCGCTGCTGGCGAGCGGTGCGCGCACCAGTCTCACGACTTGGTGCCCTTGCGCCTGCAGGGCTTTGATGAGCGCCGAGCCGATCAGCCCGGTCGAGCCGGTGACTAAAACTTTCATTCACTCTCCTCCTCTTCTTCAGCCGTATGACCTGGGTTCCCGGCGGTGTCATATTGGTCAGCAACGGTTGCCCCGTTGCTCTTGGCAACTGGAGCCGGGCGTCGTGATGCCACGGTACAGCCGTGGCGGATCATCCTCACCACTGACTGAGGCATTGCGCGCATAGCCACTCACCTCGGCGCAATGCCCAAGCCGGTACAGCTATTTCGTCAGCAGACGTTTGTAGGTCGCTTCATCGAAGCCAACGATGAGGGTGCGGCCCCGGCGCAGCACCGGCGCGCGCAGATTGCCGGTGGGGCCGAGCAGCAGACCCAGCAGCGTGGCCTCGTCGGGTTTGTCTTTTTTCAAATCAAGATGAACGACTTTCCGGCCCTTGGTGGCGTAAAGCTCGTCAGCCTGGCGGGCGAGCGCCAATGCCTCGCGACGCTGCAGCGTCACGGTTTTGGTGCTGACCTGCTCGACCGGCGTGAGTTGATGCTGCGCAAGAAACTCTTGCGTTTTGGCACACGTCTTTCAACTCGGCCGCAAGTAAGACCAATCAACTTTCGACACGAGATCATTCCTCCTGCAATTGAACAATGAGCTGAGCAAAGTCGGAACAAAAGTAATACCTCAGTTATCGGCGGTGTCGTCTTGATCAGCAACGGTTGCACCGTTGCTTTTGGCACCTGGAGCCGGGCGTTGTGATGCCACGGCACAGCCGTGGCCGATCATCCCCATTACTCACTGGGGCCCTGCGAAAAAAAACGCCGAGCGTCTTGACCGGGGAATCAGGAACTACAGGATTGACCGCGCGGCTGAACGTTCACGCAAGCGATCCACACTCTGCCGCTCGACCATCATGCGCGAATATAAAATCCCGGCGCTGGAATAGCAAGCCGCGGCTGCGTGAGAGGGCGACGGGATGAATCGCCGCCGGTGCTTGTTTTTGGCCGGTGATTTGATTATCATCCCGGCCATGAGCACGACTTCCGGCCGTATCCTCGCTGACCCACCCAAATTCAATCTGCCGGCGGATTCGCCCGTGCAAGCGCTCGCGCAATTGCTCTGGCGCGCCCATCACCACATGCGGGCGGAGCTGCGGCGCGCGCTGGCGCAAGATCCAGCACACGAGCTTGCCGCTGTGGCGGCGCAGGCCGAAATGGATACCATCTTCGGCGTGGACACCATCGCCGAGCACAGCCTGCTGGCTTATCTCGATTCCCACCAACATGAAGCACCGGCCTTTGTGCTCGTCGGCGAGTTTGAAGCCGGAGAGGAAATCTCCTTTGGCCGCGGCACGCCGCTTTTTCGCGTGCTGTGTGATCCCATCGACGGCACCCGGCTGGTGATGTATGGCAAATCCAGCGGCTGGATCCTCTCCGCCATCCTGCCCGACAAAGGCGCGGATTCACGGCTGGCGGACGCGCTGTTCTCCCTGCAGACCGAGATCCCCACGCCGAAGTGCTGCTTCGCCGACACGCTGTGGGCCTCGCCCAGCAGCGGCGCATTCCAACTGCGGGAAAATCTGCTGACGCAGGATTCGGTGATGGCGCCGCTGCAAGCCCGCGCCGTCTCCGATTTTCAGCACAGTTTCATCTCATTCGTCAATCTCTTTCCCCGCGGCAAGAAGCAGGTGGCCGCGCTGGAGGAAGATTTTCTGTTTGCCGTGTTGGGCCGGGGGGCGGAAGCGCAAGCCGGCGCGTTTGAAGACCAGCATCTCTCCACCGGCGGCCAGTTGTATGCGCTGATGCACGGCCAGAACCGGTTGGTGGTTGACATTCGGCCGCAGCTCAATGAAAAGTGGCGGGGGCGCGCCGAACCGACGGTGCTTTGCGCCCATCCTTACGACCTGGCGAGCTGGCTGATCGCGCACGAGGCCGGCGTGGTGATCCGCCAGCCGAATGGCCAGCCTTTCGACGGGCCAACACATGCCACTGCGGAAATTGGCTGGGTCGGCTTTGCCCACCAGATGCTGGCGCAGCGCTATGATCAACTTCTGCTCACGATATTGCGCCGGCACGGGATGATTTGACGCAAGCCCTGATCGACGAGCACGGGAACCGCACAGCATGCCGAACCTTTCTGCGCCCCCCACCCGCTCCTCTTTCACCGCTCTCGGCGGCCTGCTCGCGGCAGCGTTGAGCTTCGCCGCCTATTGGCGAACGCTGGCGCCCACGGTGTCGTTTTGGGACTGCGGCGAGTTCATCGCGTGCGCATACATTCTGGGTGTGCCCCATCCACCGGGCGCGCCGCTCTATTTGCTGCTCGGCCGGCTGTTCACACTGCTGCCGCTGGGCGGAGAAATTGCCTGGAGCGTCAATCTCATCTCCGCCCTGGCGAGCGCCACCACGGTTTTGCTCACCTACCTGATCATCCTTCGCCTGATTCGCGCCTGCCCGCGCAAGGTTTCCGCCGGCCTGGAAGTCGCCGCCGCCCTTCTCGGCAGTCTGGCGCTGGCCTTCAGCGACAGCTTTTGGTTCAATGCCGTGGAAGCCGAAGTGTATGCACTCTCCGCCTGCCTGACTGCGCTGGTCATCTGGCTGGCGCTGCGCTGGGCCGATGCGCCAGCCACTTTGTCAGCGCTGCGCCTGCTCGTGCTTGCCGTTTATCTTATTGCCCTGGCCGTGGGTGTGCATCTGCTCAACGTCCTGACCATTCCGGTGGTGCTGCTGGTGGTGTACTTTGAGACCAGGCCATGGACCTGGGGCAAATGGCTCGGCTTGTTGCTGCTGCTGGCGGCGGCGATTTGGTTTCTGCTGCCCGGCAGTTTGCAGGGCATGCCGGTGCTCGCGCCGGTGGCCAAATTGGGCGGCAGTCTGGCATTGGCGTGCGGCCTGCTCATGGTGCTGGTCGCTGCCGGCCGCCGAGAATTCCCCCTCGCGAAGCTGGTTGTGCTCGGCCTGTTTTTGATCACGCTGGGTTATTCCACCTACTTGACCGTCTTCATTCGTTCGAATCTCGATCCGGCGATCGACGAGAACGACCCCCAAAACTGGACGCAGCTCGTGAGCTATCTCAACCGCGAGCAATACGGCCGCGCCGACTTGTTCACGCAGGTGCTGGTTCGCCAGGCGCCGCTGTGGGATTATCAAATCGAAGAGATGTACCTGCGCTACCTGGGCTGGCAGTTCTTTGGCCGCAGCGGCAATCCCGCGCAACAACGCCGCACGCTGCAATGGCATGGACTCTGGGGCCTGCCCTTTCTCCTGGGCCTGGCCGGCATGTTCCATCATTTCCGGCGCCACCCGCGCGGCGCCAGTTTGGTGGCCGTGCTGTTTGTGATGACCGGTCTCGCCATCGTCCTTTATCTCAATCAGCCGGTGGGCCAGCCGCGCGAGCGCGACTATGCCTACGTCGGTTCTTATCTGGCCTTTGCAATTTGGATTGGCATGGGCGCGCAGGCGCTCTTTGAAAAGGCGGCCTCGGCGCAATACCGCGTGACCATCATTCAGCTCGGGCTGGCGTCGTTGCTGGTGCTGGCGGTGCCCATCAACCTGTTTCAACACAATTTTCACCGCCAGGATCGCAAAGGCAACTATACCGCCGCGGACTATGCCCACAACGTGCTGAGTACCTGCGCGCCCAACGCCATCCTCTTCACCAATGGCGACAACGACACGTTCCCGCTGTGGTATCTGCAGCAGGTCGAGCGCTTTCGCCGCGACGTGAGCATCGTCAATCTCAGCTTGTTGAACACGCCCTGGTATGTGCGGCAATTGCAGACGCGGCCGCCGCAAGTGCCGCTTCACCTGCGCCCCGGCGAGATTGACTCGCTCCGGCTGTGGCCCTGGCCCGCGCCGCAGATGATCCACCTTCCCATCACCAACCAGGCTGCGTGGCGTGAGTTCTCCATGAATGCTGCCGATACCGCGGCGCCCGCTGCCGCCCGGCAGTCCCACACCATGCAAATTGTGGTGCCTCCAACCCATCAGGGCCGGTTTATCCGGCCGCAAGACCGCCTGATCTTCGAAATCATTTCCGCCAATCAATTTCACCGGCCGGTGTATTTCGGCTTCAACGTTCCCAACAGCAACCTCCCCGGGCTGCAGCCGTTTCTGCGCAACGAAGGCATGGCGCGCCGGCTGCTGCCGGTGCCCGGCCACACCGAAGCGCCCGAGCTGCTGGCGAAAAATGTGCTCGGAGTCTACCGCTATCGCAATCTCGAAAATCCCAAAGTCCACCTTGATGAAGTGGAGCGCGGGCTGGCAGAGAGCTACCGCCTTCACTTCCTTGCCCTGGTGCGGCACGCGCTGCAGCGCGGCGAGCTGGAATCGGCGCGCGCGCTGCTGCAGCGACTCGAGCAACTCATGCCGGAATCAAAATTTCCGTTTCAAAACTTCGAGGCGGCGCTGCAAGTCACCCACTATTACTGGCAGGCGGGAGACACCAGCCGCGTCCATGCGCGGCTTGAACAGGCAGAACGCCAGCGCCGTCTGCCGCCGGAACAGGGAGTTGAAATTGCCAAATTCTATTGGCATCTTCTGCAGGACGGCCCGCGGGCGCAGGACGTGCTGGCCAAAATTCTGGCGCGCACGCCGCAGTATCAACCCGCGCGCAAGCTGCAGGCTGAGATCCAACGCCAACCTTAACACGCTGAGAACAAATCTCCATGGACAAGAAACAAGTCATCGAGATTCTCGAAGAAATCGGTACCCTGCTCGAGCTCAAGGGTGAAAACCCGTTTAAGACGCGCGCCTACGGCAATGCGGCGCGCGCCCTGCGCGGCGTTTCCGAAGATTTACATGAGCTGATCGCAGCCAACCGCTTGCGCGAGATCAAAGGCATCGGCGAGGCGATTTCCGAGAAGATCACCACCCTGGTGACCACAGGCACACTCAAGTATTATGAAGACCTGCGCCGCTCCTTTCCCCCGGGAATCATGGAGCTGATGCGCATTCCCGGCCTCGGCCCGAAAAAGGTCAAAAAACTGCTGGACGAACTGGGCGTGGCCTCGATCAACGATTTGGAGAAAGCCTGCCGGGAGAATCGCGTCGCCAATCTGGAAGGCTTCAGCGCCAAGAGCCAGCAAAATTTGTTGGACGGCATCGAGCAGGTTCGGCGGTATGCCAGCCGGCATCTTTTCCATCATGCCGAGCAGGCAGCGCGGCCGCTGTTCGAAGCGATGAAAAAGCATCCGAAGGTCATCCGCGCCGAGCTGGCCGGGAGCTTGCGCCGCCACCGCGAGACCGTGAAGGACATCGACATTGTCGCGAGCTGCAAAGAGGCCGACCGGCCGGCGATCATGGCGTTTTTCACGGCGCTGCCCGGCGTGCAAAGCGTCATTGCCCAGGGCGACACCAAAAGCACGGTGCTGCTGGCCAGCGGCATGCAGGCGGATTTGCGGCTGGCAAGCGACAGGGAATTTCCCTATCTTCTCCATCACCTGACCGGCTCGGCGGAGCACAACATCGCGATGCGCAGCCATGCCCTCAAGCTTGGCATCAAAGTGAGTGAATGGGGCTTGTTCAAGGGCGAGAAGTTGATCCGCTGCGAAGATGAGACCGCGATTTTCGCAGCGCTCGGCATGAGCTATGTGCCGCCCGAGCTGCGGGAAGACATGGGCGAAATCGCAGCCGCGCTGCGGCATGAGATTCCCGTGTTGGTGGAGAAAAAAGACTTGCGCGGGGTGCTGCACTGCCATTCCACCTACAGCGACGGCGCCAATTCACTGGCCGAGATGGCGGAGGCGTGCCGCGCGCTGGGCTTCGAGTACCTCGGCATTTGCGACCACAGCATGTCGGTCGCCTACGCCCGGGGACTGTCGCCGGAACGCGTCAAGCAGCAACACAAGGAGATCGACCGCCTCAATGCCGAGCTGAAGGGCTTTCACATTTTCAAAGGCACGGAATGCGACATTCTGCCGGACGGCCGGCTGGACTATCCCGAGAAGGTGCTGGCGAGCTTCGACTTTGTGGTCGCCTCCATTCACAGCAGCATGAACATGACCGAGGCGCAGGCGACGCAGCGGTTGATCAAAGCCATGGAGCATCCGGCGGTGCGGATTCTCGGCCATCCCACCGGCCGGCTGCTGCTCGGCCGTGACGGCTATCCCATCAACCACCACCGCGTGATCGAGGCCGCTGCCGAACTGGGCGTGAGCATCGAGATCAACGCCAGCCCGCATCGTTTTGATCTGGACTGGCGCCACGTCAAGTACGCGCGCGACCGCGGCGTGCTGATCAGCATTAATCCCGATGCCCATGACCGCGAGGGCATCAAAGACATTTTCTACGGCGTGGGCATCGCCCGCAAGGGCTGGCTACGCCGGACCGATGTGTTGAACACGAAATCGACCAAAGAGATTGCCAAGTGGTTTCAGGCCAAACGATCATGATAAAATTGCAGTGGAGAGAGAGATGAGCGCAACTGAGAGCGCCGGCAGCCGGTTTTTCTGGGGCGGGATGCTGATTTTGTTTGGAACGCTCATGCTGCTCGACCGGCTCGACCTGCTGAGTTTTCGGGAGACGATTCGGAATTTCTGGCCGCTGATTCTGGTGGCCATCGGCGCCAGGATGATTCTGTTTCCCAAAAGCCGGCAGGAGAGTGAAATCATGGTCACGCCCACTGCCGCAGCGGAAAGCGCGAGTTTCATCGGGACCTCGGTGGTCAGCGACTACATCAACGAAAACCGCTTCATCGGCGACATTCACCTCAAGGTGCAGAGTGATGATTTCAAGGGCGGCGCCGTCTCCTCCTTTATCGGCGATCAGAAATTCGATCTGTCCGGCATTGCCATCAAGGGCGGCGAGCGCGCCTTCGTCGTGTCCGGTTTCATCGGCGATGTCATGCTGATTCTGCCCAAAACCATTCCCTACCTGGTGCAGGTGAGCGCCGGCATCGGCGACCTGGTGGTCTTCGGCAGGAAGGAAGGCGGGGTGGGCGTCAACAAGGTGTTCAAATCGCCGGATTATGACCATGCCGCCTCGCGCCTGACCGTGCGGATTTCCTTCATGATCGGAGATATAACCATTCTATGAGCAAGCCCACGGCGACAGCGGAAGCGGCGCGGCGGCAGCGCGTGTTGCGCACCTTGCGACGGCTGTATCCTGCGGCGGCCTGCGCGCTGGCGCATCGCAACCCCTTCGAGCTGCTGGTCGCCACGATTTTGTCGGCGCAATCCACCGACAAAACGGTCAATGAGGTGACGCCGGCATTGTTTCGCGCCTATCCCACGCCGGCGGCGCTGGCGCAGGCCAAGCCTTCCGATCTGGAAAAGTTGATCCACGCCACCGGCTTCTTTCGCAACAAAGCGCGCAGCCTGCTCGGCTGTGCGCAGCGCCTGGTCAGCGAGCACGGCGGAGAGGTGCCGGCCAGCATGGCGGAACTGACCGCGCTGCCGGGCGTCGGCCGCAAAACCGCCAATGTCGTATTGGGCAATGCCTTTGGCATCAATGAGGGCGTGGTGGTGGATACGCACGTGCAGCGCCTCGCCCGCCGGCTGGGTTTGACCAAAGAAAAGACCCCCGAGAAAATCGAGCGAGATTTGATGGCAATTGTGCCAAGAAAGGAGTGGACTCTTTTTTCCCACCGCCTTATATTGCACGGTCGCCAGATTTGCAACGCCCGCAAACCCAAGTGCGGCACGTGCGCGCTGGCGCCGGACTGCCCTGCAAGCGAGATTTGAAAGGACTCTGCGATGCTGCTGAAACGATTGTTCAAGCCGCCGATCATCCAAGAATGGACCGACCTGCTGCGCGAAAAAGGCCTGCGCGTTTTCATCCGCGAAAAGGGCTGGAAAATCGTGGCCGCAGTGTTCATGTTCTATCTGATTCGCGATTCCATTCTCTACATTCTCGTGCCGGTGTTGATTACGCAGGGATTCATGTGCAGCCATTGAAACAGGAAGCAGCCATGCAGAAATATCTCAGGACCAATCTCCTCCTTGCCCTGCTGGCGGCGATCAGTTGTGTCGGCTGCGACCAGATCACCAAGCGTCTGGCCAAGTCGATTCTCCTGGAAAGCGGCCCGCAGTCCTATTTCGCCGATTTCCTGCGCTTTCATTACACCGAGAACCCGGGCGTGGCCTTCAGCCTGGGCTCGAACTGGCCGGAAGAAGTACGACTGGTGCTGTTCGTTATCGGTCCAGCCCTGTGCCTGGCGGTTTTGCTGATCTACATGCTGCGCGCCGACAGCCGCGGCGTCGCGCATCTGCTGGCCCTGGGACTGGTGCTGGGCGGTGGCGTGGGCAATCTCCTGGATCGTGTCTTTCACGATGGCCGCGTGATTGACTTCCTCAACCTCGGCTTCGGCGCGTTTCGCACCGCGATCTTCAACCTGGCGGACACGGCCATTTCGCTGGGCATGATCATCTTGTTGATCACTTCTTTTCTGCCGGAAGCGCGCCGGGTTGAATCCGTGCCGGAGCGCCTTTCCGAGTGAGCCGGGTTTTGCCGGCGGCGCCATGCCGGGCCGTCCGCATCCAAAGGCTGGCGACCGCCTGCTTTCGGAATTAATCACCAATCCCTCTCCAGCTTGCCGGTGTCTGGACTTCGCCGAAAATCACGACATCCTGCCCTCACCCTTCCCGATTATCTTCGCCCGGGGCTGTCACTGGTATTTGTCGGCCTGAATCCCGGCCGCTATTCCGCGCAGAGCGGGAAATATTTTGCCCGTTCCACCAACCGCTTCTGGCCGGCCCTGTCCGCCTCGGGACTCACCGGCTCGGCAGTGCACGCCGGAGATGAGCGTCTCTTGTTCGCGCGCGGCATCGGCTTCACCGACGTGGTGAAGCGCGCCACCGGCCAGATTGGGGAATTGCGCCGGGAAGAGATTGCCGCCGGCGCGCGCCGGTTGCGCCGCAAGCTCGCGAGGTATCGGCCTGCGGTGGCGTGTGTGATTGGAGTGAGCGGCTTGCGCTGGCTGTTTGGCCTGCCGCAGAAGGAGAGAATCAAACCCGGGCCGCAGCAATACCGCCTGGGAACGACGGTTTTCTACCTCCTGCCCTCCACCAGTCCTGCCAATGCGCATTATCGCCGTGAGCAAATCGAGGAGGAGTTCCGGGGCTTCGCAAGCTGGCTGTCCGCGCAGGGCATTCACTTTGGTTGAATGGCGCGGCAAATCGCCGGTGTGAAAAAACGGGCGCTCTGCGCGAGAGCGCCCGCGGGCAAGCTTCAACGCGAGGGCCGGCCGATGGAAAAATAATCGATGCCGATTTTCTTCATGCGTTTGGGATCATAGAGGTTGCGGCCGTCGAAAATTGCGGGGAACTTGAGGGTCTCCTTGATCAGGTGGAAATCCGGCTCGCGGAAGGCATTCCACTCCGTCATGATGATCAGCGCATCCGCGCCCTCCAGGGCGTCGTAGCGCTTCTCGAACAGAAACAGATCGCGCTTGAGCCGGCTCTTGAAAATGCGCTCGGCTTCCTTGAGCGCTTCGGGATCGTGCCCGCGCACGACCGCGCCCTCGGCATTGAGCGCATTGATCATCGCAATCGCCGGCGCCTCGCGCATGTCATCGGTCTTGGGTTTGAAAGCCAGGCCCCACATGGCGAAGACGCGGCCGCGCAGCTCCCCCTTGAAATAGGATTTGATCTTGCCCAGCAGGATCGTTTTCTGGCGTTCATTGACTTCCTCGACCGCCTTCACAATGGCGAGCGGCAGGCCGTGATCGCTCGCGGTGCGGACCAGCGCCTGCACATCCTTGGGGAAGCAGGAACCGCCGTAGCCCGTGCCCGGGAAGATGAAGTACGGCCCGATGCGGCTGTCCGTGCCGATGCCTTTGCGCACCATGTCGACATCCGCGCCCACCTGCTCACAGAGATTGGCAATTTCGTTGATGAAGGAGATCTTGGTGGCGAGCAGCGCATTGGCGGCATACTTGGTCAGCTCGGCGCTGCGCTCATCCATGACGATGATGGGGTTGCCGGAGCGCACGAACGGCGCGTAGAGCGTGCGCATGATTTCGATGGCGCGCTCATCGGTCGTGCCGATCACCACGCGATCGGGGCGGGTGAAATCATCAATGGCGGCACCCTCCTTGAGAAACTCGGGATTGGATACCACGGCGAAATCATGCTGGGTATGCTTTCTGATTTCCGCGCGCACCTTGTCGGCGGTGCCGATCGGCACCGTGCTCTTGTTGACGATGACCTTGTAACCGTTCATGTTCTTGCCGATGTCGCGCGCCACTGCCAGCACGTATTTCAGATCAGCCGAGCCATCTTCATCCGGCGGTGTGCCGACCGCAATGAAAATGATCTGCGCCTGTTCCACCGCCGGTTTAATGTCGGTGGTGAAAGACAACCGCTCTTCCCGCACGTTTTGCTTGACCATCTCCTCCAGGCCGGGCTCATAGATCGGAATCTCGCCGCGGCGCAGTTTGCTGATCTTTTCTACATCAACATCAACGCAGACCACTTCATTGCCGGAATCGGCAAAGCAGGTACCGGCCACCAGGCCAACGTATCCTGTGCCCACGACTGCTACTTTCACACGCTGCTCCTTTTGCTAACCAAGAGATTCAATTTTTTCCGCTCGGCGAGCGGGATTTCAATAAGCATGGCTTTGAAACACAAACCACGGCCGCTTCTCGCCATGGCGCACCTGAATCCTAACGGCCCGGCCCCGCCGGTTGCGGGTGGAGCCTCTGGCCGTCGGCCAACGCCTCAAGGACGCTCAGGGATTTGCCCCCGGCAAATCCCGGCGACAAAAATAAGAACAATTGCTCCAAAGTCAAATGGCAGGAAACATGAAACTCACCTCCTCCCTGCCGCATTTCGCCTCCGCCGGCCGGCAGCACGAACGCCTGGCGCTGGTCACCGCGGAAGGCCAGTTTTCCCACGGCGAGATGCTCTCGTCTTCCGCCGGCGCGGCAGCGGTGTTGTTGAACGGCGCGGCTGACCTTGCCGAAGCCCGTGTGGCATTGCTGGCGCCCCCGGGCCGGGATTTTGTCGCGGCGCTGTTGGGCATTTGGCGCGCCGGCGGCATAGCCGTGCCACTGGCGGTTACGCATCCTGCCGCTGAGCTGGAATATGTGTTGCGCGACTGCGGCGCCGCCATCCTGGTGGTGCATCCGATTTTCAAAGCACGCGTGCAGCCGCTCGCTCTCATTTCGCGGCTGCGCCTGGTGCGCACCACGGACCTGCAGCCCGCCGCGGCCGTGGCCTTGCCGGAAATCGCCGGCACCCGGCGCGGCCTGATCATCTATACCAGCGGCACCACCAGCCGGCCCAAAGGCGTGGTGCTAACCCATGCCAACCTTGCCGCGCAAGTCAACGCCTTGCTCACCGCCTGGGAATGGTCGCCGCACGACTACATCCTGAACGTCCTGCCGTTGCATCACGTTCATGGCTTGATCAACGTCTTGCTTTGCGCCTGGTGGGCGGGCGCCACGTGCGAACTGATGCCGGCGTTTGAGGCCGGCCACGTTTGGCAAAGATTCCTGAGCGGCCATGTGACTTTGTTCATGGCGGTGCCCACGATTTACAGCAAACTGATCAGAGCCTGGGAGGCCGCGCCGCCGGAGTTGCAAAAAGCCATGTCTGCTGCGTGTGCCAGGATGCGGCTGATGGTTTCCGGTTCGGCCGCCCTGCCGGTGGCTGTGCTGGAGAAATGGCAGGCGCTGAGCGGACATGTTTTGCTCGAGCGCTACGGCATGACGGAAATCGGCATGGCGCTCTCCAATCCCCTGCATGGCCGGCGCCGGCCGGGCTGGGTGGGCACGCCGCTGCCCGGCGTGACGGTGCGGCTGGTGGATGAGAACGGCCGCGAAGTTGCACCGGGCGCGCCGGGTGAAATTCAGGTGAAGGGTGCGGGCGTCTTTCAGGAGTATTGGGGCAAGCCCGAGGCCACGCACCAGGCGTTTCGTGATGGCTGGTTTTGCACCGGCGACATTGCGCTGTGCGAGGAGGGCTGCTATCGCATTCTCGGTCGCGCGGCGACGGACATCATCAAAACCGGCGGGTACAAAGTCTCAGCGCTGGAAATTGAAGAGGTCTTGCGGCAGCATCCGGCCGTGGCGGATTGCGCGGTCGCGGGGTTGCCGGATGCCGAATGGGGAGAACGAGTCGGCGCGCTGGTGGTGTTGCAGCCGGACGCTGTGCTCTCCCCGGCGGAGCTGCGCGACTGGGCGCGGCTGCAGTTGGCAGCCTACAAAATTCCCACTCTCCTGCGCTTCGCCGCCGACTTGCCGCGCAACGCCATGGGCAAGGTCATCAAACCTGAAGTCGCCCGACTGCTGCACGCTGCACAAAATGAAGAAAGCCAGTGATTCCTGGCAACCTGTCACTGGCTTTGGTTTCCGCGATTGGGGCACCCGGCCGGCAAAGTGCGGTCACTCGTCGCCGAAACTGGTGCCCACGGCGCGCGCGGCAGCGATCATGGGGTGATCGAGCGGCACGAGCTTCTGCTTGGCGATGGCCTCCTTGATCGGCACGCTGACGTACTCGCTGCCGCGCAGTGCCACCATGCGGCTGAACTTGCCCTCGGCGCAGAGGGACACCGCCATCGCGCCGAAGTTGGTGGCGAGAATGCGGTCATGCGCCGTGGGGCTGCCGCCGCGCTGCAAATGGCCCAGCACCGTGACCCGCGTTTCCAGTTGCGTGCCCTCGGCAATGCGATCGGCCACGACTTCACCAACACCGCCCAGGCGTTTGGCATCGGTACGCTTGACATCCATTTCCTTCACGATTTGGCCACCCTCGGGCAGCCGCGCGCCTTCGGCCACACACACGATGCTGAAGCGCTTGCCCTTGACGCTGCGGTCAATCACCTTGCGAAACACTATCTCCCAGGAGAAGGGAATCTCCGGGATCAGAATGATGTCGGCGCCGCCGGCCAGCCCGGCGCCGAGCGCAATCCAGCCGGCATAGCGGCCCATCACTTCGATCACCATCACACGATGATGAGAGGAGGACCATGATGCGCTCGTGCGATTCCGCGGTGGTGTGCAGGCGGTCGATGGCTTCCGTGGCCACGGCGAGCGCGGAGTCATAGCCAAACGTCACATCGGTGGCGGAGAGATCGTTGTCGATGGTCTTGGGCACGCCGACGACGTTCAAGCCGTGCTGGCTGAGCTTGTTGCAGATTTGCATGGTGCCGTCGCCGCCGATGGCGATGAGCGCATCCAGGCCCCAGCGTTTGTAATTGCGCAGCGCGCGCGAGGAGGCATCGACAATCTCGATCTTGCCATTGGCCATTTCATCGGGATAATGCCAGGGGTCGCCCTTGTTGGAGGTGCCCAGGACGGTGCCGCCGAGATTGATGATGCCGGAGACGTCGGCGTTGGAAAGCTCACGCATTCGCCCTTCCACCAAACCTTCGAAGCCGTCCTCGATGCCCAAGACTGTTGCGCCGTGCTCATTCATTGCCGGCTTGGCCACCGCGCGAATCACGGCGTTCAGGCCGGGGCAGTCGCCGCCGCCGGTCAATATGCCGACCCGTTGCAGACTCGTAGATGCCATGCGAAAACTCCTCTTTCAAATCGATGATCAAATGGCCAAATGTGCCGCGCAGGGCGGCCAAAAGCAAGCGAAAATATCGCAATTTTCTCTTGGATAATCGCACCTGGCTTGTTACTTTGCGCCGTCGAGAAATGAGAACATGCTGATGCCAAACCGCCCGCCCGCGCTCATGACCAGGAAGAAAAAAAACTTCACCACGCAAGCGATCGAAGACTACCTCAAGACGATCCACGTGTTGCAGGCCAATGACACCAGAGTTTCCACCTCGGCGATTGCCGGGCGCATGGGCGTGGCACAAGCCTCGGTTACCGGCATGCTGAAAAAACTCGATGAGATGAAGCTGGTCGAGTATTCGCCTTACCAGGGCGTGTCATTGACGGCCACCGGCGAGAAGATCGCGCTGGAGGTCATTCGCCATCACCGCCTGCTCGAGCTTTATCTCGCGCAGGCCATGGGGTATAGCTGGGACAAAGTGCACGACGAAGCCGAGCAACTCGAACACTACATCTCCGAGGAATTCGAAGACAAGATGGATGAAGTGCTCGGGCAACCCACGGTCGATCCCCACGGTTCACCCATTCCCTCCAAAGACGGCGTGCTGCCCCGGCTCACCTGTTTTGCCCTCTCGCAAAGCCGGCCCGAGGAGCGCGTGATCGTGCGCATGGTCTCCGACCGCGACCCGGAGCGCCTGCGCTATCTCGCGCAAATCGGCATCTTTCCCCAAACCGAAATCCTGATTCTCGAAGTCGCCCCCTTCAACGGCCCGCTCCACATTCAGATCAAAGGCCAGAACCACCATCTCGGCAAGGAACTGGCAGATATCATTTTGGTCGATCACGTTTAGTGCGCTGTCACCGCGACTTGCTGTCCTGCCCACTTGGGAGGGCTCACGCCGGTCTGTGCCTTCCCGGGCTTCGAACGAATGAAGGCGGCGGCACAGGAGTGCCTGGTTGCTGTGATTTTGCATGCCTGTTTCCACCTGTCCTGCCGAAGCAATCTGGTGAGAGACTCGGCACCGTGCTTGAATCTTCCCAGAACGCGCCGATTGCGTCCCTGCTTTTCAACGTAACAGGCCACCTGTCCCGCGCCCTGGTGACAGCCCGCCACCGTCGCCCTGCTGCTTTGCCCGCCTGACAGATCTGCTTTTCAACGCACGCATTTTCAAACAAGTGTTGGTATTCTAAGCACGGATTCCAAATAACACGGCGTCCACGTTCATCACTTCGAAACAGATTATCGGTTATGGAGCGTGTTCGTATGAAAAAAGCGATCAGCTTGATCCTGCTGCCGGCATTGATATTGACAATTGTGTTACAAGATCTGGCGCTGGCCGTGACTGCAGGGGCCGGCGCGGACCTGGAGAGCCGCGTCTATTCGCTGGCGGTGCTGGATCTCGAGCCCAGCGGCCGCATCTCCGTGGCAGATGCCGGCAAAATCACCGACCGGCTGCGCCAGGAAATGCAGGCCACCGGCCTGTTCGAGATGGTGAGCAAAGACCAGGTGATGGCCGGGCTGTCGGGCACAACCCTGCTGGAAACCGGCTGCAGCACGGTGGAGTGCGCGGTCGAGGCCGGCAAGACCCTGGGTGTCAAGCTGGTCGCCAATGGCACCATCAATCGCATTGGGCCGCTCTATTTTATTGAGGTGCAATTGGTGCATGTGAAAAGCGGCCAGGTGGTGCAGAAGGTCAAAGATGAAGTCGATGGTGACTTCAAGAAACTCGAAGCCCGCATTCCGGCCTTGACCAAGCGGCTGGTCGGCACCACGACTGCCAGCAGCGCAGCCGCGCGGCCCGCCAAATCAACCGAACCGCCACAAGAAATGACCGCGGTTGAAAACTCGGCGAGCACAGACCCCTCCGACACCGAGTCTGAGCCAGCCCAGGACACCGGCAAAAGCAAGTCGGGCAAAACGCTGTTAGTGGCTGGACTGGTGGCGATCGGTGTGGGCGCGGGCATTTTCGCGGCCTCCTCCATGGGCAAAGATGACAACAATGGCAATGGAAACGGCAACGGCGGCGGTATCGATCCCGGCACTTTGCCTGCCCCCCCAACTTTTCCATAAGCAGTGTGGTCGCCTGCCGGTGCCAACCAGGTGCCTCAGCGCTTGACAGTTGTTTCAAGCGCGCACATGGCAGCGCCGGCAAACAAGCGCACGCCGCGCCAACAAGCACGCTGCGCCTTCAGCACTGCGACTTGGGCTCCTTGAAATCAAACGAAATAACCTGGCTGATTCCAACAGCCGCTGGGGCAGCGACCGCACCGGCAGCAGACGCAACGCCTGCCGGCCAGCCTGCCTGCCTGGCACCGGGTTTGCCGATTCGGGCCGCAGTCGTTCGGAAGCGACTGCCGTGATGAATCGCATCATCATTGCTCCCGCAGGGAGGCGCAGGCCTCTGACGTAAACAGGAATCAGCATCATGAAACGCGGTGCCAGCCGGATCATCGTCCTCCTGTGTGCAGCATGCTTGCTCAACGCCGCCGGCGCAGCGGCGCAGCCCCCGGCGGCGCGGCCGCCTCGACTGGCCGTGCTCGGCTTTGTCGCAGAGAATGAAAAAGAAGCGGAGGCGATTGCCCGCCTCAATGCGCGTTTGCACGCCGAACTCGAGCAACTCGCCCTGTTTGAATGCCTGCCGCTCGCCGCAGCAGCGGCTGCAAGTGACATCTTCCCCGTCAACGTGACGGCGGTGGTGGACGAACAGCGCGTGCAAAAAATCGGGCGCGCGCTCGGTGCGCAGGTGATCGCCGTCGGCAGCCTGCAAAAAGTGGGCGGTGCTTATGCTCTCGAGGTTCGCCTGGTGCACGCGGCCAGTGGCCGGATCGTGCAGCGTGTGCGCGAGGATTTCTTCGGCACGCTCGCAGAGCTGACGCAGCATCTGCCGGTATTGGTGCACCGGCTGATCGGTGTCACCACCCCCGCACCCGGCCCGCTCAATCTTGCCTGCACCTGCCCAACCGCGCTGATTTGAGTTTTCCATATTCGGACACGCAGCACCGCATCATGCGATTCAACATCACGAACGAGGTCCACAACATGAAGCGATCGGTACTTTATCTCACCCTGGCGATGACGGCCCTGGGGAGCCTCTCCCTTTGGGCGCAGGAGAAGCCCCAGCTCATCCGGATGACGTTTCGCGTCAACAACCAACCGGTGACGTGTACGGGCAACGCCAAGGTCTCCCTGACAATGACTTTCGATACGGCGATGGATAAAGCGACCTTCCCGCAGGTGAAGTTCGGCCTGCAGTCGCCCCCCTCTCTCGAACTGCCCATGGTGGATCGCGAGTGGGTCGATACCATCACCTTCTTTGCCAGTTTCGATATCAATGAAGACGTGCCCTCCTCCGGCGACGGGCGTTATACGTTTCTGATCTCCGGTGCCAGGGCCGCGGGCGAAGGCGCCACGATGGCAGAGACGTCGAGTGACACGATTACCAACGTCCGCGGCGATGCCGCCACGCTGTTCATCGATCGTTCCGGCCTGCTCGCCACCACCAGCACCGACTCACTGGTGTTTGGCACGATCAAGGCCGGCACCTCTCGCGACAGTGTGATCTATGTGGAGAACAAGGGCTGCGCCAATATCACCATCACCGGGTACACCCCGAACAACAGCCTGCGCCCCTTTACCCTGATCCAGGCGCCGGTGAATGCGGTCGTCCCGGGCGGAGGCCGCCTCCCCCTCACGGTGCGCTTCAGTCCCGTGAACCGCCGTCTGGCGCAGAATCGTTTGTGGATCTACTTCACCAGCGCCACGCAGAAAAAAGATTCGCTCTCGGTCAAGTTGCGCGGCGCCGCAACCGGCCCCCGACTGGTCTTGCTGCCCGGTGACACTTTGCGTTTTGGCCGCGTGCAAGTCAACACTGCGGTGACGAGCACGGTGCAGGTGGTCAACGACACCGTGGGCGCCAAAAACTTCAGTGAGCCGCTGCAAATCAGCACCCTGCAGACCAACGATGCCGAGGTTTTCCAACTCGATACCAAATCCCTGAACATTGCGCCGGGCGACACCAAACAAGTCAAGGTCACATTCAAGCCCACGACCGTTAAACAGTATCTGGGCCTGCTCTTTTTCCAAACCAATGATTTGACACAGCCGGAAGGCCGGCGCGCCTTGCCGTTGAAGGGCACCGCCGACCCAACGCCACAGCCACCGCCGCCAATCACCTCGATCAATGTGAATTGGAACCTCTATGGCGGCTATCCCGGCTATCTCTCCGCAGACACGTTGCAGATTTGCCTGCCCGCCAACGTGGCCAATATCGCATTTGTGCGCTGGAAGATCATTCCCGATTTCATCGCACCGCAAAGTCCCACGGATTTTACCGGCAGCGCGGTGCCAGTGGTGAGCGGCGGCACGCTGTGCTTCAAGATTCCTCTGCGGAACGTCGTGGCCGCCGGTCGCAACTACTGCTGGATCTGGCTGGACGGCACGAACGGCACTTCGGGCTACAACAACAGCCCCTTCTACAGCCCGTTGTACTACTACGTCGGCACACCGGTGGTGCGCAACTTGTACCTCAGCGGCGGCTACACCTGGCCCGGCGGCTATGCCTACTATACCAACGGCGGCAGCATCCCATTCTGCTGGCAGGTGCAAGACGGCCGCGATATTGCCGAGGTGCGCTGGCGATTCGTGCGCGATCCCAACACGCGCCCCACCTCTGCGGCAGACACGGCCAATGGCGGTTTCTATCGCTTGGCAACCAGTGACACCGCCGCCTCGCTCACGTGTGTGAATCTCTCACTCAGCAAGCTGAGGAAACTGGGATTGGGCAATTGGTTCGTCTATGTCTGGGTGATCGACAAAGCCGGAAATTCCGGCCATGCCAATGCCTATCGCTGGCCGCCGGAAGCGAACCGGCCATTCAAGTTTGATACCACCAGCGCCGGACGCCCCACCAGCAATTCCAACGGCCCCTGGAGACGGCATCTCAGCAATGGCGTGCTTTCAACTGAGATTCAGTCTTCCACCTGGTTTGGCGCCGGCCAACTCATGCGATTCTCCTTCAAGCTGCCGGGCAATGCCCGCGATGCCGCGCGGGTCTTCTGGAAATTCAAAACCCCGCCCAAAAGCCAAATCGAGGCCCAGGGCCAGGCGGAGCTGATTCGCGCAGCCAACGACACGGCCAGATTCTCCGTGCTGTTCAACTCCGAAGATCTTTGCGGCGATGACAGCCTCTATGTCTGGGTGGCGGATTCCGCCGGCAACGTCAACCCGGCAAACTACTCGGCTGCGCACTATCGCTTCGACATGTGCCCGCCGGAGATCCGCCGCGTCAAATCACTCAGCAACAACATCGCGCTGATCGGCCAGGATTTCCTCGACCGGCTGGTGGTCAGCGACAGTCTTTCGGGCGTGGACACAGTGTGGGTGCATTACCGCCTGGGCGGCGCCGCGACTGAAGCGCCGCCGGTGCCGGCCTTCCGCGTGAGCCGCACCGACACCTTTCGCTTCACGATTCCGATTGCCGGCGTCACCCGTCGCGGCATTGAGTTCCGCGCCATCGCCCGCGACAAGGTGCCGGCGGCGTACAACGGTCCCAACCTGGCCTACGGCCCGCTCAACAGTCCCACCTGCGACGGTGATGATGACAGGGGCGGCGCACTGGCACTGAATCATGACCACGAGTATTGGTATCCCCTGCGCACGCGCGTCACCGGTGAAGGCGATTTCCGCATCGATTCCGACGGCCGGCCCGTGCCGCTGGTTTCCGGAGATTCCACCACCAGCTATCAGTTGATCTCGATTCCCTATGATCTGGATGACAGCAACGCGATCAACGTCTTGCAGGATGATCTCGGCGCGTATGATGCCAAGCAATGGCGCTTGTTCGACTACCTGCCGGAGAATCCGCAGGCCACGCGCTGGCAGGAAGGCACCAAAGCGCGGAAGTTCACGCCCGGCCGGGCCTTCTTCGCGATTACGCGCAAGCAGAACACGGTTTTCGACAGCGGCCCGGGACAGACCCGGCGCACCGTTTGCCCCGACACCCTGACGGTGCAGGAAGGCTGGAACCTGATTGCCACCCCCTTCAACTTCCCGGTGCACAAGCGCTCGCTGCGTTTGATCAATGCCGACAAGGATACCGTAAGTTTGTGGTCATTCGAGCGGCAATGGACTTTCTCCGACATAATGGATCCCTGGCGCGGCTATGCCATCTATGTCGTGCGCGGCCAGGGCGTTCCGGCCACTGCGCCTTTGCGCTTGATCGTGCAGCCGGTGGCAGTGCCCGGCCGCATCGGCAAAGTCAGTGCGCCGGTCATGGCCTGGCAGGCTGGTGAATGGGCAGTGCAGATCAGTGCGCGCGCTGGCGAGGCGCAGGATCAACTCAACTGGGCCGGCATCCGCCGGTCGGCAAGTGCAGACTACGATGCCACGGAAATGGCGGAACCGCCGGTGATCGGCGACTATGTTTCCGTCTCGTTCCCGCATCCGGAATGGCGGCAGCCGGCCGAGAATTTCTGCGATGCGTGCTTCAGCGGCGACTATCCCATCCC
>JBBIKM010000077.1:24170-25706 GCA_037445455.1 bacterium | reverse complement strand
CGGTAATGCCTCAGTTATCAGGGGAAAACGTGGCACAGACCTCATGTCCAATGGCGTTAACTTTTTGGGCAGGCAATAACGGAAAAATGATCGGCAAAGAAATTTCACAACTCTTTGTTGCCGCGATGAACATTTCTTCGATAATTGCAAGCCAAACATTTATGGCAGCCATTTTTCTGTCATTGCTTTTGCCCCGGCAAGCTTAACCTTGTCAAACTACCTCAAGATCATCTTGACAAACAAAGGCAAATAGTTGGAGAAATTTCTTAATGGTCATGCCTTCAATTGTTTTGCCTTAGGGGAAAAGTCAGTGACATTGGACATCTTGTCTGCAGGCAGGCTGGAAGCCTGCGCGACTTCACTCGTAACCGAGGGATTACGCGCCGCGCTCCGCGATTTTCCGCTTGCATGCCAGCAGAGGTTTTTTGACCTTGCGCCAGGCGGTTGCGCGATCGGATTCATTCAGAGTTGCTGCCATTGCATCAACCGAAGGAGAAATGCCTTGCCGTCTGTTGGAACGGTTTTCTTTGCGTGCGCAAATGCGGCACTGCTGGCAACGGCCACACTCGTCGTTGGGCAGGAGACTGCGGGGGCCGGCGCCGGCACGGTGCTGGTCATCACCCACGGCATCACCGAGAGCGGCATGGTCACGCGCGAGTGGCGCGCGGCTGTTCGCGGCCGGCACGCTCCCGAGTTGCTGCCGCAGGTTCTCGCCGGCGCGGCAAAATGGTCGCAAGCAGAAGCGGACTGGGCGAAGCTGATTCACCGCCGGGCGGCGCTCTGGCCCGCGATGATCGACTCGTTGCGCATTCCCTTCGCGAACCTCCCGCCGCCTGATACCGTCGTGATTCTGCTGGGCAATCGCGGCGGCGAAGATGCTTTTCTCTTCGCCGATTCGATCATCTGCTTTGACTTGCACAAGCTGCAGCACCAATACGGCCCCGCCGCGGCTGCCGCCAATCACGACAGGATCGACCGATTTTTCGCGCATGAATTCACCCATGTGTTACACAAAGTTTGGCGCCGTCAGAAAGGGTTGACCCTGCAATCGCCGTTCGAAGTGGCCTTGTGGGAATGCCTCACCGAGGGGTTGGGCAACTATCGTTCGCTTTCCCGCAGATGGCTGAGTGCAGACGGGGAATTGACGTCGCATGCGCAGGAAGTGCTGGCCCGGCTGCAACCCATTTTGGTCGAGCGCCTGGCAGCTTTGGCCCAGGCACGGGAGGAGGAAGCGGCCGCGCTGCTGCACGGCCTTTCCAGCGGGCCTTTTGATCAGAAGTGGGGGGCATTGCCCGTGGCGCTCTGGCTCAGCCAGGAGGCTCGGGGAGATGAACGTAATCTGCGCAGGTGGGTGGCAGCCGGGCCGCCGGGCGTCTTGCAGATGGCGCAAAAATACCTTCCGGCCTCTCTCAAGGAAAAGCTGCCGGTGAGCAGCCGCTAGAGGGTTCTGTGACCTTGAAAAGTATCTCCATGCGGCCGCCGCAAATCAGCGCTGGCCGGCGCCGGCCTGTGATGGCACTTCGAAGATGGTGCTGT
>JBBIKM010000077.1:21859-24156 GCA_037445455.1 bacterium | reverse complement strand
AGGGCCGCGGTGGCGGCCACGATGCCGGTAAAAACGATGCGGCGCGTACTGCCTGCCATTTTGCGCTCGGTCGCGAGTTTCAGCTCGCCAAAGTCCTGCCAGTTTTCCCACCATGCCGCGACCGGCGTGGCACCTTCCACCGGCATGTACTCCCAGCGTCGGATCAGATGCGTGGCCGGGTCAACATAAATGCGATAGACATTATCCGGCGTCAACCCGACTCTTTCGATGAAACTCAAGCGCAACACTTGATACGTTTCGCCCTCCACGTCCTGCGTGCCTTCGTAATGCAAGCGGGCGCCGGGATCCATCAGTTTGAAGGGACACAGCAGCCAGTAGGTGTCGTTGATGAAGCGCGAGTAGGCCATGCCGAGCAGGCTGTGCGTTTCTTCCACGTCGGCGCGCCGGCCATTGGTAAAGACTGCGCCTTCCTGCTGCGAGCTGAGATTGAAATATGCCACGATGTGATCCTTGCCCAGGCGGCCGGCCAGGCGATAGCGATTCGTCTGGCGGTCCCAATCGTGGCTCCAATCCACGATTGCGCCAGTGTCCGACTGCACAGTGTAGTGAAAGGAAAGCTGTCTCACCCGGGCAAGCTTGTCAGCGCCCGCGGCCCGGCCCACCTCCTCGGCGATGCGCACCGCGGTCGGGTCTGATTGCGAGGGATCAAAGGCGAGCGAATACGACTTGGTTTGTTGTTCCGGCTGGGGCTCCGGTTGGCAGGCCAACACCAGGAGGCCGGCCAGCATGAGCCTTGCTGCCGGCGCGCGATAAAGTCCTTTCATGACTGCTTCCTCAAAAGTGAATCGTAATCCGTTTGATGCGATTGCCGACCTGCAGCTCCTCCACCACTTCCATGCCCTTGCGCACGCGCGCGAAAATCGTGTAGCGGCCATCGAGATGCGGCTGGTCGGAATGAGTGATGAACCACTGCGACCCTTCCGTATCCGGGCCGACGCTGGCCATGCCCACCATGCCGCGGGTGTAGCGCAGCCGGCTGAACTCCGAACGCAGGGAATAGCCGGGCGAGCCCCACATGTCGCCGCGCGGGTCGCCGGTTTGAATCACAAAATTCGGCACCACCCGGTGAATGAGCAGGCCGTTGAAAAATCCGCGTTGCGCCAGCCGCACGAAATTGAGCGTGACCAGCGGCGCTTCTTCGGGGAAAAACTGCAGCTCGAATTCGCCGGCGTCGGTTTCCACCGCGGCCCAGGCGCTGCGCAGCCTGCTGATTTCGCGATACTCGAAATCCCAGGACGGCCTGGTTTCCCTGGGCAGCTTGTCGCTGTAATCCCGGCCGGTAAGCTGTTGCAGTGCGGCTGCCGCTGCCGCTGCGAACGGTTTGTCCGGCACCTGCAAGGCCGCCTCGAGCAACGGGACGGCTGCGGGATTGCGGCAGTCGGCCAGGGCTTTGAAAATCATTTGTGCCACTTCGACGTCGACCGGCGGCTGCAACTTCTCATAGGCCTGGATGATTGCGGCCGCATGTTCCTGCCGCCCGCTGGAATCGGCGGCGAGATTTTGTGCGGCGATGGCTGTCAATACCTGGTCGCCACTCGCGAGGGCGTTTAGATATATCGGCAATGCTTGGGGCGGTGCAGAAACTTTCGGCAGGGCCTCCAGGGCAGCGATCCGCACCAGCATTGCTTCATCCGTGGCAAGCTTTTCCAGGAGGGGCACTGCGCCGGGCGCGCGTGTGGCTGCCAGGGCCGGCGCTGCGCCGGCGCGAACATAGACTTCGGAGCTGGCGGCCAGCGGCGCGAGAGAGGGCAGGGCCTCCGGGCCGAGCGCCGAGGCCAGCGCTTGCGCTGCTGCCACTTGTTCATGCCAGGTGGCGGTGAGTTCGCTGCTTGCTGCCGCGCCTTTGATCCGGCTCAACAAGAACTCGACAACTGCCGCCTGCGCTGTTTGCGCCTGACGGCGCGGCATGTGTTCGTAGACGGTGCCGAGGGCGCGCAAGGCCGTCAATCGGACGTGGAGATTGGGATCCTGCAGGGGAAGCAACGCCGTCATCGTGGTGTCGTGCTGCGGATCGAGCAGGTTGCCGAGCGCCTGTGCCGCACTCACGCGCACGCGCCAATCCGGGTCTTGGTGTGCGAGGCGGCTGAGCGAGGGGATGGCCTGCTGCGCATTGATGACACCGAGCGCGCGCGCCGCCTGCATTTGCACACGCGCGCTGCGATCCTGCAGCGCGTGCTCTAATGCCGGTGCCGTGGCGGCGTCAGCGAGGCGAAACAACGCATAAGCAGAACGCCAGCGCACTTCTTCATTATCATCCGTCAGCAGGGCGGTCAGCT
>JBBIKM010000077.1:2286-21832 GCA_037445455.1 bacterium | reverse complement strand
GCGGTGCGCCAGCCGGCCGATGGTGAGCGCTGCCTCGGCACGCATAATGGGAATGTCATCTTGCAGCAACTGCTGCAGGGTCGAATCGATGCGGCCGAGGGAGGAATCACTGGCAATCTTGCCGAGCGCTTCGAGCAAGTGCAGGCGAACTTCCAGGTCCTTTTCATTGGAGAGAAAGGCCAGCACCACGCTCACGGTGTTGGCCTGCGCCAGTTGTCCGAGTGCAAAGGCCGCTTCCACCCGCACGGCCGGGAGCAGGCGTGGACGAAGCCCGGTAGGCGTCCACCAGCGCGGGCACGGCATCGGGATCCTGCGACCGGCCCAGGGCAATGGCGGCGCGCTTGCGCACCTCCTCCTGCGGATGCATCACGAACTTGACCAATTCACGCGCTGCCACCCGCCGGTTTTCGAGCCGGATGATTTCGGCGATTTCTTTGTGATTCTTGCGGCAGCTCTGGAATGCCAGCGCGAGGAACGGCAGAAGCAACAGCAAAGCGGTTTTCTTCATCATAAACGAATGGTGCAGGTTATGGCCCGGGGAGATGCGATTCCAAAAAGCAGGTGCATAATACCGACGGCAATGCAAAGATGCAAGTTTTTTGGCTCCGATGATTCCGCGGAAAAGGCACTTGCTGCAACATGACAGAGGCTTGCAACGCAGCGAAAACAGCGGGAACGAGGCCTTTGGGCGGACGACCCTTTCAAACATGGAATCCTATTCTGAAAGCTCTTCAACCACAACGGCGAAGGCACGAGAGAGCCAGCGTCATGTCATGAAGCACCTCCCGGCGTGCTTTTGCCTCTGACGTGTTCCACCTCTGACTTCTCCCGCTCCTCTTTTGGGGTTGCGGCGCGGTCACCCGGGGTGCCGGAAATTGCGATTGCGTCACAACTCGAACTAGCCTACATTGCCGGGCAATACAGGAAGCGTGCCACCTCGCACGCGATCTGATGACCCATCTGACGGGAGAAAATATGGCGGTGATTCGCATTGGAGTTGCCGGAGTTGGCAGGTTGGGCGCACTGCATGTTGCGCGCCTGCGCGAAGTTGCAGGAGTTGAGCTGGCGGGCGTTTTCGACGTCAATCAGGAGCGCGCCCGGCAAGTGGCAGCCGAACATGGCACGCGCGCATTCGCCGGGCTGCCGGAATTGCTGGCAAATTGCGCGGCGTTGACGATCGCCGTGCCGACCAGCGATCATTTCACCACGGCGCTGGCGGCTCTGCAAGCCGGCCGCCACGTGCTCATCGAAAAACCCATCACCACCACCATTGCGCAGGCGCGGCAGCTCATTGCCCTGGCGGAGGCGCAGAACCTGATTCTGCAAGTGGGCCACATCGAGCGGTTCAACGGCGCGCTGCGCGCGCTGGCGGGATTTCCGCTGGCGCCGCGCTTCATTGAGTCCCATCGCATGGCGTCATTTGATCCGCGCGGCACCGACGTCGCGGTGGTGCTCGATTTGATGATTCACGACATCGACATCATTTTGAGCCTGGTGCAGAGCGCCATCACCCGCGTTGATGCCAACGGCGTGGCGGTGGTTTCGCACGAGCCGGACATTGCCAACGCCCGGCTGCAGTTTGCCAATGGTTGCGTGGCCAATGTCACTGCCAGCCGCATCTCACAAAAAAAGATGCGCAAGATGCGCCTTTTTCAGCGCGACGCCTACATCTCGGTTGACTTTCTGCAGGGCTTCAGCGAAGTCTTCCGCCTGACAGCACCGGAGGAAACCGTGGCCGGCCAGGCCTTCCCCCTGGTGCTGGGCAGGCTCGATCAGGGGGCGCGGCCGCGGCACATCATCTACGAAAAACGCGAGGCGCCCGAGAGCAATGCCCTGCGCGCCGAATTGGAGAGCTTTGCCAGCGCGATCAGACACGAGGCCCCGCCGCCGGTCACCGGCGAAGACGGCTTGCATGCGCTGGAAGTGGCCACCGCAATTACGGAAATGATCAAGGCACAGCCGCCGGCGTAATTGGCCTCCGTCCGAACTCGTGAACTCTTGCGAGCATGTTTCTGCAACGGCCTGGCCGTTGTACCAAAATGCCCGGTGTTTTCACGACGCCGGGCGGTTTGAGAATCCCGGCGCGGCCGGGCTTCGAACGTTTTCGGACTGACATGAATTCCCACCTGTAAGAGCCCCGGCGTCTTGTGTGCGGGCGGAGACCGGCGCGGCCGGCAAGTCATGCCGCACACGGCTACTCCGCGAGCCGCAAGCCTGCGCCTGGTCCAACCGGCAGACCTAACGCAAACCACAAGACCAGCAGACCCGACCAGGCCACCAAGAATGCCACAGTGAAAGGCGCCATGGTGGCGATCACCGTGCCCATGCCGGCGCCCTTGCTGTAGCGTTGCACGAATGCCACGATCAATGCAAAATAGGACATCATCGGCGAAATGATGTTGGTGCAGGAATCGCCAATGCGATAGGCGGCCTGGGTCAGTTCCGGCGTGTATCCCAGCAGCATGAACATGGGCACGAACACCGGCGCCATGATTGCCCATTTCGCCGAGGCGCTGCCCATGAACATGTTCAGGGCGGCGGACAACAGCACAAAGCTGAGCAGCAAGGGGATTCCGTCGAAGCCGACCGCCTTGAGAAATTCCGCGCCTTTCACCGCCACAATCAAGCCGAGATTCGTCCACGAAAAATAGGCGACGAATTGCGCGGCAAAAAACACCAGGGTGATGTAGGAGGCCAGCGTTCCCATGGCTTTGCTCATGGCATCGACGACGCTGGCGTCGCTGCGCACGGTGCCGGCGCCGCGGCCGTAAGCGATGCCCATCATCGCCGAAGTCAGAAAGACGATGGCCACGATGCCGGAGAGAAAGGGAGAATGCAGAAAATCCGGATTGCGGGGATCGCGCAACACGCCGTCTTCCGGCACCACTGCCCACAGCAGCAACAACACGATGACCACGCCGGTGGCGAAGGCATACCACAACCCGCGCTTCTCTTCGGCGGAGAGCGGCTGCAGATCCATGGCCTTTTCCGTGCCGGTATAGGTTCCCAGCCGCGGCTCGACGATCTTCTCCGCCACCCACGTGCACACCAGCGTGAGCACGAATGTGGAGATCACCATGAAATAGTAATTGCAGGCGGGATTGACCAGGTAAGCCGGGTCGATGATGTGCGCTGCCTCCTGTGAGAGGCCGGCGAGCAGCGGGTCAACTGTGCCGAGCAGAAGATTGGCACTGTACCCGCCCGAAACCCCGGCAAAGGCCGCCGCCAACCCGGCGAGCGGATGGCGGCCGACCGCGAGAAAAATAACGGCGCCCAGCGGCACCAGCAAGACGTAGCCGATTTCAGAGGCGGCGTTCGACATGATGCCGGCGAAGACAATCACCATCGTCAACAGCCGCCGTGGCGCAGAGAGCACCAGCAACCGGATGGCCGCGCCCAGCAAGCCGGACCCCTCGGCTACGCCGATGCCCAGCAGCGCCACCAGCACGGTGCCGAGTGGCGCGAAGTTGGTGAAGTTGCGCACCATCTCCGTGACAATGCGCCGCAGGCCTTCACCGCTGAGCAGGCTCACCGCTTCAATCGTCTTACCCGTGCCGGGATGAATCGCCGAGAGCTCGAAGGCAGCGGCCAGCGCGGAGATGATGATGACCAGACCGGCGAAAAGTGCGAACAAACTCGTGGGATGAGGCAGCAGATTGCCGACTTTTTCAACGAAATCCAAGGAGCGATAGAAGAACTGGCTGCTGAAGCGAAACCTCCATCTCATGAAGCGACTCCGGTTGGTTGATTTGTCACGCGAAAGTTGCACAATAAAAGCCTCCCTTCCCCGAAAAGCAAGCAGAACCCTCGCCGGCGCGGCCGCGACGCCCTGGCGTACCAAACGCGCACGCGATTACGTCTTCGACTTTCATTCCTGTAATTCTCCCCGCCAGCGAACACTCGGCAATCGCGTCTCCGGCCGGGGCGGGATATTGGCCGCAAGAAAATCAGCCCTCTGGCATTCACATATTTATGACAACTTTACGTGTCCTCGCTCAGCGCCAGTGGTTTGAATTTTGCCGAAGAAGCGCGGGATGGTGAAGGCCATTGTCGTTCTGCGGCCCTGGTCTGAGGTCGCCAGCCCGACAACCGCCTGCTCACCACGCTCACAAAGGATTGTGACGGATTACCTCAGAGTGATGACTGCTCTGCGATACTCATAGAAAGGATGCTCTCATGCGGGTTGCCTTTTTTCTCGAAAGCCTCTCAGCCACCGCGCCGGCTCATCCCCTTGCCCGGGTGTTTCCTCACCTCCAACATGCCAGAATCAGTTTCCGCTGCTTCACCGGCTCGCCGCTCACCGCGCTGGCTGCGCGCGCCGAAGTGATTGGCCTGCAGCCTTATTCCGCGGCGCGCTATCCGGATCAGGAAGAGGCGCAAGCTCTGTCCGACAGCGTCTCCCGGCAGCTCCAGGCCTTTCACCCGGATTTGATTCATCTCGCTGACACTTCGCTGCTCAGCCTGCTGGGTTTGAGCTATGCCCGCAACCATCAACTCCCGCTGGTGGCCACCTACTGGCCGCAGGAAGCCGATCAGGCTGAGGCTGGCTTTCTGCGCTGGTTCTATGGCGCCTGCCAATTGGTGCTGGTGGAAAACGACAAAGACGGCCTCGCGCTGCATCGGCTGGGATTGCCGCACACCCGGATCGAACGCCTTGCCGCCACCAATTCGCTGGTGCGCAGCCGGCAGCTCAGCGGGTGTTACCAACAACTCCAGCAGGCGTTTGCCACGGCGCCCGGCTCGCCCAGGCGGCACCTGCGCCGCAGAAGTTCGGAGCAGGTCGTAGCTGTTCCCCAGTTGGCTGTGATCTGAAACTCGTTGACAACCTCCGTGCGATGTTCACGCCCGGCCCATGGGCCGTTGTGCATGGTTGCTGACCCTGCCCGTTTTTTTCCCATGCGTTTGATTGTTGTGCTCAGCCTCGGTCTGCTGATCACGTCGGTCTATTCGGCCTGCACGATCGATCAGCCGGCACTCGAGGCCTTGCGCCATTTTCCCCTTTCGCATGCGCTGCTGCTGCTGGCGATGGCGCTCCTGCCGTGGCTGCTCAGCGCTCTCCGGCTCTCGGTATGGATGAGCTTCCTGCGCCATCCGGCACGTTTCCCTGAGATTCTGCGCATTGTCATTGCCGCCGAGGCGGTGTCCGCGGTCACGCCCACGGCTGTGGGCGGCGGTTACTTCAAACTCGGCTGGCTGGTCAAGCGCGGCGTGCCGGCCGGCACGGCCGCCTCGCTGATGGTTTTGGGGACGCTGGAAGAGTACTTCTTCTTTCTGCTCAGTGTGCCGGCGGTTCTCCTGCTTTCGCCGGCCGCGCGCGAGTTCTTCGCCCTCGGCGCGCTGTGGGAACTGCTGCCGCTGCAGGAGTGGCAGGGCGCCGACCTTCTGCTCACGGTGCTGCTCGCGGTGGCGGCCGCAGGGGCGGTGGCGAAGCTGGTTTGGCGCAGTCTGCCGCTGCGTCACAAAAACAGAGTGGCGGAATGGTGGCGGAACTGCCGGCAGCAAGCTCGCATCGGCCTGCAGACGTTGCGGCAGGTGATCACACACGGCGGCTGGCGCTTTTTGGTGACCGTGGGACTGGCGGGGGTGCATTGGGCATGCCGTTGCAGCCTGCTGGTCGTTTTGTTGGAAGGCTTGCGCCAGAACCTCGACGCCGTGCAGGTGATCGTCTCGCAATGGCTGCTCTTCATGATGATGAATTTCGTGCCCTCGCCGGGTGCGGTCGGCGGCGCCGAGTTCGGTTTCTTGCTGCTCTATCGCGAAGTATTGCCGGAGAATTTTGTGGGCGTGCTTTCCGCCGCCTGGCGGGTGTTGACCTTCACCCTGCCGGTGGGATTGGCGGCGCTGGTGTTCATGCTGCACGCCCGGCGTCGAAACAAAAAGGGCATCCCACCTGACAGCGGCAGGGTGGATGCCCTTTCTGCGAGCAGCGTAAATGCCGGTGCGGCTATTTGACCATCGGCAGGCCGTATTTCTTGGCTTTGCGGTATATGGTGGCGCGGCCGATGCCGAGCTTCTTCGCGGTCTGTGAGATGTTTCCGCCGTTTTCCAGCAGCGCGTTGCGCAGCGCTTCTTCCTCCAGTTTCTCGATCCAGCTCGACAGGGTGTTGTCGGATTCGTAGATGCGCTTCTCCCCGATGGCGCGCACGGTGTTCGGCAGATCTTTGGGAGTGATTTCCCGGGTGGAGGCAAGCACCACCGCGCGTTCGATGGCATTTTCCAGCTCGCGCACGTTGCCGGGCCAGTTGTAGGCCATCAGCAGCTCCAGCGCATCCGGCGCGATGCCCTCCACTTCCTTGTTCTCCTGGCGCGCGAACTTGTCGATGAAATGCGCCGCCAGCAGCGGAATGTCCTCGCGGCGCTCGCGCAGCGGCGGCAGCTTGATGGGGAAGACCGAGATGCGGTAGAACAAGTCTTCGCGGAATTCATTTTCACGCACCGCCTCTTCCAGGTCGCGGTTGGTCGCCGAGATCACGCGCACGTCCACCTTCACCAGTTCGTTGCCGCCCACGCGTTCGAATTCGCGCTCCTGCAGGATGCGCAGCATCTTCGCCTGGGTGGCGGGCGTCATCAAGCCGATCTCATCGAGGAAAATGCTGCCGCCGCTCGCCACCTCGAATTTGCCGATGCGCTTGCCGGTGGCGCCGGTGAACGCGCCCTTCTCATGCCCGAACAATTCGCTCTCCAGGAGCGACTCCGGCAGCGCCGAGCAGTTTACCGCAACAAAGGGCTTGTTGCTGCGCTGCGGGTTGTGGTAGTGAATCGCGCGCGCAATCAACTCCTTGCCGGTGCCGCTCTCGCCTTGAATCAACACCGTGACATTGCTGTTGACCACCTTCTCCAGAGCCCGGAAAACTTCCTGCATGACGCCGGACTGGCCGATGATGTTCTTGAACTGAAAGCGATCCTTCAGTTCCGAGCGCAGCGAATCGATCTCCTGCTTGAGTGAGCTGGTGGTGAGGGCGTTGCGCACCGTCACCAGCAGCCGGTCGCTGGGAAACGGCTTTTGAATGAAATCATAGGCGCCCAGCTTCATCGACTTCACCGCTTTTTCGATGGTGCCGTGCGCCGACATCATTACCACCGGGATGCGCGGCTCTTCATTGCGAATGCGCGTGAGGGTTTCGATGCCATCGATCCCGGGCATTTGAATGTCGAGCAGAATCAAATCCGGAACGTTTTCCCGGATCATCTTCAAACAGGCTTCCCCGCTGTTCGCCGTATCGACGACATATTCTTTTTCCTTGCGCAAGTTGATTTCGATCATCTTGCAAATGTTGCGATCGTCGTCGACCACCAAAATCGAATATTTCCGGGCCCTCCGGCCAATGGTACTCTCTTCTGTCATGGCTGTCACTTTATTTGAATCAAATGCTGAGGGATGATGCGATGAGAAGATTCAAAATGGCGAAAGTGTGGCGGCGTGTGCGTCATGGGAGAGGTAAGGCTCATCCGCAGCTAAAAACCATTTTTCCCTTGATTTGCGGCGATGAAAATACAAAACCGGTCAGTGAATCGCAAGGCTTTTCTCGCGCTGTCAGGCTGGCATTTTTTCAATTTTCGTGCGGCGGCGCAGTCATTGCGGTGAAACCGAGCGCCTGGTTGACCGCCGGAAAAAACTCCGGCGCCGGCGCAGCTTGAATTTCGAGAGCGTAAGCCGGCAGACCGCGCCAGCAGTCGAATTGCCGCAGTTTGACTGCGTCCTTGCTGGTTGTGACCAGAAGATCACTGCGCGATCGTGCCATCAGGTCGACCAGTCGTTGCGCGTCGCTGGCGCGATAGTTGTAGTGATCTGAAAAATTCAAAATCGCCACAGGCTGGATGCCGAGGCCGCGCAGCATCTCCACAAAGCGCGCGGGATTGGCAATACCACTCACCAGCACCGCGCGGCGGCCGGCGGCGGCGGTGGCGGGCAGCGCTTCCCCGCCGATCAGCGGCTGCAGGCCGCGCGGCTGAAACTCCAGCGCAAAAGTTTTGACGCCGTAGCGATCGGCGCACAGGCTGCGCAATGCTTCCTGCGCCGCAGCAGAAAGAGCAGACAGCCCGGTGAGCAGCAGCAGGTGCGCCCGCCGCAGATTCCCCCGCGGCTCGCGCAAGGGCCCGGCCGGCAACAGCCAGGCGGCGTCGCGCAGCAGCTCAGCCGGCGCCAGCACAATATCGAGATCACGGTGCAAACGGCGATGCTGAAAGCCGTCATCAATCAAGAGCACTTGCGGCTGAAACTGCGCCACCGCGACTTGCGCGGCGCGCGTCTTGCTTTCATCCACAATCACCGGCGTGCCGGCACAAGCGGCCGCGAGCAATTGCGGCTCATCACCGCTGGCGTGCAGATCAGCGCGCCGGCCGCGGCCGTCACTGACAATGCAGGTGCCGCGCCCGGCGCGCCGGTAGCCGCGCGCCACGATCGCAGTGTGCCGGCCTTCCTGCTGCAGGGCATTTGCCAAAAAAATCGTGAGCGGCGTTTTGCCGGTGCCGCCCACGGACAGATTGCCCACGCTCAGCACGCGCGCCGGCACCTTCTGCACAGGCAGAATGCCTTTATCGTAACCGCAGTTACGCAGGTGAACCAGGCCGCGATACAGCCAGGAGAGCGGCAGGAGTGCGGGGTAATGGATCCTTGTCATCGCGCCAAAGGCAAACGGAATCTTACTTCTGTTCTTGCCCTCGTTGTTTGAGAAGCAATTCTCAGGCGCAAGGCCGGAATCTTCGGAGGGCGACTGACCATCCGCTGGGTCATGAGCCGGCTTTACCCGGCTTGCGCTGTGCGGCTGCGATTTGAAGCGCAGGGGAGTTTCGAAAAATGCGCCTCGGCCTCGGCCTCCAGTGCGAGCATGCGCTGCTCCATCTGTTGCCGCACTCTCTCGAGTTGCGCAGCGCCGGCAGTGGCGTCGACCGCCACCGGTTCGCCGTAGAGGGCAATGGTGCGGCTGAATGGTTTGGGAATGACGAACTGATCCCAGCTTTGCAGCCGCCAGCAGGCGGAGCTCGCAAAAGTCAATGGCAGCAAGTCTGCGCCGGCTTTTTGCGCGATGGCGATGGCGCCGGCTTTGAAGTGATGGCGCGGGCCTTTCGGGCCGTCCGGCATGATGGCGCCGGCACCGCCGGCGCGCAACGCGCGAATCATCGCGATCATCGCACGGCTGCCGCCGCGCGTGCTGGAACCGCGCACCGTGGTATAGCCGATGCGATGCAGCGTCTGCGCGATCATCTCGCCGTCGCGATGCTCGCTGACCATGCCGCAGATATTTTCATTGCGGTGAATGAAGATGGGGATGAGAATCTTGCCGTGCCAGGTGCAAATGAGATAGGGCTTGCCGCTGGCACGCAGCCGTTCGAAGTGTTCGCGGCCCACCAGACGGACGCGCGTCCAGTGACCGATCAGCAGCAGCGCCAGCCAGCCGCAGCGCGTCGCGAGCCAAAACGTCAGGCGTTTGCCGCGGGAAAGTTGCGGTTTCGGTTGAGAATGGCCGGCGGTCTGGTTTATGCTCTTCACATGCCCTCGGAAAATCGTGTTGCAAAAAATAGGAAATCTCCGCACCATCGGCCACGGAATTTTCAGCGCGCCGGCCGGAAGCGCCGCGGCGCGGGCCTGCTCACCGTTTCTCCAAGCCTGGGAGTAAAATCATGCGACGCCTGTTCGTGTTGCTGCTGATCGTTGTGCCGTTTCTCGTCTTGTCCTGCTCGCCGCGCGGTCCGCGCAGCGAAACCGGCGCCGCCGCAAAACTGGATCCCCGGTTGCGCAGCCGGCTGCCGGAGCCGGCGGCGGCAAACGTCGCAGAGGTCGCCGTGCTGATCAAATTCAAGCAGCCGCTGACGCCGGCGCAGCAGGCCCAACTGCAGGAACAGGGCGTGAAGCTGCTCGCTCACACCGGCACCGTGGCAACGGCCATGCTGCCAGCTTCCGCCCTGCTGCCGGTTGCCGAACTTGAGTTCGTCAGTTACCTCGAACCGTCAAAAGACTATCGTCTGCAGCAGGACGCGGTGCAATAACTTTTGCCAAGGAGATCAGACCAATGCGCAAATTTCACCCGCGGCTCCACCTGGCCGCCTGCTTCATGCTCACGCTGGTTCCGCTGTTTGCGGGAGAATTACCCGGGCCGGTTGCCGCCAAACTCGATCCGCGGCTGCGGCTGCTGTTGCAGCAACCGGAACTGCAAAAAGGATTGCTGGCTCACGCAGGCGGCCTGCACGCCACCGCCGAGGGCGAGTTCGCCAGCGTGCTGGTCAAGACGCGCGGCACGCGCAGCGAACTGGCCGCCGCCGGCGCCCGCGTGCTGGCGATGATCGGCGAGATCGCCGTGCTGGAGGCACCGGTGGCGCAGTTGCAGGCGATTGCCGGACTGCCCAACGTCGTTTATCTGGAAGCGGCGCGATTGCTGCGCTTCAGCAATGACGCGGGCGTGGTGGAGGCCGGAGGCAAAGCCGCCGCGCAGCAGTTCAAAATCACCGGCAAGGGCGTGATCGTCGGCGTGATCGATTCCGGCATTGATTGGCGCCATGGTGATTTTCGCAAAGCCGGTGGCCAAACCCGCATCAAATATCTGCTCGATCTCAGCCAGGGCGGCATGATCTACACCGAGGCGGAGATCAATGCGGCGCTCAGCGGCGGCGGCGCGCTCGCCACCGCTGACCGCAATGGCCATGGCTCGCATGTGACCGGCAGCGCAGCCGGCAACGGCCTGGCCACCGGCGCCAACATTCCGGCGGGAACCTATGCCGGCATGGCACCGGAAGCGGATATCATTTTCGTCAAATCAAAGAACGGCGACAGCGGCAATATTTCCGATGCGGATGCCGTGCGCGGCTTGAGCTTCATCGACAGCGTGGCCGGCCGGTTGGGCAAGCCCTATGTCGTCAACTTGAGTTTTGGCGGCCACAGCGGCGCGCACGACGGCAGCAGTTTGCAGGAGCAGGCGATCGATGCGCTGGTGGGCGCGGGCAAACCCGGCAAAGTGATCGTGGTCGCGGCCGGCAATGACGGCGACAACGACATTCATGCCGGCGGCCCGGTGAGCAATTCCGTCACGGTGAATTTCAACGTGCCCACGTTTACCGCGAGCAGCGGCACGCAAAACGACTATCTCGAAATGACTGCCTGGTATCCGGGTAACGCCACGCTCTCCTTCCGCCTGACCGCGCCGAACAACGCGCAATACACCGCCAACAGCGGCGTGCGTTTCGCGCAGGACACGCCGAACGGCGCCGTCATCATCGACAACGCCTCCACCGGCGCTCATCCGCTCAACAACGACAAGGAGGTCTTGCTTCAGATTTTCGATTTTAGCAGCAATCTGCCGGCGGTGGGCACGTGGAAATTGACCATCACCGGCAACGTCAGCCGGTATGATCTCTGGCTGGTCGGTTCCAGCATGGGCGCGGCGCTGACCTCAAATCTCGATACCACGCGCACGGTGACGATTCCGGCGACCGCCAAGAATGTGATTACGGTGGGCGCGTGGAACACCAAGCGCACCTGGGTGGATTTGGATAATAACTCGCTGCAGAGTCCCGGTGTCGTGCTGGGCGCCGCCGGCTCGTTTTCCGGCAGCGGGCCAACACGCGACGGCCGCACCAAACCGGAAATCAGCGCGCCCGGCCAGATGATTGCCTCGACGCTCTCCGCCGAGGCCACGCCCAACAGCTCCTTCAGCATTTGGAAGGGAACCGCCTCGTTTCCGAATGCTTTCATCTTGCGGGATAACCGCCATGCGGTGGGACGCGGCACCAGCTTCGCTGCACCCCTGGTCACAGGCGGAATTGCGCTGCTGCTGGAAAAAAATCCCAATCGTGATGCGCTGCAAATTCGCAACCTGCTAACGGCGAGCGCGCGGCGCGACGCGTTTACCGGCCCGGTGCCCAATCAAAAATGGGGCTACGGCAAGGTCGATTTTCTCGCGGCGCTCACGGCCACTGCCGTCGCGGATTTCGCAACCGCCGAACAGCTACCGGCTGCGTTTGCCCTGTTGCCCAATTATCCCAATCCTTTCAATCCCGCCACTACGATTGCCTTTCACTTGCCGGCGGCCAGCGCGGTCGATCTCGCGGTTTATGATCTCAGCGGGCGGCGCGTGCAGCATCTACTTGCCGGCAGGCTGCCGGCCGGCCTCCATCGCGTGCGCTGGAACGGCAGAGATGAGGGCGGCAATGTTGTGTCCACCGGCGTGTATTTCTGCAAAATCATCGCGGGGGATTGGGTGGCTTCGCAAAAACTCCTATTGCTGCAGTAAAGCGTGACGGCCGGTGCGTTGCAGTCAGCCAGTTTGATTTGACACCATGCCTCGCACCGGCCGCGGCTGCGCAAGTTTTCTTGCCGAAATCATGCCAGTTATTGGTGGGTCTGATCCGCCACCGCTGTGCCGTGGCCTCACCACGCCCGGTTCCAGGCGCCAAAAGCAACGGTGCAACCGCGGCGGATCACTCTGACACCGCTGGTCACTCAGGCGTTCCCTCTCATCCCGCCAGCAGGCGCAGCAGCAAAGCGCACAACAACCCGCCGTAATTCCCCACCAGATAACCGAGCACACCCATGAGCACGCCCACCGGCGCCATGGCTTCATAGTAGGCTGCCGCCACGATCGGAGCGCTGGCGGGGCCGCCGATATTGGCCTGGCTGCCGATCGCCACCAAAAACATCGGCGCCTTGATCAAGCGCGCGCCGGCGAACAGGAAAAAAATGTGAAAGAAAATCCACACCACACCGGCGAGCAGTAGCACCGGCGCGGCCAGCAAACCGGCAAGATTGGCTTTCGCTCCAATTGAAGTGAGAAAAAGGAAAAGGGCAACATATCCCACCTTGGAAGCGCCGGCAGCTTCGAGGCGGCGCAGCGGCGTAAATGAAAGCAGAATGCCGGCAGTGGAGATGAGGATGATCAACCAGGTGAATTCGGTGAAAATCGAGTCGACCAGCGGCAGGTTTTGCTGCAACGTCGCATGCGTCAAGCCGTAGAGTTTGCCCGCGAGAGTCTGGCTGATGACTGCGCCGCCAAAGCCCAGCGCGATGATCAAGAACAGATCGGACACGGTAATGGGGCGCTGCTGGCTTTCTTGATAATCCTTCATGCGGCGGTTGAGATCCTGCAACACTTCCGAGCTGCCGCCCAGCAGCCGGTCGAGCGGCTGCTGATAGTTCGCGAGAAAGAGCAGCACGCCCATCCAACTGTAGGCCACGGCGGTATCGACGACGATGATGGGGCCGATGATGCTGTCGGGCGCGGCCACGGCTTCTTTGATTGCCGCGAAATTGCCGCTGCCGCCGATCCAACTGCCGGAGAGCGCGGCCATGCCCTTCCACGCCTCGGGCGGCAGCCATTTTTCGAAAATGGCATAAGCCACCACGCCGCCGAGAATCACGCCCAGCGAGCCAAACAGCATCATCGCCAGCGCTTTCGGACCAACTTTGATGATGGCCGGCAAGTCCGCGGTCACCATCAAAATGAACAGGCTGAAAGGCAGCAAATAGTCACGCATCCAATCATATGCCGGCGAGACCGCCGGGATGACGCCGAAGGTGGTGGCCAGCGTCGGCAAATAGTACACGAACAAAATCGAAGGCACGATGCTGAAGAAGCGGCGCGCCCACGGTTGCGCGCCGATCCAAAACACCAGCGCACACAGACCGGCGCACACCGCAAAAATGGCCATCGGATTTTGCAGCAGAGGCATTACCAGCTCCGCATCAAAATTGCAGGGGTAAGAAGCGCACGGCCGGTTTGAATTGCAGCGCCGGCAGGGGCAGATGGACGTAAGTCAACAGCAGCCGCAGCGGCAGCGTGTAGGGACTGCGTGATTGGAGCAGCGCCGCGCCGTTGACATCAAGCGCCAGATAAGCTTCCAGCCGGCCGTGGCGCAGGCGGTCGGTGCCATAGCCGGCCGCGAGATTGAGCCAGGCCGGCCACACGTGCTGCGCCGCGGAAGGCAGCCACGGCCGCACCGGAAAACTCAACCAAAAAGTCATGGCATTGTAGCTCTTGATCCAGGAATCCTCTGCGATGGGCGCGCGCGGATCGTAACTGATCTTGAGGCGAACCGCGCGCAGGCCGGGCGAGCGCCGTTGCGCCGTGGCCCACAACACGCCCAATTCATTGGCGAGAAAATCGCCCAGACTGAATCCCCATTCTGCAAAGAAGCCGTCGTAGATTTCCACTTCGAGCAGGAGTGCCGTTGCCACGATCGCGCTCACGCGCGCCGCACCGGTTTCGGAGAATCCCACCCAGCGGTTGATTTCAAAGAGAGACTCCGTCATGAACAGCCCGGCGAGCACATGGCTGGCCTTGTCGAGATGATAGTAGTAGCTGTCGTGCCAGCCCAAATCGTAGGCGCCGTGCGTGCGGCGGTAGCCCCGGTAAAAATGAAATCCACTGCGCTTCTCCTGCCACCAGGCCTCATTGAGTTGATGATAGAGAATCCAGTTCGCCGTTACCAATGCGCCGCCGGCGAGCAACAACCGTTGCCGCGAGAGGGACGGTGGCGGCGGGAAGGGCGGCAGCGCGTGCGCCTGCGGGCGCGCACTATCGCCGCGGCTGAAATTTGCCAGAGAAAAGCGTGCGGCCTGTTCGAGCGGCAGAGCTGCCGTGAGCGGGCTGGCAGAAAAGAGGCACGCAGGGTTGCAGTTGAATCGTGGGCGGGAGGAGGGCGTTGAGGCGGCCTCGGTCAGAGGCTGCGTGGCCGCGGCCGTGGCCAGCAACAGTGCGAGCGTGGCTGCCGGTGCCGCCTGCCGGCGCAGGTGAGAGGGCGAAAGGCGCATGGCGCAAGCCTGCCGTGAGCGGGTCGGCGCCGCTGCTGCGCTCAGACAACAGCAGCGAGGCGCATGATTTCCGCCGCCTTCTCCGGCGGCATGGGATTGACGGGAAAACCGAACCCCATTTCAAATGAAGTGTAGCTGCGCAAGCGCGGCGTGATTTCCAAATGCCAATGGAAATCGCGCTCCACCGTTTTCCAGTAGCCCCGCTGTTTGCCGGCATTCAGATTCGGGCCGGAATGAATCTCCATCACGTAGTTGGGATCACCGAGCAGGTTGCGCATCTGCCCGAGTACCGCCAGCAGGATTTTGGCCAGGCCGGGCATCTTGCCCTGTTCTTCGAAAAAAGTCTCATGGCGCCGCGGCAGAATCCAGGTTTCGAAGGGCGCGCGGCCGGCAAAGGGGCAGAGGGCGATGAAATCGCTGCTTTCGGCCACCAGCCGCTGGTTGTCATCCAGCTCCTGACGAATGACATCGCAGAACAGGCAGCGCTCTTTGAGATTGAAGAATTGCTGGGCGTTGGTGAATTCCTCGCGCACGCGCTGCGGCGTGATGGGCGTCGCCAGAATGTTGCTGTGGGCGTGGCGCAAGTGTGGATCCGTGCCGCTGCGCAGACTCTTGTGCACCAGCACGTAGCGGAAGCGCACGTCCTTCTTGAGATCCACAATGCGGTCCCGGTAGGTGTTCAACACTTCGGTGACCGCGCTTTCGGACAAATCCACCAGGCGCTGGTTGTGTTCCGGGGTTTCGATGATGACTTCGTGCGCGCCGATGCCGTCGAACATATCGTACAGGCCCAGGCCGCGATTGTTGAGATCGCCGTGAATCTGCAGCACCGGCATTTTCTCGGGCACGACACGCACGCGCCAGCCGGGTTCGTTGCGGTTGGAGCCGGGCGGCCGGATGGCGAAGATTTCTGCCGGCGTTTCGTGTTCGCGGCCCTGGCAGTACGAGCAGGATTCGCCGGCGATGGTGCGCACCGCCTGTACATCCGGCTTTAAATCCGCCACGGTTACGCCATCCTGAATGACGATCGTCCAGATGCCGGTAATCGGGTCGCGACGCAGTTGATTCATGTGCAGCTCTCCACTCTGCTTGGTGTGCAAGCGGTTGCCTGAAGGAAGTGAACGCCCTGCGGGAATCTGATCGAGGTTGGACGGCCTTCGCAGTAGTGCAAAACTCGGTAAGGCAGCAAAGCTGGAATTCTGGCGGCTGCCTGTTCTTCAAGGCCGGGAATGGTAGGAAAATTCCTCTAATTTGTCAAGCGCGAAAGCCCCCACCAACGCCACCGTGCCGGCCTGCAGAAGTTGCTGCGAGAGCGCCGCCGGCGCCGGTCGGGTTGGGCTGGCCTTTCCGTCACACGTTGTGGCGCGCCTGCCCGCGGGCGCGGCCGCTCAAATCGCCAACTGTTTTAGGATGGCCCGTTCGCGGTCGCGCATGCGGCGGCGCTGGGCGGGATCGTGATCATCGAAACCGAGCAGATGCAGAACGCCGTGCACGATCAAGCGGTGCAGCTCGCGGCGCAGCGTGGTGCGATAGCGGCGCGCGTGCCGTGCCGCCACCGCCGGGCAAATACACAACAGCGCCAGCCGCCGTTGGTCGGGCATGAGGCCCAAATCGAAGGTGATGATGTCGGTCGGGGAAGGATCCTGCAGGAACCGCTCGTGCAGGCCGCAGATCGTTGGTTCATCGACAAACCGGATTTCGATCTCGGCGTCAGCGGCACCGTGCGCCTGCCAGAGGTGCTGCAGCACCCCGGCCAGCTCGGGCTTAATATCGGCGCGGCTTCTCGCGGCCGGGCGGGTTGCCTTCAGCTTCAAAAGGCCATTCGCTGCCGTTTTCCTGCTCGCCGGCTGAGGCGCCGGTTTCCGCGCTGCGGCCGGCCGCCTTTTCCGTGGCTTCATTGCGCTCCGTTTCGGTGGATTTTTCCGGGCCGCCGGGATACTGCAGCCGGCCGTGGAAGATTCCGGTCAGGGTGCGTTCGAAACTTTCCTTGATTTGATTGAGATCGCGCAAGGTCAGCGGGCATTCATCCAGTTCCCCCGAGGTGAAGCGCTGCGCGATGATTTGACTCACGATCGTGCGGATGCGCGATACCGAGGGATCGCGCAGCGAGCGCGCCGCCGCTTCCACGCCGTCGGCCAGCATCACGATGCCGGTTTCCTTGGTTTGCGGCTTGGGTCCGGGATAGCGAAAGGAGGTTTCCTGAATCTCGGTTTCGTCGTTGCGTTCCTGCGCCTTGCGGTAGAAGTAGGAAATCAAATTGGTGCCGTGGTGCTGCGGAATGAAATCGCGCAGTTCCCTGGGCAGGCCGTTGCTTTCGGCGATTTCAATGCCGCGCTTGACGTGATTGACGATGATCAGCCGGCTCATGGTGGGCGCCAGTTTGTCGTGGGGATTCTTGCCGCCCTTCTGATTCTCCATGAAATACTCCGGCTTGTCGAGCTTGCCGATATCGTGATAGTAGGCGCCGACCCGCGCCAGCAACGAGTTGGCACCGATCGCCTCGGCCGCGGCCTCGGAAAGCGTGCCGACCACAATGCTGTGATGATACGTTCCCGGCGCGCGCACCGCCAGCTCGCGCAACAGCGGCCGGTTGAGGTCGGAAAGTTCGAGCAGGGTGGCGTCGGTGGTGATGTCGAAGAGGTACTCGAAGATGATCATCACGCCGTAGGTCAGAATCGGGCAGACGGCGGCGCTCAGCAGGCCGTTGAGAATGTTGCTCGACAGCCGTGCGCCCGGCGAGTGCAGCAAAAACGCCAGCGCCGAGGCGGCCAGAATGTAGGCGAGCGCAAGAAACAGAAAGGCTTTGAAAATCCACGTGCGCGAGCGCACCTTGCGCACCGCCAGAATGCTGGCCATGCCCACGATAATGCACAAAAAGGTGGCGGTGAATTCATTCCCGCGCAAGCTGCCCAGCAACAACGCCAGCGAGGTGGTGCCCACGAACGCCAGCCGGGCATCGAAAAAGATCGTCAGCAGCATGGGCGCCATGGCGAAGGGAATGAGAAATTCCGAAACGCTCATCCGGCGCACGGCATGCGCGAGGAATACCACCAACAGCAGAATCAGCGCGATCAGGATGACCCGCGAAATGTCCTCGTAAATGGTCACCCGCCAGTAGCGCAGAAAGACAATGAGCACGATCAGCGACAGCACGGTCATGAACAGCTTGCCGACGGTGGGCAGCAGCCGGGAAAGCGTGCCCTCCGACATTTTCCTTTCGACCAGCGCGCCCGCCAGCGAGTTCAGCTTTTGAATGTGTTCCTTCGTGATCTTTTCGTGGCTCTCGATGATCTTTTCATTTTCCAGCACCGAGCCGCGTGCCAGCGGCACCCGCGCCAGCGCCTCGGTGACGCGCGCCTCGGTTTCGACCTGATCGAAAAACAGATTCGGCCTGACGAACGAGGTCACGATTTGATAGCCGAGGTTGATGGCGGGTTCGGTGCTGTTGACAATCTCACGCAGCTTTTGCAGCACCGCATTGTTCACCGTGCCCTGGTGATGGAGATCGTCCAATTCCTCCACGACTTCGTTGGAGCCGGTGCGCAGCGCCACCTTGGTGACATAGTCGGGCAGCGCGCTGCGCTCGAGGTTGATGATGCCGATGGTGTACACATCGCGCAGGATGCGCTCCAACTCCTCGCGATAGGCGGCGAAATTCAACAGCCGGCCGTTGCCCCCCGGCCGCAGTGTGAAGCCGGTGAGCAGAAAGCGCAGCCCGTCGTTGGAGATGCTGTTGTTCCGTTGATCGAACAGCTCGCGGATTTGCACGGATTTCACCGAATCCGGCGCCACCGAGGCCAGCACGTCTTCCAGTTGGCTGAGAAAGCGATCGAGCGCATTGTTTTGCGCCGCGGCCACACTGTCGCGCCGCACGAAGATGGGATAGACGCTCTGGCGCGCCGCCTGCTTGTCGCGCTCGTATTCTTCCGGCGTTTTGTTGATCGAGAAGGTGAAGGGCGCAATGATGGTCTCGCCGATGTAGATGTCGCCCTCGCGCAAATCGGCAAAGCGGAAGGAAGAGCCCTGCGGGAACAGCAGCACGCAGATGGTGGTAAACAGCGCCATCACCACGAATTGCCAGCGATGCCGGTACCACCGGATGCTGGAGAGCTGGATTTTCGGCAGGGCGCGGATTCGGAGAAACGGCTTGGTCGGTGGTTTTTTCACGCGGAAACTCCGCAGGCCTCAGCGCTGGTGCTGATCGTAGGCCTTGATGATCTCGCGAACGAGCTTGTGCCGGACGACGTCCTTGTCATCCAAATAGACGAAGCCGATGCCCTCGATGCCGGCGAGGATTTCCCGAATCTGCACCAGCCCGGACGTGGTCGAGCTGGGCAGGTCGATTTGCGTGATGTCGCCGGTGATGATCGCCTTGGAGTTGATGCCCAGGCGGGTGAGAAACATCTTCATCTGGGAGGGCATGGTGTTTTGCGCTTCATCGAGAATGACGAAGGCATTGTGCAGCGTGCGGCCGCGCATGTAGGCGAGCGGCACAATTTCGATGACGTCGGTCTCGAGATAACGCCGCAGCTTCTCGGCGGGAATCATGTCGTTGAGCGCATCGTACAGCGGCCGCAGATAGGGATCGACTTTCTCGCGCAGATCGCCCGGCAAAAAGCCCAGGCTCTCGCCCGCTTCCACGGCCGGCCGCGCCAGCACGATGCGATCGACTTGGCGGTCGCGCAAATGCGCCACGGCGATGGCAACCGCGAGGTAGGTCTTGCCCGTGCCCGCCGGCCCGATGACGAAGACAATGTCGTTCTTGAGCGTGGCCTGGTAGAACTCGCTTTGGCCGGCGGTGGGGGG